>NZ_JAEMSD010000072.1:0-17734 GCF_016462955.1 Bradyrhizobium sp. | reverse complement strand
GTTTTTTGGATTGTTGGGGTCGCACGCGCCCCAGCCCAGCGCCGGGCGCGGCACACCCGCGGATGAACCGGAGCCAAGAATGGTGAGCGCGAGCGTCATGCGGCAACATTCTCCGTCGATGCCTTGCTGAACAGGCGGAAGAAGTTTTCGGTGGTCTGGCGCGAGATCTCGTCAAACGACACGCCCCGTGTCTCGGCGAGCACCTTTGCAACCTCGACCACATAGGCCGGCTCGTTGCGCTTGCCTCTAAACTTGCCGGGCGCAAGATAGGGCGAGTCTGTTTCAACCAAAATACGGTCCGCTGGCAGCTCGGCCGCAAGCGCGCGCAAGGCTTCCGATTTCTTGAAGGTCAGGATACCCGTGAAACCGATATAATGCCCGAGCGACACGGCCTTCAATGCCAGATCGCGTCCGCCGGTGTAGCAATGCAGCACCGCGCGGAACGACCCGTTGGCCGCCTCCCCTTCCAGAATGCGTGCGCAGTCCGCGTCGGCTTCGCGGGTGTGGATCACCAGCGGCAGGCCGGTGGTGCGAGCGGCGGCGATGTGAGCGCGAAAGCCCCTCGCCTGCGCCTCCGGCGAGCCATTGTCGTAGAAATAGTCGAGCCCGGCTTCGCCGAGCGCGACGACCTTGGGATGCTGCGTCAGGGCAACAAGCTCGTCCGGCGCGATGCCGTCCTCCTCGTCCGCGTTGTGCGGATGGGTGCCGACCGAGCAATAGACGTCGTCATAGCGCTCGGCGATCGCGAGCAGGTCCTTCAGCCGCCGCACCCGCGTCGAGATCGTGACCATGCGCGCGACGCCGGCCGCCCGCGCCCGCGACAGGATCCCGTCAAGATTTTCCGCAAAGTCCGGAAAATCCAGGTGGCAGTGGCTGTCGACCAACATGCGGACGCCTTCAGGCTGCCGGCTCGATGTAGCGCGGGAACGCCGGTGTCGGTGCCGGCAAGGTCGAGCCGGGTGCGATGCGGCTGGCGCCGCCGAGCATGGCGAAGCTGCGCTCGGCTTCGGGAATGCCGAGGCTGTCGAGCAGCTTGCCGGAGGCAGTCGGCATCGCGGGCTGAGCCAGGATCGCGATCTGGCGCACGACTTCCGCGGTGACGTAGAGCACCGTCTTCTGCCTGGCCGGATCCGTCTTGGCGAGCGCCCACGGTGCCTCGCCGGCGAAATAGCGGTTGGCCTCCGCGACCACGGCCCAAACGGCGTTGAGCCAATGATGGATCTGCTGCGTCGCCATGGCCTCACGCGAGGCCGCGATCATGCCGTCGGCCATCGCCAGGATCGCCTTGTCGTTGTCGCTGAATTCGCCGGGCTCGGGCAGCACGCCGCCCAGTTGCTTGGCGATCATCGAAAGCGAACGCTGCGCGAGATTGCCGAGATCGTTGGCGAGATCGGCATTGATGCGCGCGACGATGGCCTCGTGATTGTAATTGCCGTCCTGGCCGAACGGCACCTCGCGCAGAAAGAAATAGCGAAGTTGGTCCACGCCGTACTGCTCGGCGAGATTGAAGGGATCGACGACGTTGCCGACCGACTTCGACATCTTCTCGCCCCTGTTGAACAGGAAGCCGTGGGCATAGACCCGCTTCGGCAGCGGAATCCCGGCAGACATCAGAAACGCAGGCCAGTAGACGGCATGGAAACGGATGATGTCCTTGCCGATGATGTGCACGTCGGCCGGCCAGTAGCGCCAGTTCTTGTCGTTCTCGTCGGGGAAGCCGACGCCGGTGATGTAGTTGGTCAGCGCGTCGACCCAGACATACATCACATGATCTTCGTCGCCGGGCACTTTCACGCCCCAATCAAAGGTCGTACGCGAGATCGAGAGATCGCGCAGCCCGCCTCTGACGAAGCTCACCACCTCGTTCTTGCGGGAATCAGGCCCGATGAAATCGGGGTGATCCGCATAGAGCTCGAGCAGCTTGTTCTGGTACTGCGAGAGGCGGAAGAAATAGCTCTTCTCCTCCACCCATTCCACCGGAGTGCCCTGTGGTCCGAGCCGCACGCCGTCGTCGTTCACGCGCGTCTCGTCCTCGGCGTAATAGGCCTCGTCGCGGACCGAGTACCAGCCCGAATAGACGTCGGCATAGATGTCGCCGTTCGCTTCCATGCGCCGCCAGATCTCCTGGCTGGAGCGGTGATGCTGCTCCTCGGTGGTGCGGATGAAGCGGTCGAACGACACGTTCAGGCGCTCGTCCATCTCCTTGAAGCGGCCGGCGTTGCGGGCTGCGAGGGCGGAGACGGACATGTTCTCACCCGCCGCGGTCTGAACCATCTTCTGACCGTGCTCGTCGGTGCCGGTCAGAAAGAACACGTCCTTGCCGTCGAGCCGCGCGAACCGTGCCAGCACGTCGGTCGCGATCGCCTCATAGGCGTGACCGATATGCGGGCTACCGTTGGGATAGGCGATCGCAGTCGTGATGTAGAAGACGTTGTCGCGCGCAGGGGCGGCCACGGGCGCGATGAAATCGGGAGCGACCGACGGATCCTTTGGTGGGCGCGGTACCCTTTTCCTCTTTTTCGGATCGGGCGGCGCGACTTGTGGCGGCGGTGTCTTCGGAGACGGAAGCTTCCGGCCTTTACCAGTTTTTTTCACTCCTCCCTTTGGAGGTTCTTTGCCACGAGTGGTCTTCTTACCAGTGCCCTTCTTTTTCTTTTTGGGGGGCGACTTCTTGGAGGTCTTTTTGACCTTCTTCGCGTCCTTGGCGTTTCTTGCTTTCTCGCGATCGGCACGCGCCTTCGCTGCCTTCTTCCGAGCGGCCTCTTCCTTCTTTTGCTTTGCGGCTCGCTCTTTTTCGGCCTTCTTTCTCGCTCGTTCCTTCGCGGCCTTGTCTCTTGCTGCCTTGTCTCGACGCCTCTGCTCAGCGAGCTTTTTCGCCGCAGCTCGTTCTGCAGCAGTAGACGACTTCTTTTTTGCCCTCTTGCTCGGTTGCTTCTTTGGCTTCTTCGTTGCCACGACGAATTCCTTTACCGGCTTCTCGAAATCTGGAAACGAACCTGAGTTCGATTATTGATTGCGCATGATCTTCTCAGAAAACCGCTGCGCACTTTCCGGATCATGCTTTAGCGCGTTGCGTCCGCCAGCCAGCCGAACACCGAGAAAACCAGGGGCTTGCGCTCCAGATTGTAGGTTTCGGTATCACGCGCGGCGCGGACGATCTTTTCCCATACCTCAGCTAGCCGCGCAAGGCGCGGCAGGTTCTGGTTGGCATGGGCATCGTCTGCATGCAGGCGCTCAGCGATCCAGCGGTCGATGCCGTCGATGAAAGCCGCCAGCGCGACGCGGTCGCTGGTGCCGAGCGAGTCTCCGAGCGTGTGCAATTCGCGCGGATCGACTTGCGGCAGGCGTGCGAGCATGGCCGCCGTGCGCTGCTGGAGCTTGAGCGCATCGCCGCCGAGCAGCGTCAGTGCCCGCGCTACGCTGCCCTCGGAGGCTTCCGCCGCCTCGTGCAAGGCGGGATCGTTCGGATCGAGCTCGGCCGCTGAAGCTGCAGCCCCAATCACGTCATCCGTGGCAAGCGCGCGCAGGCGCAGCTTGCGGCAGCGCGACTGGATCGTGGCGAGCACCCGCGCGGGTGCGTGGCTCACGAGGAGAAACAGCGATTGCTGCGGCGGCTCCTCCAAAATCTTCAACAGCGCGTTGGCGGCATTCGGATTGAGCTCATCGACGGTGTCGACGATACAGATGCGCCAGCCTTCGGCCGCCGCGGTCGAGCCGAAGAAGCCGATCGTCTCGCGTGTCTCGTCCACGGTGATCACGGTGCGCATCACGCCGCGGTCGTTGGCGGTCCGCTCCAGCGTCAGCAGGCCGCCATGCGAGCCGGCCGCCACCTGACGCGCCACGGCGTCATCGGGGTCGATCGCGAGGTCTTCCGCCCGCTGCACGGCAGGCGCGAGCGGCTGCGAATGGGCGAGAACGAAGCGCGCCATGCGATAGGCCAGCGTCGCCTTGCCGATCCCTTGCGGCCCGCCGATCAGCCAGGCGTGTGGAATCCGCCCGCTTCGATAGGCCGCAAGCAACGCCGCCTCGGCCTCGCGATGGCCGAACAGGCGGCTCGTCTCGCGCGGATGCGGAACGGTTTCGCGCTCGGCCTGACGTGGGCTCATGCCGAAATCACCGACGCAGGCGTGGGGAGAAGACGCTCGCGCAGCACCGTCCAGATCCGTGCGGCGACCGTGTCCGGGTCGGAATCGGCGTCGATCAACACGCAGCGCGCGGGATCCTCCGCCGCGATCTTGCGATAGGCTTCGCGGAGGCCCTGGTGGAAGCTGAGCTTCTCGGCCTCGAACCTGTCGGGGATGCCGCTGCCGCGGCGCGCGGCGGCGCGTTGCAGGCCGATCTCGACCGGCAAATCGAGGATGATGGTGAGGTCCGGCTGGAGGTTGCCGATCGTCACCCGCTGCATTGCGTTGATCAGTCCGGCCGGCACCTGGCCGAGGCTGCCCTGATACGCCCGCGTCGAGTCGGCGAAGCGATCGCACAACACCCAGACGCCCTGGCTCAGCGCCGGCTGGATCACGGTGCGGACATGGTCGTCGCGCGCGGCGGCAAACAGCAGCGTCTCGGCCTCCGGGCCGAGCAGCTTGCCCATGCCCGACAGCACCAGATGACGCATGATCTCGGCGCCCGGCGAACCGCCCGGCTCCCGCGTCACCCGGATGCGCAGCTTCGCCGCCTTGAGGCGATCGGCGAGCTTTTTGATCTGGGTCGACTTGCCGGTGCCCTCGCCGCCTTCAAAGGTGATGAAGCGTCCGCGTCCGGACGGCCGCTGTGCCGCGCTCTCACTCATGATCAGAGCTTCTCGGCGCCTGCGCGGAACATGCCGATCACGAGCTCGCTGGCGCCGTCGATGGCGCGGCGCATTGTCGAGCCGGTGCCGATGGCCTCGGCCGCATAGACCGGCGTCTCCACTGCGATGTTGCCGCTGCGCCAGACTCTGACCACGCCGACCCGCTGGCCGGCCTCGATGGGCGCCCGCACCGGGCCGCTATAGACAATGCGCGCAATCAGCTTGTCGTTGCCGTTCTTGTGAACCATCACCTTCACGGGTGTCTTGGCGACGAGCTTGACCGAGCGGCTCTCGCCGCCGAACACCTTGGCATAGCCGACGGGCTGCTCGGCCGCCATCAGCGTACGGGTCTCGAAATTGCGAAAACCCCATTCCAGCATCTTCTTGGCTTCGCTGGCGCGATCATCGGCATCTTCGAGCCCGTTGACGACGACGATCAGGCGCGTGCCGTTCTGCACGGCCGAGCCGACCATGCCGTAGCCGCCTTCCTTGGTGTAGCCGGTCTTGAGGCCGTCGGCGCCTTCCAATGAATTAAGCAGTGGATTGCGGTTGGGCTGGCGGATCTTGTTCCAGGTGAACTCCTTCTCGCCGAACAGTTTGTAGAACTCCGGGAAGTCGAGAATGATGTGGCGGGCGAGGATGCCAAGCTCGCGAACCGTCATCTTGTTGCCGGGGTCCGGCAGGCCGCTGGAATTGGCGAAGGTCGACCTGGTGAGGCCGAGCTCGCGTGCGCGCTTGGTCATGAAGTCGGCCGCGAAGATCCGCTCATTGCCGGCCATGGCTTCGGCGAGCGCGATGCAGGCGTCGTTGCCGCTCTGGATAATCGCGCCGTGCAGAAGGTCGTTGACCGAGACCTTGCTGTTGATGGCGGCGAACATGGTCGAGCCGCCCGAGGGCGCACCGCCCCGGCGCCAGGCGTTCTCGCTGATCCGGTACTCGTCGGTCAGCTTGATGTCGCCCTTCTTGACCGCGTTGAAGACGACCTCCGCGGTCATCAGCTTCATCATGCTCGAGGGGGCGCGCAGCTCGTCGGCGTTCTTCTCGAACAGCACGCTGCCTGAGGAGGCCTCAATCAGGATCGCGGTCGGGGCATCGCCATCGAAGCCGGTGTCGTCCGCCTTCTTGGCGCCCTGGACGCTCTGGTTGGCGGCATACAGTGCCCCGCCCCAGCCGATACCTGCGATCAGAACCGCCGCGATCAGCCCGCGCGCCAGCGTTCCGGCGGTGAGCCGGTTGAGACGAAGCAAAGACAGACGAAGTGCCATGGCAAAGCCCTGAGGGAGGCGTTCTAACAGCTGGAACAGATGCGAACAACACGCGGCTGGACGCCTGTCCCTGAGATTGCACGATTCTCGCCGCGCCCCTATCGTGGTGCCTGATGTTTCTCGACCAAACCCCTGAAAAAAGGCGGAAAAGCGAATGCCCTCAACCCGCATGATCAAGGCTAACGGGATCGAGCTGTTCGTCCGCGAAGCCGGCCAGGGTCCGCTGGTGGTGCTGTGCCATGGCTGGCCGGAACTCTCCTGTTCCTGGCGCCATCAGATCCCCGCGCTGGCAGAGGCCGGATTTCACGTCGTCGCCCCCGACATGCGCGGCTATGGCCAGAGCGCAGCGCCTGCCGACGTTGCCGCCTATTCGATCTTCGACACCGTCGGCGATGTGGTTGGGCTGGTCCAGGCGCTCGGCGAGACCAAGGCGATGGTGGTCGGTCACGATTGGGGCGCACCGGTCGCCTGGCACGCGGCGCTTTTTCGACCCGACATCTTCACGGCCGTCGCAGGCCTGAGCGTGCCGCCGCCGTTCCGCGGCCGCGGCAAGCCGCTCGATCTGTTGCGCCAGGGCGGCGTCACCAACTTCTACTGGCAGTACTTTCAGACACCCGGCGTCGCCGAGGCCGAGCTCGAACGCGACGTCGCTCGCACCATGCGCATCGTCCTCGGTGGGCGCGGCCTCGCCGATCCCTCCGCGGCGATGTTCGTGCAAGAGGGCAAAGGCTTTCTCGGCCATGCGGCTGACGAGGAGCCGCTACCCGGCTGGCTCAGCGAGGCTGACCTCGCCTATTTCACCGAGAGCTTCCGCAAGTCCGGATTCCGCGGCGGGCTGAACTGGTACCGCAACATCGACCGCAATTGGGAGCTGACGGCGCCCTGGCAGGACGCGCAGATCCGTCAGCCATCGCTGTTCATCGCCGGTTCGAAGGACGCGGTCATCACCGGCCTGATCGGGGCCAAGCGCGTCAACGAGCTCGAGCGCGTGCTGCCCAATCTGAAGCGCAAGCTGATCCTCGACGGCGCCGGCCACTGGGTGCAGCAGGAGCGGCCCGACGAGGTGAACGCGGCACTGGTGACGTTCTTGAAGGAGAGCGCGGCTCAGTAGAGGCCGCGGCCGCTCAGGATGCTGCGGGCCTCGGCCGCGCCGTCCGAGGCATAGGCAGCGGACGGAGCGCTCTCGGTCGCGTAGCTGCCATCGGCGTCGTAGGACACTGCGCGCGCGTTCTGGAGCGCACGGTTCCGGCCACGGCTCGAGGCCGACATTTCTGAGGTCGCATTGAGCGAGGCCATATCGGCCGAGCTGTTGCCGAGATTATAGGGCCGCCCCTCGGGCATCGGTACGTCGCCGCGAATGGCGCCGCGGGCTGATGATGACAGCTCCGGCACAAACGGCTTGGCCGAGGCGACCCGGACCATCGACGGAGACGGCGCCGGAACGCCGGTGCGCAGGGTCGCCAGAAGCTGGCGGTCATCGGAGCCTTCGAGCGGCGCCCGGCCGACATATTCGACGCGGACCTTGGCGACGCCATTTCCTTTGAATTCAAGGAGTTCGGCGGCCTTGTTCGAGACGTCGATGAGACGGTTGCCGTGATAGGGCCCGCGGTCGTTGACGCGGACGATCAGCGACTTTCCGTTCGAGACGTTGGTCACCCGCGCGTAGGACGGCATCGGCAGGGTCGGATGCGCCGCGGTCAGCGAGGTCATGTCGAACACCTCGCCATTGGCGGTCAGGCGGCCGTGGAAGCTGTCGCCGTACCAGGAGGCCATGCCCTCGGCGCGGTAGTTGACGTCCTCCTCCGGCACGTAAGTCCGGCCCGCCACGACATAGGGCTTGCCGACGCGATAGGTACCGCCGCCCTTCGGGACGGGATCGCCGAACGCCACCACGCGCGGGCTTGATGACACCCCGTATTTCGGATCCACCCGGCTCGCGAACTTGTTCGAGGAGGCGCAATTGGCGAGCGCGAGACACGTCGCGACAACCGCAACACCGCGCACGGCTCGCAAAACCGAATCTGACCGCCCGATCCCCATTGACCCCAAATACCACTTCGCCGGAGGCGTACCCAACCCGCTGAGACTACGGGGAGCGCTGTCCAGTCCTTCTGATTCCGAGGCGGCCCACCACCGCTTCGGACGTGGTAAGGATAACGCAACCCGATCACGGCGGAAATGGGGAGCCGCCAAGGATCACGCCGGGATGGTAAACGCCACGTTGGTTTCTCCCCGTCGATCTACGGAGCCGAGGCGCATTCTCTGTGCCAGTCCTGGACATTCTGTTGCGCCAAATCCTCACCCCACCCCCATTGTCTCGCCTCTCACCGAAATTCTTTTGACTGTGCAAGGCCGCACGCGTTTTCTCGGATGCAAGGGCAGGATTTGGAATTTAACGATGATCGAGACGGTTTCGGCACTGATGGGTCTGGTAAGCGCGGGGATCTTCCTGGCCCATGCGTTCGAAGGTTACCGCACGAGGGCCTGACGGCACCCGCGCGGACGGCAAGCATCACCTCTTTCAAAGCGGCGCGTTCGGACGACCTTAATCGATCTGCGCGAGCATCGAAGACGAGAGCGGCAGGTGTCCCATGCGTAACCATGACCTCGTATCCGATGGCTTCCTGGCTCTGACCGCCGGCGGCTTGGTCCTGCTCTGCTCGAGCCTCGTGGCCCTGGCGTTTGCCTGAGTTCTGCTGGAAGCGCATCTATCCGGGTGGAAGCCCACGGGGGTCATCAGCACCTCTCCCGGCTCAACGCAGGCCCAGCAGCGAGCGGCGGTAGAAGCTGCCGCGGGCCTCGTTCAAGCAGACGAAGCTGCCGTCGAAGCCCTGGCCGTACCGCTTCTGGCCCTTGCGGTAGTAGCGGCCCTTTTTGAAATCGAGCCAGACGACCCGGTCATGCGGGCAATGACGCTGCGCCTGCGCCTCGTAGCGAAACGGCGTCAGCGGCGTAGCCCAGACTTCGGCACCTCCTGCGCCGACCAGCATGACGCCCGCGCATGCGATTGCGCCGCACCACTTGCCCAAGCCGCTCCAGGACACGCCCACCTCCCGCTCGCGGCCGTCCTGCGACGGCCGATCGGCACGGTAGCACGAGCGGATACCCACGCGGTAATGGCGGCCGACAATCAAATGCAGGCCGCCAGGAGATGCAATTTTGGTAGTGGCGCGGCGAAGCGTGTTCGCTCAGTCCTTTGCTGCCGCCGCTTCCCGCGCCAGCCGCTCCGCCTTCAGCCGTTCCTTGTTGGCGTAAAACGCTTTTTGCGCCGCTTCATGGTCGCGGATGGCCTTCTCGGCCTCGACGCGACGTGTCGCATCGCGCGCCTGGCGTTGTTCAGGGGTCAGGGGTTTGCGTCGGAACGAAAGGTCTTCAGTCATGTCAAGACAACGCAGCGATGAGGAAATAGTTCCGCATCGTTCCGCTTGCCAGACCGCTGCCCATACAGAGTCTGCGAAAACAACCCCATGCACAGTAGCCAAGTTGTTCTGAATCAATGCCTTTTCCGGAGAGCCCGAGGCTACCGTACCGTCGGGCGAAACACGGTCCTTTCCGACGCTCGAAGTCGTGGATTCGTCGACCTCCCCGGACAGCGGCCTGCGAAGGTCATCGTTCCGCAGCGGCGATCTCGATGTCCGCAATCACGGGCAGATGGTCTGAATAGACCCTGGCCTCCTCGTCGGTCCAGACTTTCCCGATCTGGCTGTCAGGCGTTGCGTAGATCCGGTCGAGCCGCATCAGGGGCAGGCGTGACGGAAAAGTCCGCAGCCGCGTCCGGTTGGGACAGACCTGCGCGAGCACGCGGCGCACCGATCTCACCCAGAACCAATCGTTGAAATCGCCGAGCACGACGGTCCTTGCCGGCTTCACCAGGCTCACCAGAGCACGTGCCTGGGCATACCGTTCGTGAATGCTCAGGCCGAGATGCGTGGCCACTACACGCACATCGCCGGAAGGCGTCAGCAGGTCCGTGGCGATGGCCCGTCGCGGCTCCCGCTCCTGGTATGACACGTCGACGATCTCGGGCATGCTGGAGAACGAGAAGCGGCTGAGCAGCATCTGGCCGTAGTCGCCATCCTCCGTGACGATCGACTTGGCGTGAACGCGGTGATCGCCGACGACACTCGCCAGCTTCGCAAACGGATCATCCGTGCGCGAGCGCGAATCCACCTCCTGGAGCGCGACCACATCGGGGGACCACTTGCGGATGATGGAGCAAACCCCCTCCAGATCGAACCTCGGATTGAGATTGAACGTGCCATGCACGTTCCACGTCATGAAGCGCACCGGCGCCATCAGCGCCTCCCGGCGAGCCACGTCGCGAGGAATTGGGCGCCGGCGCAAACCCCGACCCAGCCCAGGAATGCCAGAATGAGCAGCAATATGTTGCTCCAGGACGCATTTCTGGCGAGCTCTGCGATCTGCGAGCCCAGAACCGCCATCGTGAGGATTCCGGGCGTGCTACCCAGCAAAGTCCCAACCATGAAGTCACGAAGAGGCAGCGTGCTTGCACCTGCCACGACGTTCACCACCGAAAACGGCGCTATGGGAAGCATCCGGATCACGACAACCGCCAGGATCCCCTTCCCGACGATGCGTTCCTGGATGCGCGCGGCACGTCGGCCCAGCAGACGTTGAAGGCGTTCCCGGCCGACGAAGCGACCGATCGCAAACAGGATCAAAGCGCTGAGCAGGACGCCCGCCAAGGCGGTCGCGAACCCCAGCCACGGCCCGAGTGCGGCGGCCGTCGCCGCAATGAGAACCAGAACCGGAAAGACGACGAGCCCGCCGAGGACGAAGGCTGCGATCGCCAATGGCGGCCCCCAGATGGACTGCGAATACGCGGACAGTAGCGCCGAAAGATGACCTGCATCCGCGAGATCGTTCAAGGACGTGTACGACCAGGCCAGCGCCAGCCCGAACAGCGCTACGGCTATCGCCCCGATCCCGATGATGGTTTTCGTCGTCCACATGCGAGATGCCGCGCGCTCCAGATGAAGGGGCAGCTCAGGGTCTGCCACCGGCTGAACCAAGCTGGCCAGCGTGCTGGTTAGAACCGAAGACTCGACTTTCCGCAACGTCTTGGCGCCACGCGCCTTCGACACCTCGTCCAGCAGAGCGAACAGGCGATGCTCGTTTGTCGCGATGGCGTGTTCGTCGAGATCGCAGAAATGGGCGATCAGGCGACGTCGGACCGAAATGATGAAATCCCGATGCTCCTCGGTCGCGGCTTCAAAAATCAGGTCACATTCACTGTCGGCGCCCATCGACCGATTGTTAAGGTTGGCCGAACCGATCCTCAAGATCCGGTCGTCGACGACCATGAGCTTGCTGTGCACCATCACCGCGGCTTCCCTGTTCCCGCTGCGCGAGACCGGGTGGACGAATCGGATGCGATCGGCCACGCCGGCCTCGCTGAAGCAGGCGATGAAGGCACCGCGGCCGTTTTGCATCGCCTGGGATTCAAACCACGACGAATGCAGCTTGGGGGCGACTATCAGAGCGCGGAGCGACGGCACGCGACGCATCTGCTCCGCCAGTTCGTGCGCCATCCTGGTCGCGCTGGTGAACTGATTTTCGATGTACACGAAACTGTTCGCCGAGCGGATGGCCGCAATGAAGGAGCGTTCGACCTCCCTGATGGTCGAACCTGCAGGACTGACCACATCGGTCCTGGCGATACCGACCGGCAAGTCCTGGGCCTCGACCGGCACGTTCGCCGGCCAAAAGTTGCCCTCCAATGGGCGCCGTTCGTCCGCCGCTTGACCTGCTGCACGCCAGCGTTGCTCCACGAGGTCGAACAGCTGTGCCGCGGCATCGCCGTCGACCAGGCACTGAACATCATGAAACGGCGGGTATGGCTTGCGCTGGGGGTCGCAACGCATCGCGAAATCGGCACGGTGATCACTCGTGTCCCAGCGCCTGATCGTCAGATCCAGCCCGCCGACGAATGCCAGCGCACCGTCGACACAGACGATCTTCTGGTGCTGGGCCGAACCGAATGGCAGCGTGGCGTCCAGATGAAATCGGACGCGGCCATCCGTGCCGGCGGTGAATTTCGCCGCCGAATTCCATTCCCGCTCCGAGGCATAAAACGAGACGAAGTCCCAGACGAGAATGTTGATGCGCAAGGCGGGGCGCCGCTCGACCAGTGCGCGCAGGAACGGACCGAGCTCCTCGGGCAGGCCGTCGTCCGCACGTCCGGAAGCACCGACCAGACGGGTCCTGCTGTGGATGTCCCACCCGACGATGTAGACGAGATCCTGCGCCGCCAGCAGCGTTTCCCGCAGGGCTGCGAAATAGGCCGCCGCATCGTTCAGAACCGCCACGCGCCTCGCCTCGCACCGCCGCCAGACGGTGTCGCCGGGAATCAGGATCGATGCACTCTGAAGCAGGTGAACCTCGCAATTCGCATGTCGCGTCTAAACGCACCGCATGCTCAGCGGGTTCCACGAACGCTGTTCGGTTGCAAACGGCTATGTGGTGCGAACGGCGCGTGCGCCTGCGCTCCTGAGGGCATCCACGATCCGCTCAGGCGCATCTCCGTGGAAATCCACGGAAACCTCGATCAAACCGTCCAACTTCGCCCCACCCTCAGGCGCAGGCGCGGACTTGACGTCGGGACCTGACGGGCGTGTGCCCGCCGTGTTCGCGCCGCCCACCGGCTGAACGAACACGTCGCTTCGCGGCACGCCGCATTCCTGCACGACATGCTCGACCGCAAGCTCTGCGCCGCGGCGCGTGTCGAATTCTCCGACGATGGTGCTTTCCAAGAATGCTCTCCGTGTCTTCGAGAGCGCGACAACGGTCCAGCTGGGCCCAAGTTCCTGAACCGACGAGATCTCAGCCCGAGATCATGGATCGGCACCCGAGCGGTGATGATCAAAACCGAATGATGCCGAGCAGAAAGAGCAGCGCAACCGTGATCAAGCCCGATATCAGCAGCGAGCCAAGACATCCCAGCCGGTTCGAGAAAAAGAAGAACATGCGTTGGCCCACCGTGACGCTTGGCTAATCTCTCCGGTTCGTTAGCGTTCCTGGCGGCTTTCGCCTGTTCCTATCGTCGCTCGCCGGCGCTTCAGGCCCAAGGGCATTGAGACAGGTCAATACAGGCAAGCCCGGCTCTGGAATGATCGCCTCGGCAAGACAACGGAGGCCGGCCATGTCACAGCAGAGCAGCATGCATTACTATCTGAATTGGGCCAAGGAGCGGATCGACGAAATGGACGCCGCTTTGGCTTCCTTCGAGGTCAAAGCGGGCCAGGCCAAGGCCGAGTCCAAGGTCAGGACTGATCAGTTCCTGTCCGACCTGACGCAGCGCCGCGACGAGTTTCAGCAATTGCTCAAGGCCAAGGCGCAGGCCGGCGAAGCCGCATGGGCGGATGCCAAGGCCGACATGGAAAAGCAGTGGAACGGATTCGAGGCCCAGGTGAAGGCTTACTTCGAAGGCGCCGGCAAAGAGCTCGAGCAGCAGCAAGCGACGTTCAAGGATCTCGCGGCTGCACAGGCCAAGGCCTGGCGAGAGGCCGCCGACAAGATCGGCGAAGCCGCAAGCAAGGTGGCCGCAGCCCGCACCGTGGACATCGACGCCGCGCTCAAGCAGATGAAGTCCGATGCCTCCGAAGCAGAAGCACGCTTGCAGAAGCTGAAACAGGCCGGCAGCGAGTCCTGGTCGGTGATGAGCGCCGCGCTCGCCGATTCCCGCAAGGCGTTCGATCAGGCAAACAAGGCCGCGTGGGACGCGCTGAAGGGCGCTGCTGACACGAAGAGCTGAGAGTTTGGCTTCAGTCGCATCCTCAGGAGACGGGCGTGGGAGGGCGTGTGGTTACGGCCCCGAACGTCCCTCTCCTCTTCGGCCGACACCGGGACAATAGCAGCTGCCGGCACATGCTCGACTGCATCGGCCTCGGATGCTCTCCCTGAATTCGGGCGAGCGCAGCCAATGCGGGACATGATGTCGGCGTCGAGATGCCGGCTGACGAGGCTAATATCGGTAATGCCGCCGACCTTGCTGAAACTGAGGCGGCACCGTGCCGTTGGGATAGCATTGTCCATCCCTGATATCGAGATCGGCACCGTGGCCGCACGGGACGGGATACCTTCCACCGCGATATTGCCCACCGCCGCGGTAGTACCCTTCGCGCTGGTAGCCGCCGCCGTCATGATACCTGCGCCGATAGGCATCCATATCCTGGGGCGGCAAGACGCCGTTCGGATAGCACATCCCGTCGCGGGCACTGAGGTCCCAGCCGTGGCCGCACGGTGGATAGCGTCGCGGCACGCCATACTGCACCTGCTCGACGGGGGGTCGAACGTCCTGGACCGGCAAAGCCTGACCCGTGAATAGCGCTGCGGCGAGACCGAGAAAAATCATCTGACAACCTCCATAAGACCTACCATGCTTCAACGGGGATGAACCCGCTGTGAATGGCACCGAACTGCGCGAATCCTCGCGACGCGTACCTTGCGGCGAGGGTTCAGGTCACGACGCGGAACTGCAGACCGCCGCTCCCGTGAGGATCCTGCGCGGGCATCCCGCTATCGCAACGTGCTCCACCGTCATTCTGTCGATTCCTGGCGTTGGGGGATCGCTGGTGATCTGCCTTCCGTCCCTGGTCCGCAACTCAAGCCTATTCGATTCCGGGATCGCGTTGTTGCGCCTTCGTGACGACCACGGGCTGGCAGGCGTGAACAATCTCACTGACAGGTAAGGCAAGCCCGGAGACATGGCATTGCCGGCCACCGACGATGACATGTTGCTCTGAACGCAGGCCAAGCCATCGATCCAGGTGATTGATTTTACTGGTGTTTTGGCGGAAGGGGTGGGATTCGAACCCACGGTACCCTTGCGGGCACGCCGGTTTTCAAGACCGGTGCCTTAAACCACTCGGCCACCCTTCCAGAGCCTGGAATGGCTGTCGCTTAACGTAGTCGACCGCGCAAGGCAACGCCAAGTTGGTGCGGGTGTCGCATCGCTGCGACGGTGATCGTAGGGCAGCGCCGCCAGGAAGGCGCGACGTCCCTCCTTACGCGCAAGCTGCCCCCTAGCTCGACGGGCAATCAACCAGCACGGTGCTGCGAATGTATTTGGTTCGCTGGCGGTCGCTGACAAGGCGGCCGAACTGAGGACTGTAATTGAGGTCGTAGCGGCACCCTGCCCGCATCGCCTTGTAGATGGCTTCCCGCTCGATCACGTAGCTTCCTTGCGGAAGCGTCTTGAGGCGGACCTGCATGATGGTCTGCTCCTGGCCGTGGTCCGGCCGAGATAGGTGACGCGGTCGGTCGAGCCAACCGACCAGACGATCGCACCCCCTGAGATCATCGACACAGCGAGAGCGGCGACCAGCCCGGCTTGCGGTCGCTGAAGGGCTTCGAGAAACAAGCTTATGCCGTTTCGTGTCGTGTCAGGCCCGGCGGTTCAACGAGCTCTCACCTTTCCCTCGCCCAAAAGAAAGCGGCGCTCCCGAAGAGAGCGCCGCGTCAATTCTCACAAATGTGCCGGGACTCAGTAGCCGCAAGACGCGCAGTTCATCTGCACCGGGGCGTAATAAGAGTAGCCCGGCGAGACCATCTCGACGCGCTGGCGCGTGGCGTATTGCGGCGGGATTTGCTGGTACTGCACGCTCGGCGGCGCCACCATCACGGTCTGCGGCACCATCACGGTGCGATACTGCGCCGGTGTACGGTGCGCGACCACGGAGCCCGGCGACACCATCACGGTCTCGTCCACCGTGCGATATTGCGGCGGCACGTATTGCTGCTGATAGCAGGTGGTGCACGGCGGCGGCGTGTAGCAATTGTAGCAGCCGGCGGAGGCCGCGCCCGTCATGGAGATCGCGGCGACGGCCGTGGAGAAAACGACAGCGAGAGTACGAGACATTGTGGCGGTGCCCCAGTTGCCCGAAATGGATTTGCGAAGGTCGCCACAGTATACGCTGCAGAACACAGCCTTGCCGAACTTCGTCGGGGCATCCTTAATGCAAACGGCCGGCTTTCGCCGGCCGTTCAGAACTTGTTGACCATCCGCGCGAGGCGAACGTGCCTGTGCTCACTTCGCGCGCCGCTTCACCTCGCGCACCGCGCCGCGCGCGGCGCTGGTGGTGAGCGCCGCGTAAGCCTGCAGCGCAGTCGAGACGTTGCGCTTGCGACCCGTCGCCTGCCAGGCGGCATCGCCCTTGGCCTCCTCCGCGGCGCGGCGCTTGGCAAGCTCCTCGTCGGAGACTTCCAGCGTGATGCTGCGGTTCGGGATGTCGATGGCGATGATGTCGCCGGTACGGACCAGGCCGATGTTGCCGCCTTCGGCGGCTTCCGGCGACAGATGGCCGATCGACAGGCCGGACGAGCCGCCGGAGAAACGGCCGTCGGTGACGAGGGCGCAAGCCTTTCCGAGGCCCATCGATTTCAAGTAGCTGGTCGGATAAAGCATCTCCTGCATGCCGGGGCCGCCGCGCGGGCCCTCATAGATGATGACCACGACTTCGCCCGCGACGACCTTGCCGCCCAGAATGCCTTCGACGGCGGCGTCCTGGCTCTCGAACACGCGCGCGGGGCCGGAGAATTTCAGGATCGAGGCGTCGACGCCGGCGGTCTTCACGATGCAGCCGTCCTGCGCGAGGTTGCCGTAGAGCACGGCGAGACCGCCGTCCTTGCTGAAGGCGTGCTCGAGATTGCGCACGACGCCCTTCTCGCGATCGGCATCGAGCTCGTCGTAACGGCGCTCCTGGCTGAAGGCGACTTGCGTCGGGATGCCGCCGGGCGAGGCGCGGTAGAAGGTCCGCACCGCCTCGCTCTTGGTGCGCTTGATGTCCCAGCGCTCCAGCGCCTCGTTCATGGTCGGGGCGTGCACGGTCGTAACGGAGGTGTCGAGCAGGCCGGCGCGGTCGAGCTCGCCGAGAATGCCCATGATGCCGCCGGCACGATGCACGTCCTCGACATGGACGTCGGCGACGGAGGGCGCCACCTTGCACAGCACGGGCACGCGGCGCGAGAGGCGGTCGATGTCCTTCATGGTGAAGGGGACCTGGCCCTCATGGGCGGCGGCAAGCAGATGCAGCACGGTGTTGGTCGAGCCGCCCATCGCGATGTCGAGCGTCATGGCGTTCTCGAACGCCTTGAAATTCGCGATGTTGCGCGGCAGCACGGAGGCGTCGTCCTGCTCGTAATAGCGGCGGACGAGATCGACGATGGTGTGGCCGGCCTCGACGAACAGGCGCTTGCGGTCGGCATGGGTCGCGACGACGGAGCCGTTGCCGGGCAGCGCGAGGCCGAGCGCCTCGGTCAGGCAGTTCATGGAGTTGGCCGTGAACATGCCCGAGCAGGAGCCGCAGGTCGGGCACGCCGAGCGCTCGATCACCTTGACGTCCTCGTCGCTGACCTTGGAATCGGCGGCGGCCACCATGGCGTCGATGAGGTCGACGGCCTTGGTTTTGCCCTGCAGCTTGACCTTGCCGGCCTCCATCGGCCCGCCCGAGACGAACACGGCGGGGATGTTGAGCCTGAGCGCGGCCATCAGCATGCCGGGCGTGATCTTGTCGCAATTGGAAATGCAGACGAGGCCGTCGGCGCAATGCGCGTTGGCCATGTACTCGACGCTGTCGGCGATCAATTCGCGCGACGGCAGGCTGTAGAGCATGCCGTCATGGCCCATGGCGATGCCGTCATCGACCGCGATGGTGTTGAA
>NZ_JAEMSD010000487.1:4537-5069 GCF_016462955.1 Bradyrhizobium sp. | reverse complement strand
AAAGACCACCGCTATCAAGAGGCCGACTGCCGCGCAGGAGATGCCGGCGAGGATCCGGCTGAGCACCGCAAGGTCCCCGAAATGGGCATAGGCGATGGCAAGCACCGTCACGATCAGTGTCGGCGGCACCAACCGCCCCGCGAAGGCGGCAAGGCCCCCGGCGACGCCGCGCAGCCGCGATCCGAACACCATGGACAGATTGACGATGTTGGGGCCCGGCAGGAAATGGCAGAGCGCAAAGGTCTCGTTGAACTCGTCCGCCGTCATCCAGCGGTGCTGCTCGACGATCGCGCGCCGGGCAAACACCAGGACGCCCCCGAAACCGGCCAGCGACATCCGGGCAAATGCCAGGAATAGTGCGGCGACGCTCGGCGGGGTGGCAAGAATACCCGGCTGCTGGGCGGCCGGCGCTGAATCCGGGGACATGTCAGGAGCTTAGAACGAGGATTGCGCGGCGGCCAAGACGAGTCCGGAACTTACCCAGAGGGAATAACCCTCCAACCCTCTGTTTTTTGAGAGCTTTGTCCCCTAT
>NZ_JAEMSD010000487.1:0-4527 GCF_016462955.1 Bradyrhizobium sp. | reverse complement strand
GGCTTTGGCGGGGGCGAAATAGGATCGACGAGGGCGTAAAGGGCGTACTTTTTCCCGGTATTGTTCCGCCGTTATCGGGCTACTGCAATAGTTGCCAACGACAACTTTGCTCCGGTTGCTCAGGCTGCGTAACGCAGTTTGAAAGACCACTCTAAAGTCCTAACGGGTTAAGCTCCGTTAGGCGGGGTTCGGAGGCACCTGGCAACAGAAGCCTCCACTTTACTCTTTTAGATTTCTCCCCGGCGGGACTCCTGCTCAACCGTCAGGCGCGGTACTATCGAGGCTTGACGAGTCGGGGCCGGCAGGGTCCGGCTTCGGGATGCAACAGGACGACCATGGCGACCGATCATATCCGATACGACGTGCTGGCCCGCGACGCGCTGCGCGGCGTGCTGCGGAAGGTGCTGACCGACGCCGCGGCCCATGGCCTGCCGGGCGAGCACCATTTCTTCATCACCTTCGTGTCGAAGGCCGATGGCGTGAAGCTGTCGCCGCGGCTGCTCGCACAATATCCGGAAGAGATGACGATCATCCTCCAGCACCAGTTCTGGGACCTGACCGTGCTCGAGGACCGCTTCGAGGTTGGCCTGTCCTTTGGCGGCATTCCGGAGCGGCTGGTGGTGCCGTTCAGCGCCATCAAGAGCTTCCTCGACCCGTCCGTGAAGTTCGGCCTCCAGTTCGACACCTCCGACGTCGCCGAGGTCGCGCCCGAGACTTTGCCCGCAGCGCCGGCGCCGTCGGCTGTATCGGTCCCGGCACCTGCGACCGAGACAGCGGAAGCCACCGACGAACCGCCTTCGCCGAGCCAGGGCGGTGCCGAAGTCGTGCGGCTCGATCGTTTCCGCAAGAAATGATCTAGATTGGGCTCCCGCCCGTCATACGCACCCAAACTGCCTATATAGAGAAGCACATGGAAAGGCCGCGCGGCGTTTCGCGCGGCAGAATGGATGTGCTCATGGCCAAAGCTTCCCGCGCGAAGACGACCCGCCCCTCAAGCGCCGCGACCCGGATCGAAACCGACAGCTTTGGTCCCATCGAGGTCCCAGCCGATCGTTATTGGGGCGCGCAGACGGAACGCTCGCGCCAGAATTTTCGCATCGGCACCGACCGCATGCCGATCTCGCTGGTGCATGCACTCGGGATCGTCAAGCTCGCCGCCGCGCAGTCCAATCGCGAGCTCGGCCTGCTCGACGAGCGCCGCGCCAATGCCATCATCCGCGCCGCGCGCGAGGTGATCGAGGGCAAGCTGGACGACCATTTCCCGCTCGTGGTGTGGCAGACCGGCTCGGGCACGCAGAGCAACATGAACCTCAACGAGGTGATCGCCAACCGCGCCAATGAGCTGCTCGGCGGCGAACTCGGCGCCAAGACACCGGTGCATCCCAACGACCACGTCAACATGAGCCAGTCGTCGAACGACTCGTTTCCCACCGCGATGCACATCGCGGCCGCAAGCCGCATCAATGCCGATCTGGTCCCTGCTCTCGGCGAACTGCTCAGCGCACTGCGCAAGAAGGAGAAGGAGTTTTCCAAGATCGTCAAGATCGGCCGCACCCATACCCAGGATGCCACGCCCCTGACGCTCGGTCAGGAATTTTCCGGCTATGCCGCGCAGGTCGAAAGCGGCATCGCCCGACTTAAGGTCGCGGTGAAGGAGATCTATCCGCTAGCGCAGGGCGGCACGGCCGTCGGGACCGGCCTCAACTCCAAGCCGCGCTTTGCAAAGCTGTTCGCCAAGCACGTCGCTGAGATCACCAAGCTGCCCTTCACCAGCGCCGCCAACAAATTCGAGGCGCTGGCGTCGAACGATGCCTATGTGCTGGTGCACGGTGCCATCAATTCGGTCGCCACCGGCCTGTTCAAGATCGCCAACGACATCCGCCTGCTCGGATCGGGGCCGCGCTCGGGGCTCGGCGAATTGATCCTGCCGGAGAACGAGCCGGGCTCATCGATCATGCCGGGCAAGGTCAATCCGACCCAATGCGAGGCGATGACCATGGTGTGCTGCCAGGTGTTCGGCAATCACACCGCCATCACCGTCGCCGGCAGCCAAGGCCATTTCGAGCTCAACGTCTACAAGCCCGTGCTCGCCTACAACATGCTGCACTCGATCCGTCTGATGGCGGACGCCGCACGCTCCTTCACCGAACATTGCGTCAGCGGCATCCGCGCCGACGAAAAGCGCATCCAGGAGCTGATGCAGCGCTCGCTGATGCTGGTGACCGCGCTGGCCCCGAAGATCGGCTACGACAACGCCGCCAAGGTGGCCAAGACGGCGCACGCCAACGGTACCACGCTGAAGGAGGAGGCGCTGCGGCTCGGCTTCGTCTCGGCCGACGAGTTTGACCGCCTGGTGCGCCCCGAGAAGATGACCAGCCCGGGCTAGCTTCCGAATTCCGATTGCCATCCGTAGTGATACGGACGCTCGGCGCCCTAAAAAGAAGCGGTTTTGCGGGCGGGATTTGATTACCGTCAATGTTGCCGCGGGGCGGCGTGCTACGCAGCCCTACTGCCCCCGACGGGGCGAAATTCATCGTTTGATGGCCTGATGGCCGATTGACGAGGACGAGCGAATGGCGATCAAGTCTTCTGGGGCGCAACGAAGCGCTCTGTATCTGAATATTTCATCCGGCAAGAAGAGGATCGGGTGATGGAGACGCGGCATGGGGAACGTCATCAACCTGAATCGTTTCAGGAAGCGCGTCGAGCGGGAAGCCTCGGCGAAGCAGGCGGACGCCAACCGGGCGAAATTCGGGCGCACGAAGGCGGACCGGTCGGCGGAGGAGAAGCGGGCGGACCAGGCCAAGGAGCATCTGGACCAGCACCGGATCGATCGCGAGGAGCAGCCATGAAGTCGCCGGTCGTGAAACGGTCGATCGTCGTCGCCGGCCACAAGACCAGCGTCAGCCTCGAAGAGGCGTTCTGGAACGGCATGAAAGAGATTTCCGGGCTGCGCAACATGACCCTGTCCGAGCTGGTCGGCGAGATCGACAACAACCGTCAGCAAGGCAATCTGTCGTCTGCGATCCGTCTCTTCGTCCTGGACTACTTCAAGAGCCGCGCCATGGCCGCCCAGCCGGACAAGGTCCCGGCCCAGTAGCCGACCGGAGGCGCCCTCGACGGCGTCTCTCCCCTGCACCTTATAATCGCTCTAAGGTGCGGCTTCGGCGCGCGCGTACGCTTGACCTCCATGCCCGGCGTTGAAAATACAGGGCATGACCGACACCACTGACACGCGTCCCCACATGCCGCTGGGTCTGGCCCAGCTCGGCTATACCGGCGTCATCCAGCGCCTCGCCGCCCAGCAAGCCGGCTCGTCGCTCTCGGACGTCGAGCTCGAGAGCCGTCTGATCGAACTCGGCTTCGTCGAGGGCGCCCGGGTCGAGATCCTGCATGAGGGCCTGGTCGGGCGCGACCCGATCGCGGTCCGGGTCGACAGCATCACCATCGCGGTCCGCCGCCGCGAAGCCATGGCCGTCATCGTCGCCTGACGAGCGACCGAAATCCCGCCCCCAGGCCATCGATCCATGGAAGCACCCCTGCTGCATCTCGCCCTGGTGGGCACGCCCAACAGCGGCAAGACCTCGCTGTTCAACGCCCTGACCGGCAGCCGGCAGAAGGTGGCGAACTATCCCGGCGTCACCGTCGAGCGCAAGGAAGGCTTCTTCGTCACCCCCGGGGGACGCCAGGTCTCGGTCGTCGACCTGCCCGGCACCTATTCGCTGCGCGGCCGCAGCCCGGACGAGGAGATCACCCGCGACTTCGTGCTCGGCAAGGCTTCCGGCGAGACCGTGCCCGATCTCGTGCTGTGCGTCGCCGACAGCACCAATCTGCGCCTGACCATCCGCCTGCTGCTCGAGCTCAAGCGCC
This sequence comes from Bradyrhizobium sp., assembly GCF_016462955.1. Taxonomy (GTDB): domain Bacteria; phylum Pseudomonadota; class Alphaproteobacteria; order Rhizobiales; family Xanthobacteraceae; genus Bradyrhizobium. The sequence goes on along the minus strand of NZ_JAEMSD010000487.1, from coordinate 657 downwards.
CCGGACGGCCGATGATCCTCGTGCTCAACATGTTCGACATTGCGAGCCGCCGCGGCGTCACCGTGGACGTCGAGCGGCTCGCCAAGGAGCTCGACGTGCCCGTGGTCACCTCGATCGCGGTGCGCAAGGGCGGCACCTCCGAACTGCTGAAGCTGACCGACGAGATCTCCGCAAAGCTCGCCGCCGAGCCGGCCGAAAACAGCTGGCGCGCGCTCAGCGTCGGCGAATTGCGCGCCACCCAACGCGAGGCCGACCGCATCATCGCCGATTGCGTCAGCCTGCCTGCCAGGCCCGACACCTGGACCGCGCGGATCGACGCGGTGGTGCTGCATCCGGTCGGCGGCCTCATCGTGCTCGCCTTGATCCTGTTCGTGATGTTCCAGGCGGTGTTCGCCTGGGCGCAGCCGCTGATGGAGCTGCTCAACTCCGGCTTCGAGGCGCTGGGCGAACTGGTCCAGGCCACCCTGCCCGGCGGCCTGCTGCAGAGCTTCCTCCAGAACGGCGTGATCTCGGGCGTCGGCAGCGTGATCGTGTTCCTGCCGCAGATCATCATCATCTTCCTGTTCATCCTGCTGCTGGAAGATTTCGGCTACATGGCCCGCGCCGCGTTCCTGATGGACCGCATCATGGGCGGCGCCGGCCTGCACGGCCGCGCCT
>NZ_JAEMSD010000003.1:38054-57158 GCF_016462955.1 Bradyrhizobium sp. | reverse complement strand
CATGCCGGGCATCCCACCCATGCCGCCCATCTCTCCCATGCCACCGCCAGCCATCTCGCCGTGGGGGCTCGCGCCCATAGGGCCGCCACCGCCCATTTCCCCGTTGCCAGCCATCCCAGAGCCGCGCTGGCCAGTTGAAGGAGTAGCGGGGGTGAACATGTTGGGATGGTGCCCTCCCTCCATCTGACCCAACGCCTGGGATATCGAAAGGTCGAGCAAAGCGACCGCCAGAACCCAACAAGCGGCGGTCAAGCTTGCGGATCGTTGATGAAATCCCATTCGGCGCTCCTTTCTCGAGACTAGTTTACCGTATCTGACTTTGCCTCGCGAGGATCAAGCGGACGATAGCACGCTGCGACACTCGACATGGGGGCGGACCAACCCGTCGAACGATGCTGACCCGTGTGATCAAAGCGGCCGCCATGCCCGCCCGTCTTTGGCAAGCAGATCGTCCGCCTCCTTCGGACCCGCGCTTCCCGCCGAGTAGGTCCAAATCGAGCCCTGCCCGCCCGACCAGATATCCAGCACCGGCTGTACGATGCGCCAGCCTGCCTCGATGTTGTCGGCGCGCTGGAATAGGGTCGCATCCCCGATCATGGCATCGTAGATGAGCGTCTCATAACCGGTGCTCGGCGAGGTCCGGAAATAGTCCTTGTACAGGAACCCCATTTTGACGGCATCCAATCGCACGTCGGGCCCCGGCACCTTGGCGCCGAATTGTAGTGAGATGCCTTCATTGGGCTGGATTTGCAGCACAAGCCAGTTCGGAATGCAGTCGGCAGCGGCCGTATCCCGAAAAAGTGCAAGCGGCGGTTGCTTGAATTGGATCGCAATCTCCGTGTTCCGCCTGGTCAGCGCCTTGCCCGTCCGCAGATAGAACGGCACTCCCGCCCACCGCCAATTCTCGATCATCAAGCGAAGCGCAACATAAGTTTCCGTCCGCGAGGCAGCAGCAACGTTCGGCTCCCCACGATAACTCCGGACCGCCCGACCGCGCACCGTGCCCTCGGCGTATTGCGCGCGCACCGTCTCGCGCAGGACCGCCTCTCCCGATAGCGGTCGCACGGCCATCAGCACCTCTTGCTTCTTGTCGCGTACGGCGTCCGCTTCAAAGGAGATCGGCGGCTCCATTGCGAGCATCGTGAACAGCTGAAACAAATGGTTCGGCACCATGTCGCGAAGGGCGCCGGTCGCGTCATAGAATACGCCGCGTCTTTCCACTCCGACGATTTCGGCGACGGTGATCTGAACATGGTCAATGCGGTCCCTGTTCCAAATCGGCTCGAACAGGCCGTTGCCGAACCGGAACGCCATGATGTTCTGGACGGTCTCCTTACCAAGGAAGTGATCGATACGAAACACCTGCTCTTCCCTGAAGACGGCGAGAACGTCGCGATTGAGGGCTCTTGCCGATTGCAGATCTCGGCCGAACGGCTTTTCGATGATGATCCGCCGCCAGGCCCCTGCTTCTTCTCGAGCGAGGCCCGCCTTTCCCAGGTGTTTGACCACAGGCCCGAAGAACTGCGCAGCAACGGCGAGATAGAAGAGAACGTTCCCTCCGCCGGAAGCCGCTTTGGAGCCTTTCAGGAGTTGGGACAGCTTTTCGTAAGTTGCGACATCCTCAATGTGGCCCGAGACGTATTCCAATCGGCGCACAACCTGATCCCAAAACTCTTGATCAATGCCGCCGACCGATGCTTCGCCTCCCTGCTCGCTGACAAAATCCTGCATGGATCTGGTGAGATCATCCCGCAGCCTCTCAACGGCCATTGCGCTGCGCCCGACGCCGATGATCCTGAAGTCCTTTGGCAGGCGCTTCAATCGAGCGAGATTGTAGAGCGCTGGCATGAGGAGCCGATGTGTGAGGTCACCGCTGATGCCGAAGATCACCAGCGTGCATTGCGGCACGCCGCACAGGTGCTGCGATACGGTAACGTTTGTCTCCATGTGAGTCACCCCCGCCCGTCAGCCAACCGTTCAGCCCCGGATGGTGCCGGTCTCAGGCTCTTGCAGGCTCCTGGTGGCCGCCGACGTTGTTGCGCATTGCCGATAAGAGCTTGTTAGCGAAGCCGTTCTGCTGGCGTGAGCCGAAACGGGCATAAAGAGCCGCTGACAGGACCGGTACGGGGACAGCCTCTTCAATGACGGCGTTGATCGCCCACCGGCCATCGCCGGAATCCATCCCGTAGCCTTCGAAGTTCGAAAGCTTCGGATCGGCGGCAAGAGCGCTGGCGGTGAGATCGAGCAGCCAGGAGGAGATAGCGCCGCCCCGCCGCCAGGCCTCGGCCACGTCGGCAAGGTCGAGATCGAATCGCAGGTCCGCCGGCAGTTCCTTCGCACTTGCCTGTTTGAGAATTTCGAAGCCCTCGGCATAGGCCTGCATCAGACCGTACTCGATGCCGCTATGGACCATCTTCACGAAATGTCCGGCGCCGCTTGAGCCAGCATGGACATAACCCCGTTCAACCCGCCCGTCGCGTCCCTCACGACCCGGGGCACACGGGATATTTCTGGACCCAGTCGCGAGCACGGAAAAAATTGGATCGAGCCGGTCGACGATCTCCTTTTCTCCACCGATCATCAGGCAGTAGCCGCGCTCGATGCCGCCGCTCGTTCCGACGTCGACATGATGCAATCCCATCGCGGCGAGTTCACGCGCGCGGCGGATGTCATCCTTGTAGAAGGAGTTGCCTCCGTCGATGAGCACATCGCCCGCGTTCAGTATAGGCGAGAGTTGATGGAGCGTTTCTTCGGTCGCTTCACCGGCTGGCAGCATCAGCCAAACATGGCGCGGCCGCTCCATGATTGCGACGAGATCCTTCAGACTTTGCGCCGCGAACGCCCCTTCCGCACTGAGGCGCTGGCTCAGCTTTGGATCGCGGTCATAGGCTACGCAAGCGTGTCCCGTGCGAAGCACTCGGCGCACGATGTTGCCGCCCATCCGCCCCAGACCAACCATTCCAAGTTGTACCGGCCCGTCCTCCTTAAATCTCCCACGCCGGCGCGCAGTTCGATGCCTCGGGGCGCGAGATAAAACTCTTTTGGCGACGGCTTGAGCTTGTTCTTGGAGAGGCTTCAGCGGAGTAGCGCCGAAACTATTCGTCTATCGAATGGCTCTATGCTATCCGGCGTAGACTTGGCGAACTTGATCTGGCTCAAATTGATCGAGGCCAGCGGTCGAAGCGGGCCAGGCGGGAGTTGGCGGCCGACCAGAAAGCTGGCGATGAAACAAGGCTTGCACGTCGACTTCACTGATGCGGCACAAAGCAATCGGGCAAGCCGGAAGAACTGACGCTAGGCATGATGATTACGCCCTCAGCATTCGTAGACCCACCAGCGGCGGGCAGTGAATTGGGGAGCTGCACCAAGTGATCGTTGCTTGTGCACGTCGACTGACGGATCTTCGACTGTCAAAGTTGCAGTGCTTTTGGCCTTGATCGCTCTGGCAACGTGGATCTCGTCGGCAGTCTCCGTCCGAGCTGCAATTCCGATGGCAACCACCACCGCCGCAGCCAGCAATGCGACAACAACGATTTTGACGTGGGTGGCACGATCTGCATCATGCATCGAGTGATTGCTCACGAAGGCCGCCTCCTGGACCAGGTGTCTAACATCTGTTTCCATGATTCTAGCTATACAACTATCCTACACCTCTTGATAAGCAATTACCCGCATGCCGCCGATGTAGTTGCTGACACGCCCGCGGAGATGTCTCGATCGCTGTTGAACGACGTCGAGCCGACGTTGGCCGAAATGATTGTTACGCGGCCCTCGTGGGCAACGGGGGTTGTCGTCATGCGGTAACGATGGTCGCTTCACCCGATGCGAATCTTGCTGTCGGACAGGAATGCGTATGGCGGCAGGTACAGGTTGGCCGGTGCCGGACCGCGACGTACGCGCCCCGATGTGTCGTAAACCGAGCCGTGGCATGGGCAGAACCAGCCGTCGTATTGCCCCTGATGGCCGAGCGGGATGCAGCCAAGGTGCGTGCAGATGCCGATGACGACGAGCCATTGGTCGTGGCCGTCCTTCACCCGCTCGGCGTCCGATTGCGGATCGGGCAGCGCTCGCCAATCGACGGCGCGAGCTGCCTTGATCTCGCTCGTTGTGCGGTGCCGCACGAACACGGGCTTGCCCCGCCAAAACACCTGGATGATCTGGCCTTCGGCAATTGGCACGAGATCGACCTCGATCGGTGCCGCGGCGGCGATCGTGGAGGCATCGGGATTCATTTGGCTGATCAAGGGCCATGTGGCTGCGGCTCCGCCTACAGCGGCAGCCGCTGCAGTCGCAACGCAAAGGAAGTCGCGACGGGTCGGTTCGGCTGGGGAAAGGGTGGTCACGCTAGCACCTCCATCACTCCGCGACATCCCCCCGAACCACGAAGCGAGCCGAACGAGGTCAGAGTCCGGCCAACTCCTATTTGATAACAATGAGTTCAGCATTCTTGGTTGATGTGGGTCAAGGATCGGGGCGCTCAGGACGGATTTACTTGGGTAGGCCGTAAGGCTGTTCTTTTGAGCGGGGTGCCGTTTCGTGACAGCATGGTGTTCTCCACATTACCGCGGCAGACCAGCGTGGACCACGATAAAAGCCGCCAACCACGGCAATCACGGACGTTTGGTGAGAACCAAGACCGCCGCAGCGTCTGAAAGACCGCGGACGAATCATTGGGAGCCAGGTCCAAATCTCGACGCCCCGGGGGCGCCGGGCATCCCGCCGACTTGGACAAGCAGCAGTAAGGATGTCGTCGGATCATCGCTCGGAATTGCACGCCTCTGGTTCACGGTGGGCCACGGGATCGTCAACGAGGTCTACTGGCCCCGGGTCGATATTCCGCAAATTCGCGATCTCGGTTTTCTGGTTGCCGACGGGAAGGGGTTTTGGGCGGAGGTCAAACGACTCGGCAAGTACGAGCTCCGCGCGGTGGCCGAAGGCGTTCCGGCCTACGAAGTCGTACACGCCCATCCGCGCTTCTCGTTACGCTTGCGAATCTGCCCGGATCCGCGACGAGATGTGCTCGCGATAGAATGTAACCTTGAGACTAATGACCCGTCGCTGCGGCCCTACGTGCTGCTCGCGCCTCACCTTGGGGCAACCGGCTATGGCAATCGCGCCATGGTCGCCGAGCAGCGCGGCCGGCGTTTTTTGGCAGCGGCACGCTCGCCGTTCGCGATGGCGCTCGCCGCCGTTGACGAATACCAGCAGGATGCCATCATCCAGGCAAGCGCCGGTTACGTCGGCACCAGTGACGGGTGGCAAGATTTTGCTCGGAATGGGGCGATGACTTGGAATCATCCAGCCGCTGGCCCGGGGAACGTCGCGCTGATGGCGGAATTGCCGCAAAACTGCGTACTGGCCCTGGGCTTTGCCAGCACTCCTGGCGCAGCGGCAACGCTTGCCGTTTCATCGTTGCTGCAACCATTTGACCGACTGCTCAAACCCCAGATCTCCGATTGGAGCAAGTGGCACCGCAGTTGCGGCGAGTGCTGCGCAACCCCGGTCGAACTGGCCCGACCGCTGCAGGACCAATTTGTTACGTCGACGACCGTGCTGCGCACCCATCTGGACAAAACCTACCCCGGCGCGATGGTGGCAAGCCTCAGCATTCCCTGGGGCGACAGCGGTAACGAGCGGGGTGGCTATCATCTGGTCTGGCCGCGCGATCTCGTTGAATGCGCCTCTGCCTTGCTGGCGTTCGGCGGAGAGGAGGAAGCGCGTGACACGCTGCGTTATCTCATCGCCACGCAGAATGTCGAAGGGCACTGGCAACAAAACCAGTGGCTGGGGGGCGAACCATACTGGCGCGGCGTCCAGCTCGACGAAGCGGCCTATCCCGTGCTTCTCGCTGCGCTGTTAGCCGACCGGAATGCGCTCGACGGCATCGAGCCGCAGGACATGGTCCGGCGTGCGCTTGGATGCGTCGCGCGGATCGGTCCCTCGACCGATCAAGACCGCTGGGAAGAAAACAGCGGTCTGAATGCATTCACGCTGGCGACCTGTATCGCGGCCTTGGTCGCAGGCGGCCACTTTCTCGATGACAGGGCCCGGCATTGGGCCACCCAACTTGCCGATTTCTGGAATGCGCATCTTGATACCTGGCTCGTTGCCCAGGACAGCGATTGGACGCGGCAATTGAACCTGCCCGGTCATTATATTCGTACCGCTCCAGCCTCCGTCCTGTCCGGAGGACGTCCCGCACTGGACGAGTTCGTCCTAATCCGGAACCGAGGTGACGGAGCAAGCTTGCAGGCGAGCGCGCAGATCAGCACCGATTTCCTCCGCCTGGTTCGCTTCGGCCTGCGCCACCCCCAGGATCCCCTGATCCTCGACAGCGTCAAAGTGGTCGATCATCTGCTCAGGGTTGAGACCCCGTCAGGCGCGGCATGGCGTCGCTACAATGGCGATGGCTACGGCGAGTATGATGATGGCCGGCCGTACGACGGGGCTGGCAAAGGTCGGCCGTGGCCACTCCTTGCCGGCGAAAGAGGTCATTACGAATTGTGCGCCGGCCAGGACTCCTTGCCACTGCTTCAAACCATGGCGAATTCAGCCAGCCCAGGTGGAATGATCCCGGAACAAATCTGGGACGGATCATCGGTCCCGCAGCGCCGGCTCGAGCCAGGTCGCCCGACAGGGTCGGCCATGCCGCTGGCGTGGGCGCACGCGGAGTACATCAAGCTCGCGGTCTCACGGCACTTGGGCCGGCCTGTGGACAGACCAGAAGCCGTTTGGCGGCGCTATGAGGGTCGGCGCAGGATAGCCGACTACAGCTTCTGGTGGCCACATGCGCAAATCGCGACGGCGACCCGCGGCAGCCGTGTCGTGATCGCCACCGCCAGCGCCGCTGCCGTACACTGGGGAGTCGACGGCTGGCACGCGGTGAGCGACGTCGAGGCCGAAGACACCGGCCTTGGTTTCTTTGCTGCCGAACTCAACACCTCCGCCTTGCGCGAAGGACAATGGGTGGATTTCACCTTTCGTTGGCGCGACGGCAGCTGGTCAGGCACGGATCACCGCGTCGAAATCACGACAAATGCGTAAGCTGCATATTGACGGGCCGCGGTCGAGCGAACACACAATGCGCCTCAAACCATGATCCAGTGGGAGCGGTCGACTGTGCTCCGGCAATGCAATGAGACCCAAGCCAAAGAAATCGAAGCACCCGCTCCGGAGCCCGCAGACGAGCACTCGATGCTGCCAAGGGATTCGCATCGGATAAGGACGGGATTGGCAGTATTGTTGGTTTCAGCAGCGCTTCTGTTGCAGGCAAGCTCCCAGGCTCAGGCGCAAACCGCCCGCATAGTCGGATTGGGCGCAACGACCTGCCGCGGCTTTAACGAGGACGTGAAATCCAATGCCAACATCCGCAGAGACTATCTCGCCTGGACGCAAGGATTCATGAGCGGCATTTTGCTGGGGAGGCCACCCGGCACCGATGAGACGCTCAACTTGGCGCCGCCAACCTTCGATCTGGTTCAGCAGCTTCGATTCCTGGAGGACTACTGTGCAAGCCACGACCGGGAGGATTTCGCGGACGCCGTAACCGCGCTTTACAAGCGGCTCCGCCAAGAGCGCAAAACGTGATTGGGGGAAAGCGTAAGTTACGGGTTCTTTTCGGCTAGGAAACCGCGGGAAAGATCAACTCCCCCGCAGGGTCACGGATGACGATCATTGGCCCAACGACACGGATCTCGCGTGCCTGCGCTGGGTGGCTTGACGCAGATCAATCGAGGTCGAAAGGCGTACGGTTAAATGGCCAAGTCGCTCAAACGAGAAGCGGGCCGGTATTCAAGTCTGTGACCAGTTCGCTCAGGAGATTGGCTCATGAAACGTTTGGCTTTGACTGCGCTCGTGATTGCATATTTTGGCTCCACTTGCGCCTGGGCTCAGGGTGTTAAAGATCCTTCGACGCCCGACCGTTCGCATATCACTGTAATTCCGTCGCAACAGTCGACATCTCCGAACGCGACCAATGTGCCGAACCAAGTCGCGGCTCCGCCGGTGGGGCGCTATCATCGCGCCCAGCCCTACTACGGGAGTACAACGCGCGGTGCCGGCAGCGTGGGCAGGCGGTAAGCAGGATGGCTACCGGTCGATTGAAATCGAAGCTGGATTTTGGGATTTTGCGCCCTGCCTTTCGTCTCGTGACAACTCGCCGCCAATCCACACGTAGGCCACTGGGTTGACACCAGCGTGAGCTCTCGAGCCGACGATCTCTATCGCGGACGGCGCACGCATCTGCTGTTGGCGAGGCATTCGACGCGGTATTTCTCGGCGAAGGCGTCGACCGGCGCTTCGGCGGCCGCCCGGTTCCCCCCAATAGATTTCGGGCAGGTTGCCTTCCGGCGTCCGCTGATCAGCACCAGCAGTAAGCGCTTAGCTGCGACCCTGTTGAGGCTGGCTTGACGTAGGGCGGAATCGCCACGGCATGAGGTCTTCGATTCTGCTGTGGGGATGGCCGTCGATGATCGCCTCGAGTGTTTCGGCGATGTAACTGGCCGGATTGACGTCGTTGAGTTTGCAGGTGGCGACGATCGATGCCAGCAAGGCCCGGTTTTCGGCGCCGATTTCATGTCCTGCGAAGAGAGCGTTTTTCCTGATCAAGCAGATTGGCCGGATGGCGTTCTCGACCGGGTTGGTGTCGAGCTCGAGACGTCCGTCTTCGAGGAAGCGCGTCAGCCCCTCCCAATGATTGAGCGCATAGCGGATATCCTCGGCGAGCGTCGATCGGCTGGAGATCATCGACAACTGTTTCTCGAACCACGACTTCAACGCGGCTACCATGGGCAGCGAGTGCTCCTTGCGCGCGGCCAGCCGGATGTCCGGCGATGAGCCGCGCACCATGGCTTCGATGGCGTAAAGCTGCGCGATGTGCCGAACAGCGGCCTCGGCGATCAGTGACTTGATGCCGACCCCAAGGGCCTTGGACGCTCGTGCATTGATGTTGCGCACCAATTTGACGAAGCGCCGGCGCAAATGGCTCCAACATCGAACGACTTCGTTCAACCGGTCATAGTCGTCATAGGCGTCGCATTGCAGGTAGCGTCCGTCAAAGCCGTCCAGGAACTGCTGCGCGAAGGCACCGCTGCGACCGGGGGCATACCTGAACAACACGATCGGTGGACTTGGGCCGCTGTGGCCGCGGTGGTCTGAGGCGACCGCCCAGAAGTAGCCTTTCTTCGTTTGGCCGCGCCCCGGATCGAGTACCGGCGCCTTGGTCTCATCCATGAACAACCGGTCCGCCATGGCCAGGTGGTGGCGCATGTGGTCCGCGATGGGCTGAAGGTGGAAGCGGGCGCGGCCAGACCAGTTGCCCAGCGTCGCCCGATCAAGCCGGATTCCCTGGCGCGCATAGATCTCGGCCTGACGGTAAAATGGCGTATGGTCGCTAAATTTTGAGACGATCACGTGCGCGGCCGCTTCGGTCGGCAGTCCGCCGGGCACGACGTGCTCTGGTGCGTGCGCCTGCACGACGGGCCCCCAAACAGCGGCGACAGATGTATTTGTGGAAGTTTCGACTTAATCTGACGGCAAGGTTTGAACTGTAACCTTGATCCGGCACGCTCCGCGATCGGCCCTTGATCACAGCCTCGGCTCTCTCCTGTGCCGCGTCCAGGATGCCTTGCGCGATCTCCACGTCTTCTAACGGCAAGTAATACTGATCTGGCCGCAGCTTCTCGGACTTCGCGCCGAACCTGTTGCGCCGCAATTCGCCGAGGAGGACCTCCAGCCGACGCCGCGCTTCCTCCGACGCCGCCAGCGCCCCTGATGCTCGCTCAAGGCCGCCTGCGTTTGCGCCAAAAGCGCCTTCAGTTGTTCATTTTCGTCGCGCAGCGCCGCGATGCTCATGCGCTATTTCGAGCACATCGCCGCCGTGCATGCCACGTTCAAAATAGCTTCCGAGTCATTCTGCCGCAGTTATCCAGTCGCCTGGGGGCCGCCGCGCTTCTTCCGGGCGGACCAACCTCCAATCCAGCCCCTCGAATAGGGCCGCGAACATCGCCCGCGATATCCGCATCACGCCGTCTGCGATCGTTGGCCAAACGAACTTGCAACCTTCGAGACGCTTGTGCACCAACACCAGGCCCGTTCGATCCCAGACCAAAATCTTGATCCGGTCCGCTCGTTTCGATCGGAACTCGAAGGCTGCGCCGCTGAACGGGTCGAGACGAAGCATCTCCTGCACCTTCGCCGCAAGCCCATCGTGGCCACAGCGGAAGTCGATCGGCCGCGTCGCGATGTAAATCTTCAGATCAGCACCGGCCGCGATCATCGTGACGCTCGCACCGCACGGATCACCCGAGACAGCTGCTCACCATCAATGGCCGTATCCGTCCGCAGCACGACATCACCGATCGCGATCTCAAGCTTGATCGCCGGAGCAGGAAGCTCCTCCAAAGCACGTTCCACGACCAGCGCAGCGAATGTCGGCGGGGATGCCTCGCACGGCGGCAACATGCCTCGCTGGCGAAACCGCCGTCGCCAATCGTAGATCTGCCAGCGCGTCGCTCCGTGCTCGCGCGCGACCTCGGACACCTGGGCACCGGGCAACAGACTCTCGGCGACAATCCGAGCTCTCTCAGCTTCCGAACGCACGCGGCGCCCCGACGGTCCTTCAAGAACTTCCAGCCGGCTAACCGACCCCGCCGATGGGCCGTCCAAATGGACGTCCTTTTTGCTGTCCAATCCCATCAAAACCTCCGTCCAAAGCCGGAGGCTTCTTCGCATAGCTATCCAGATCCCGAAGCAAGGGTTACGGCTAAGCGCTTACCACCAGCATGCATTCGCCGTGATCTTCCAAGCGTGCTGCAGAAAGACGCTATCGGCCCACCCATACACGTAGCGTAGCGCCGACAGCCGCGCTCTCGCATGTGGGATAGGGCCTGAGCGTACGCCCATCTCCGAAGCTGGATGAAGCGCTCGCCTTACCGCTTGTTCTGGGCGTGTACGGCTTGGTGCGCGCTTTTGACGCCCAAAGGTCGAGAGGCGATGGTACGAGGCATAGTCGAGGGTGGACCGAGCAAAGCGACGCGACGAGACGGTTGACAGCGCCGTTCCTTCCTCAAGGCGGCCGTCGCCTACTGCAAAAGGACAACCTCCCGAAGAGACTACACCCCTTCTGTAATGGGCCCGATGATGTCAAGCCTCCCGATGAACGTCACGCCGCCGAACTCATGCTTCTGTCCGTGGTCAACGCCTGGCCGCCACATCATGCTGTCAGAGGGAGCGGTGAGCCTATCTAGATACGCGTGGTTCGTCAGATGACGGCCACTGGGCGTGTAACGGCTTCACCGGATCCACCGTCCGGGCGACGGGACTTCGGGCACTGGGCTTCAGTTCAGCCCGGTTGCGTTCTTGATCTCCTCCACGTCTTCTATGCCGCGATCGGCCCCGCTTCGGTCCATCGGTAAGTTGTGCCGTCGAACCAGATCCGATGCAGGATCACTGCCAGCTTACGTGCCAGGGCGACTTTTGCGCGCTTCGAGCCTCGCCGTTTGGCGACCTCGATCCCCAGCGCTTGAGTTTTAAGAACCGCGTGATGCGCGATAGCAGGACATTGGCGGCCTCGTACAGCACTGTGCGTACTATCTCGTCGCCGGCCAGCGTGATTCCGCCCGTGACGTCCTTTTCTCCTGATTGGTATTTCTTTGGCGTGAGCCCGAATAGCGCGCCTGCTGCCTTCGATTTTACGATGCGATGAGGATCATCAATCGCCGATTTGTAGGTGGCAGCCACCAGGGGACCAACGCCCGGCACTGTCATGAGCCGGCGACAAACCGCATCGTCACGCACAATTGCCAGCACGGCCTTGTGTAGCCTTCCGTACTCTGCCTTCAAGGCCGATCGCGCCGAAAGCATCGCTGTGGCAATGCGCTTCAATGTCGCCTGACCCGCAACCAACTCTCGCATCCGCGCTTCGAAATTCTTCCGCGTCACCGGGCCAACCGTCAGCCCAAAGCCACGCAAAATCCCGCGGATACTTAATTCCACATCGATAAGTCGCCCAAGAAGCTGCTTGCGCGCGACCAGTAGCGCTCGAATCTCCTGAGCCCCCTATCGACTTTGCGTGCACCGCGCGGAACCATCCCATCCGGATCAACTGGGCAATCCCGCGTGCATCCTTGCGATCAGTCTTCACCGTCATCGCTGACAATGCTGCCTTCACATGCCGCGTTTCCAGCAAGACCGTCTCGAATCCTACTCTTTGCAGCCCGGCATGCAGCCGTTGCGACAGTGGTCCAGCCTCCAGCCCGATCCGATTCACTGCAAAGCCAAGCGTCTCGAAAAATTCGACTAGGGCGTCGGGTTCACTCGCGACCTTCGCCTCCTTCAGGATCCTACCCTGGGCATCCACAATGCATACGCTCGAGAGTTCCAACGACACGTCGAATTCACGGCATACTTCTCCACGGCTGTCCTCCGTCTCCAGATGCTTGGGGCCGACTCAAGTCCTGACCCCGTTTCATCATCTATCGGGGGACAGCCACCATCATCACCCCTCGCTCGGAGCCGGGCCCATTACGGCATCTAGTAGACCTTCGCCCACCAATGCCTCGGTCGGCGCATCGATAGCTACGCTCCTCGCGTCGCCGAAACCGCGGCCTGGTAGAAGCGACGCAATGCCGACCGCGCTTGCATCAAATGGATGTTCACAACCGATAAAGCCCGCGCCAAAATGGATCGCGCCGACCCCAAGTCCGCCCGCCAAATCAGGCCGACTCAAACAGCCAAAATGGCAAAAGCACTTTGACGAAGCAGCTAGTTCACATGCGAATCCGTTTCAGACAAGATCGGACCGGTCTCATTACCCAAGGTCATCCCCTGCGCGACAAATGACACGCCAGCATTCGACTGCAACATCACCAGATCAGGTTGATCTTTACCCATCACGGTGATCGAAAAATAATAGAAAGGCATTTGCTGCGCTCCCACCGGTTGGTAGGCGAGAACAACCCGCGCATGGGAGACATTGTTTGCAGCGTAGTTCGCTGCCGCAAGATAAAACCTACAAGTGCCGGTCGGTTGTAGTGTAGGGCAGGTATAATGCCATTTGTAAACGGACGTTTGCGGTGGAAACGGGTGCGGCTGAGTTCCAACCGTCTGGGCGGCAAGCGGTCCGCTGGTTACAAGCGTACCCAGCAAACACAAACCAAGAATCTGAGCGAATGCTTCCGTGTTGTAACGGCTCCTCACGCAAATATCGGATTTCATTTTTCCCTCACTGGCGGATCGAACCATTTAGCAGAAGAGAAGCCTAAATGAATTCTGACTCAGCCAAGCGTCACAGCGAAATTATGGTAGCCAGCGATTAGCAAACAGGTCGTAACGTCCGCTGCTGCAACATTCACGTTGCACTTCCCGAAAATCGATTGATGGTTCATAATCCAACTAGATGCATGCCATGCACTGTTGATTTCGCTCAACAACTCAAGTCACCGTGCAAGCCATGATGGAAAAGATATCGCGGACGCCTTAACCAGCGCCTTACAATTCATCTCCGACGGCAAGTTTCAGCGAGCGGACTTGGGTGCAGGAACGGCGCGGGAGAGAGCTGATCACAACTCGCTCCCCAGGGTTAATTGCCGCCCCGGTTCACTTCCCCATGTTCATCGGCTTGGCCGGGGTCGAGGCGGCGGGAGTTGTACTCGGCATCGGCGCCAATCCAAGCACCATTTTGCGCTGGTCGGCCGTCAGCGCGTTAGCTGCATCCCCCACTGCGCGAATGAAGGCAATTCTTTGGTCTGCCTTCAGCTTTTCGATCTCCCGTGCTTTTGCCTCAATGGCCGCGGCGTCAGGCTGGTCTGCAGCCGTCAGCACCCAAAGTGCCTGCTCGGCCTCATCGACCTTTCGTTGCGTGTTTGATTGCGTGAGCAGAGCTTGCTGTTTGATCTCGTTGAGCTTCGTCCTCTGATCGGTCGACAGACCAAGCTTGTCGGCATAGTCGAGATAAAAGCCCGTCGCGCCGACGTGGTAGATATGGGATGCGCCGGGAAAACCAGGGAGATTGGTCTGCATCGCCATGCCGGAACTGGACGGCGAAGCTGCGCCGGGGCTTTGTCCCATCGGTCCCATGCAGCAGCCGCCCATGCCGCCCGACATTCCGCCCATCCCGCCTGAGGAACTCCCGGACGTTCCGCTCATGCCGCCGGACGCGTTTGGGGCCGTGTTCGACATGCCCGACATGGATCCGGGCTGGCCACCGCCCATCGATCCCATGTCATCCATCATCGCCGTGCGGACCGAGGGTGCGGCGAGCGCAATCGAACTCACCGTCAGCAGCGATGGCGCAAGACCCAACACCGCCACATTCGCGAAGAGGCGGAGGCATCGCAACACAACCGTAACACGTCTCATGTTCATCGGCGACTCTCCTCAGTGAACAATTTAAATGATAGTTTCCGCCGTGCGGGAGCCGTTGATTGAAGTCAATCATCTGACCCACAACGGGTCGGTTCTGCGGGTCCGAGCTGCTAGGATGCAGCCGTATCATTAGTCCAAGCGAGGCGGTCGGGGCGATATTACCCAATCCGAGGCTCTCGATGGTTCAAGATTGTAACCTAGAATGTGTCCAAAAAGCCATGATATGTTTTATGTGGGTTTGATCCAACGCAAATTCGCTTCGACAAGAACTGCCAAGCTGAATTCATTCGAGATCTGTAAGAATTTTGCGCCTTATCCGTCTTACAATTGGAGAAGTATCGGCTAAAGCAAGCTTGGGGGGACGCCGTGAAACGAAAGCTGGTCGAGCCCGCTCAAGCCCGGCAACAGCCTGATTGGCGCAAGGCCGTTCTGCGGCGCTTACCCAACGTCCTGTTCGTGACGTCAGAATTTGCGGACTACATCAAAGTCGGCGGTCTGGGCGACGTTTCCGCTGCCCTTCCGCGCGCGCTGCGTGAACGCTGCGACATACGCGTCCTGATCCCGGCCTACCGCGAATTCGTCGCGCAAAACCGTGCTCTGGAAATTGTAGCGCGCCTGCCCGGACTTGCCGGCATACCGGAATGCAGTATCGCGCGAACCCAAACGTCCGATGGCGTTGTCATTTATGCCGTGATCTGCCCGGAACTTTATGAGCGCGAGGGCAGCCCTTATCTGGATCCAGCCGGTAACGACTGGGCGGACAACGATTTGCGGTTCGCAAGACTTGGGCTTGCGGCTGCAGATCTGGCCCGCGGCGTGGGTGATCCGAGCTGGATCCCTGACCTCCTCCACCTCAACGATTGGACGTCCGCGCTTGCGCCCGCGTATCTGCGCTGGAGCGGCCATCATACGCCAACAGTGCTTACCATTCACAATCTCGCGTATCGTGGATTGTTCGCCCACCAGCATCTCGATCGCCTCGGGATTCCGCCCAACGCCTTTCACATCAACGGCGTTGAGTTTTGCGGCGACATCTCCTTCCTAAAGGCCGGCATCTTCTATGCCTCGCACGTCACAACTGTGAGCTCGACCTATGCTTGTGAAATCACCACGCCCGAGCACGGCTGCGGTCTGCATGGCTTGCTGCAGGCAAGAGCCAAGCAAGGCCGCCTGACAGGTATCTTGAACGGTATCGATGAGAGCTGGGATCCGAGCAGCGATCGGCATCTTGCGCGACCGTTCGGCGTCGACGACTGGACGGGCAAGCAAGCCAACGCCAAGGCGCTAAGACAGGAATTCGGGCTTGCGGTTTCGCGGGGGCCATTGTTCGCGATTGTTTCCCGCCTGGTTCACCAGAAGGGGTTGGATGTGGCGCTTCAGGCCGTGGAAACAATCGTCCGGCAGGGCGGCCAGATCGTGGTCACAGGTCGCGGCGAGCCGCAGCTGGAGAACTCACTGGGCGAGGTGGCCAAGCGCTATCCTGGCAAAGTGGGGGTGAAAATCGGCTATGAGGAGAAGACCGCGCGGCGAATGTTGGGGGGAAGTGACTTTCTCCTGATGCCTTCGCGGTTCGAGCCGTGCGGGTTGGTGCAGATGCAGGCTCAAAGGTTCGGATCGCTCCCGGTTGCACATCGGACAGGCGGTCTAGCCGACACCATCGAGGATGGGGTAACGGGCGTGCTCTTCGACGACTTCTCGCTCGCGGGTTTATTGAACGGCGTGTATCGGTCCATGGACATCTACCATTCCCCTCCTCGGCTCAAGACCATGCGCCAAGCTGCCATGTCGCGTCCATGCGGATGGAGAGGTGCCGCGGCAAACTATATCGAGATTTATCGGACCACCTTACCTGCAAGCGTAGCGGCGTGAGTGAATTGTTCTTGTGTCTCGACCTCCCTCTTGAGGCACGACCCTCATTCGGTCGAAGGTTGTGGCGGCGATGGCGTTTCAAGAGTTCGCCTCGTGAGGGCGCATAATGGCTCGTGTTGGAGTTGAACATCAAGAAGATCATTCTGTTTGTAGCAGGCATCGCGGCCACACTCTGATGGTCTCCGCTGAAGGCGCTCTCGCCCAACACGGTGGAGGGATGAGAGGGCATGGCGGCGGATTTTCCGGTCACGGAGGATTCAGCGGCGGTATTCATGCCGGTGGACTTGCCGGCGGCTTCTCTCATGGTGGATTCCAAGGGGTAATGGGCCACGCGCCGTTCTACGGCGGCAGTTCGGTCATGACGAGTACTACGGAGCTTATGGCGGCTACCACGGCGCGCCTTGGCTGCTGACTGGCTTTGGTCTGCGCGGGCTCGGCTACCATGGCGTCTATGCTGGTACGGCTATCCCTATTGCGGATACCGTGACTACTACTCGCCGTATGGGTCTCCCTCCGGCGAGGGCCGCCTTGTCGGGTTAAGAGGAGTGCTGTGTAACAGGTCTTATGGACAGCAATAAGTTCAGTGCTCAAATTGAACGGTACGAGGTTGTCGAGACCGACCGTCGCCGTCGCTGGACGGATGATGAGAAACTCAAGATCGTTCTGGAGAGTTTGCAGAGGCCGCGGGCGGTCTCATCGACAGCACGACGATACGGAATCTCGCGCTCGCTTCTGTTGACTTGGCGACGGTCATTTCGGACGCGGACGAGCGATGTTGAACAACCTCAGCCAGTCTTTGTGCCGGCGATGGTGGCGCCAGACCAACCAGTTGCGCCGCTAGTAGCTTCAACGAGGGCAGCGAGCGGACGCATGGAGATTGTCGTCGGCAAGGCCTGTCGCGTGATCGTGGACGCCGACGTTGATATGACCGCGTTGTCTCGCGAATTGGATCTGCCGGAGCGGCGATAATCCCGATCGCGGCAGGGGCGACGATCTGGATCGCAACCGGTCACACTGACGTGCATATTGCAGCCAGCAGTGTTGGTGTGTTGATCTAACACAACATGGCAGCTCGAAATCGCGCTAGACAAAGCGCAATTTTTTGTAGAAGTTTCGACTTAATCTGACGGCAAGGTTTGAACTGGCAGGGAATGGAGCTGCGGGCGAGCAGGAGCGCTCACCCAAAGGGCGCTCCCGCGCAGCCCGCAGCGTCTCACAGGAGACGTTACCAAGACCCAGGAACAGAAGGTCATTCGCGCGAAAGTCGGAATGCTGGAATTGGCCAAGCAGCTCGGCAACGTCAGCCAGGCTTGCCGGATGATGGGCTATAGCCGCGACAGCTTCTACCGGTTCAAGGAACTGTACGACAAAGGTGGCGAGCTGGCGCTGATCGAGATCAGCCGCAAGAAACCGATCCTGAAGAACCGTGTCGCGCCGGAGGTCGAGGCGGCCGTCGTTGAACTGGCGATCGACCAGCCGGCCTGGGGTCAGGTGCGAGTCAGCAATGAGCTCAGGAGCCGCGGCCTGTCGATCTCCCCGTTCGGCGTGCGGGCGGTGTGGCTGCGTCACGACCTTGCCAACGTCAAGAAGCGGCTGACGGCGCTGGAGGCCAAGATGGCCCAGGACGGCCTGGTGCTGACCGAGGCCCAGCTCGTTGCGTTGGAAAAGGCTAAGTCCGAGAAGGAGGCGCACGGCGAGTTCGAGAGCGAGTGCCCCGGCTATTGTGGTGCGCAGGACACCTTCTATGTCGGCAACATGAAGGGAGTCGGGCGGATCTATCAGCAGACCTTCATTGACACCTACAGCAAGGTGGCATTCGCCAAGCTGTATGATCGCAAGACGCCGATCACGGCGACCGAACTGTTGAATGATCGCGTGGTGCCGTTCTTCGATGCGCGGGGCATCCCGCTGAACCGGATCCTGACCGACCGCGGCACCGAGTATTGCGGCAATCCGGAGCATCACGAATACGAGCTCTATCTCGCCGTCGAGGACATCGATCACACCCGCACCAAAAGAGCCCACAGACCAACGGCATTGTCGAGCGCTTCCACCGCACCGTGCTTGAGGAGTTCTATCGCGTCGCGTTCCGCAAGAAGATCTATCCGAGCATCACTGCGTTGCAGAGCGATCTCGATGAGTGGATCGCTGTCTATAATGAGGTGCGCCCGCATCAGGGCCGCTGGTGCTACGGCAAGACGCCGATGCAAACCTTGCTTGACGCAAGTGCTCTGTCGAGAGAGAAATTGTTGCCGGCTGCGTGAGGTCGGACATGAAATCTTTGTCGGACACCTGCCGCGACAAAGCACCCACTGTCAGCTCAAGTCCCTTCTTTTACAAATTTTTTCTGTGTTACGCTGGCCCGACGGGACCGATGCATGTCATCGCCCGATTTTGATCGCCCCGCTCGTGTTTGCTACCCCGGCACGTGCCCAGTGTTGAACCGCGTCGCTAAAGGTCAGCCGCAGGGAATGATTGGCCGTTGGCGGGCGCCCACTCCGGCCAAGCGCCAACCCATTTTGCCTTTCGAGGGTGAAAAATATACCTGCGGTGTGATCGCGTGCTATATCGCCAGCAGCCAAGTACTTTTTCAACTGGCGCGCTCGCGCATTGAAGACGTCCAGCAATTCGTTTCTGCAAGGAGAACGACACTGGTTTCCCTCCGCACCCGGCTCACGCTCCTCCTGACATCCCTCGGCACTATCGCCGCGGTATGGTGGTGGCTGGGCATACCGGTTAACCTGGCGCACGCACCGATCGATCCGAATAACAAAGTACAATGCATCTCGTACGCGCCCTTCCGTAACAATCAGACTTCACTTTCGCCGGCGACGCAGGTGTCGCGGGAGCAGATCGCGGAAGACTTGGCCC
>NZ_JAEMSD010000003.1:27994-38044 GCF_016462955.1 Bradyrhizobium sp. | reverse complement strand
GCCCAACTTGCGAAGGTAACCGACTGCATTCGTACCTATGCGACCGATCTTGGTCTCGATCAAATTCCCGAGCTCGCGGCTAAGGCGGGGCTTAAAGTCATTCAGGGAATTTTCCTTGATAGGAACCGCCAAAAGAACGCAACGCAGATATCGACGGGAATAGGCCTGGCCAGGAAATTTCCGGAAACCATCATCGCGCTCGTCGTTGGGAACGAGGTCTTGTTGCGGAAGGAAATGTCAGTTTCCGACCTCGCCGCCACCATCCGCTCGATCAAGGCGCAGGTCACCGTCCCCGTCACCTATGCCGACGTCTGGGAGTTCTGGCTCAGCAATCGCGAGCTTGGCGACGCCGTCGATTTCGTCACGATTCATATCCTGCCATATTGGGAGAATGTCCCCATCCCGGCGGAACGTGCCGCCGCTCACGCTGACACCATTCGCCGAAGGGTCGTGGCGGCGTTTCCGGGCAAGGAGATCTTGATCGGAGAAATAGGCTGGCCGAGCGAGGGGCGAATGCGCGCGTCATCGCTGGCATCGCGGGTCAATCAGGCGCGGGTGGTCTCGGAGGTTCTCGACCTTGCCCGGCGCGAGCATTTCCGCGTCAATCTGTTTGAGGCCTATGATGAATCCTGGAAGCGAGAGATCGAGGGGACGATCGGCGGATATTGGGGCCTGTTCGATTCCGAGCAGCGCACGCTGAAATATCCGCCCGGCGTCCCCATCAGCAACTTTCCGCGCTGGAAGCTGCAAATGTGCAGCGGATTGGCGCTGGCGATCCTGGTATTCGGCGTCGCATGGCTGACTGTGCGCCGCAGGGCGACGGAGCTCGGGTTCCTGCCTTGTTTTGCGGTCGGGCTGTCGGCGACCACAGCCGGAATCCTGTTTGGGGTGGCCGCCAAAAAAATTCTCTATGAAAGTTACGGAACGGGTGGCTGGCTTCTGTGGGGCTCACTTCTGGCGGCGGCAACGGCTGCGCCCGTGTTGGGCGCCAACGCACTTATGTCGGGTCGCGCGCCGCCAAGCTTTTTGGAATTGTTGGGTCCGACCGGCTACCACACTGAATCGGTGCTGGTGACCATCCACGGACTGGCCTTGATGGTAACCGTCGTGATCGGCACGGCGACCGCATTCGACCTTGTATTTGACCCGCGCTTCATTGATTTCCCTTTTGCGCCTCTCACCATGGCGGCGGTGCCTTTTGCGGCCATGACGCTGCTCAATCCTCCCACCAAAGGAAGCCGCCCTTTGGCGGAATCGCTGTTTGCCGGCATTTTTGTTGCAACGGCAGTCTATACTGGGTTCAACGAAGGGCCGAAGAACTGGCAGTCGCTGTGGACTTGTGCTGCGTTTCTACTGCTTGCGACGACGCTTTGGCGGGCGCGTGCCTAAATTAAGAATGCCTTCTATCCGCGCAGCCTGACGCGGTCCTCGCGCGCGCAGTCGGTGATGAAGCCGATGAGGGCACCCAACGGGGCAAGCTCGACCGGCTGGGGATAGCCGGCTCCAAACACGCAGGACAGCGCGCAAATCCCTGGTCCGGACCGCGTAGCCGCAAGCATGTCCCCCTGCGACGAACAGTGCATCAACCGGGAGGGAGAGACGGCGTGCCGAAAAGAAGATGCTGCGGTCGAGAGCAGCTCAGACTGGATTCAAAACCAATACCGTAATCCTAAGTGGGGACGGATGTAAGAGGCTGGTGGAAGCATGGCGGACCTGCTCAGGCAATGGGACAATCGCTTGCAGGGGGCTCCGATAGCCAAGGTCAAGTAGGCGTTGATGAGCAAAATCACGCCTGACCTTCTCGGCCGCATTGCTGTAGTCTATGTGCGGCAATTGATCATGGTGCAAGTCATGGGCAATCTGGAAAGGGTAGGCAAGGAGGCCGTCGCATGACCGGCGCCGAAGATCTGTCCGCGTCAGCTTCGACTATTCCCCCGGCTTCGAGAGCCGCCAAGAAGCCGGCCCTTCAAAGTCGCACCGAACATGCCATAGAGTGCTGCGATAAAACGTTCTTGCTCGATGCTGCGGTCATTGGCGAGCTTCTGCACGTACCCGCCCCACGGGTGCCGGCTCTGATGCGTAAAGGGAAGATCACGACCGCCTGCGAGCGCGGCGTCAACGCGCATGCTGGTGAATTCCGCCTGACCTTCTCTTACCAGAATCACCACGCGCGACTGGGGACGGCTCGAGAGGACGCATCCTCCGCAAATCGGTGATTGACTTCGGCGATCAGCCCGCTCCGGACGCCCCTGCATCGTGATCCAGACGATCAGTAGGTTGCGCAGATACTGGTCGCCGATCTTGGTGATCCGACCAAGCCTCGCCCTGCCGCCGGTCGAGTTCTGGCGCGGCACTTGACCGAGCCATGCCGTAAGATGGCGGCCGGATCGGAACGACGTCGGGTCCGTGATCGTGGCGGGCAGCGCTGAAGCGGTGGCCGCCGCGAGCTCGGGTGGGCCTTAGATGTCTTGGGGCACAACGATTCCGAACTCAGGCATGTGAGGGCAAAGCCCATTGCCCGGCATGGTACGCGGGCTCACCAGCAATTCGCGCCCGCGGTGCAAGACAAGCACGGCTTACCGCCCCGCAGATCGCCTCGGCGTCGGCCTCGTCGTTCTTGCCGCGCCTGAGATAGGTCTTGACGTAGCTCCGCGGCTCCAGCCGGACCGATGACCCAGCGCGCTCAATTCACGCGCCCAATGGTGCGCGGTCGAGCCGATCAGGCAGGCGCAAGCTTTGCAAAGAACTGCACCAGCTCCGACTGCCGCAGCTTCTGTCGCTCGATGACCGCGCCGACGACGTCGACCTGAAAGCCTTCTCTTGGTCATATCCAAGCCGATTGTGGTAACTTGCATGGCCAACGGCCCCTCTCATTGTGGCGTTCATGACCACGTTATGGCACTTCCTGCCGGAGAGCAGGGGCCGTTCACCCCATCATCTTATCGGCCGTGGCGCGCCAAGTCTCATTTCGGATCTTGGCGTGATGCCTCTTCCGCCAGGTTGAGCAGCTCAACTAGCATCAATGCCGACCACGAATGCTCCGGAATCGGCCGGAAGGCGAGAAGCAGCCCAGGCGGGGGCGCTCGCTAGCAAAGCTTAGAGCGCCCGCGTTGCGCCTGGAATCCTTCGCAGGATCGCTGATGCAGCCCAGCTCAGCACCACCGTGAGCGCGAAAGCGATCATCGCCTTGCCGATCGCTGGCGTTCCGAGATCGACGAGCCAGTATTGCAGCCAGAGCACGATCGCGTAATGCACCAGGAACATGCCGTAGGCATCCGCCTGCATCAGATCGAGCATGCTTGAACCAGATCGCTTGAACCTCAGGAAATAGCCGAGGATCGCAAACAGCATGGCGGCGCTGAATGCAGCAAAGAAGATGCCGTAGCTGCCCTCGTACCAAGCCGGCAGCCAAATCGGATTTCCGAGTATCCCCCGTTTGATGTAGATCAATCCCCACAACACGCAATAGGGAGCGAGCGCTGCCATCATCCAACCCCAGTTGCTCCTAGCGAGCCGCCCGTCCGCGCTCAGGAGGCCGCGACTGAGATTCGCGGCACCCACGCCTGCTCCGATGAAGAAGTAGGCGAGATAGAGCAGCACGCGGCTGGCCTGTATGGAGAACGGTCCGAACTCGAACCAACGGAACGCTCCGAAATAGATCCGCGATGGAATGTAGAGGATGGCGGTGGTCACCGCCAGAAACAGGAAGAAATCCGCCGGGCGGTTATAGCCGCGCCGCGACAGGCGATTGATGGGATCAATGACCTTTGGCGAGAGCCGGTACAGCACGCTGGCCGTGAGGTCGAATACCAGCAGCACCCAGATGAACCAGACCGGCCCGCTCGGCCACGGCCCAATCGTGACGGTTTTCCACCAGAACGCAGCAAAGCTTGTATCCGGGAACCGGCGCAGTGCGATCGCGTAGTAGGCGATAGGGGTGATGGTCAGCACCGAGATCGCGAAAGGTAGGGCAAGCCGCAGCAGGCGCTCGCGCAAAAATGTTTGCGTATCCCTATGAGCAAGGCTGGGCCACACGAAGAGCCCAGAGAGGAAAAAGAACATCGCCATGAAGAAGCTATCAGTGGCGAGAATGATCACGTCAAAGCCGATCCACGACTTGGGGTCGGTGTGACCGAAATAGGTGTACGGAATGACTGCGTGGTGGAGCAGGACCAGCAATGTCAGAAATGTACGCGCGCGGTCCAGTGCGATGTTGTGAGCTCTCACCTCTGGTACGGCCAGGACTTCCCGGGATGCAACCGTGTGCGATATTGTCATGCGGCTCCAAGTGCGCTGCTTGTTTACAGAAGGCAACCGAAGATCCAAGTCAGAAAGTACCGATCGAGGCGCCAGCCGACGATCGTCGTCCTTGCACGAAATCACCAGGACAGTGGCTCTCGTCTTTCAGTGCCCCCTCCTTGTCATGTGCCACTTTGGTATCTCCGGCGCGCTCAACGGTGTGGAATCCCTTAAGTCGGCGAGTCCGGAACGGGTTGCGGATGTTTCAGCTTCGTCATCATGTTAGCCGCTTCTCACACGCACGTAGAGATTGATGCTGCTTCTAAAGTTGATAGGCGAGTCACTATTTGATCAGGATCAACCTTGGCGGCTGTCTACTCCGTTTCGCGTACGAGCACCTTGCAGGCCCGCACGGAAAAAAGGCATCATCATCACAGCATGCGCGGTACCTCAGTTGCCATGCGGCACGGCTAGTCCCGGGCCTCTGCGAGAGGACTCTCGTGTCTTCGCCCCCGGCACCGTAACAAAGCCCCTTTCCAACTTCTCTTGTCGCGTGGGGAATATTCGGCTGCCAGATCCGCTTCTCAACGACACCGGAGCTCCTCCAGGCACCAGGGTCCTATCCTACCGCGATCTCAAAGCGCTCAATCCGTACCCGTACAAGCGCTATGACCGCATCATTGAGATGCGGCTGACCGGCAACATGCAGCGATATTTCTGGTCGATAAATGGCCGAAAGTTCAGCGAGGCCGAACCGATCGTGCTGCGCTATGGCGAGCGCGTCAGATGCTTTATCAATGAGACCATGATGAATCACCCGATGCACATCCACGGCACCTGGTTCTTGCCGGAGGTTGGCAATGGTGCCCGCAATCCCAAGAAGCACACCGTCAATATCAAGCCAGGCGCCACGCTCGACGTCGATGTTCCTGCTGACGCCGAAGGCCCCTGGGCATTCATTGCCATCAGCTCTATCACATGGAGACAGGCATGATGCGCAAGATTGAGGTGGTCCGTCAGAGCATAGCGGTACGGTAGGAGGCGATCATGAAGCTTTTCTTGGCGTGCTTTGCTGTCGGTATCGGCTTGTTAGGCTGTCCTGTCTTGCAGACGCCGGCACTTGCTCAGAGCGCTCCTACCAATCAATTCCCTTCGTGGCTCGGCAGCGCACCTGCGCGAAGATTCCCGGATCGAACGCCCTACAGCAACGTCCGGTTCGACAAGCTCGAATGGAATGGTCTAGCGGGCCCCGACAGTAATAGCGCACGCTGGGACATGGAGGCATATATCGGCGGCGATTACGATAAGCTGTTTTTCAAGTCGGAGGGCTTTTACGACGGTCGCATCAGAAAAAGCGCAGGTTCAATTGCTATACTCGCGCTTGATCAGCGACTACTTCAATTTCCAGGCTGGCGTGCGTCAGGACATGTCGGCCAAATCGTCGCGAACCTATGCCGTGATAGGCGTCGAGGGTCTAGCACCGGGCTTCATCCAAACTGATAGCGATTTATATATATGCAAGGAGGGCGAACTCTCCACCTCCTTCACCGCGTTCTACGATCTCTTCATCACAAACCGTCTGATTCTGCAGCCACGCCTTGACGTCAAGCTACAGATGCAGCGTGTCCCGGATTTGGAATTGGGGCGGGATTCACCGATTTGGAACTTGGCGCGCGTCTTCGCTATGAATTTACCCGCAACGTCGCGCCTTATATCGGGGTTACCTGGGATCGCAAGCTCGGCGAAACGGCATCGATTGCCAGACTAAATGGCGAGCCGACATCACGTGTATATCTCGCCGGCGGCGTTCGCCTCACATGGTAATCCACACAGTGGAAGCGAAGTCAGCCGATCAGGCAAGTCAA
Source organism: Bradyrhizobium sp. (assembly GCF_016462955.1). Lineage (GTDB taxonomy): Bacteria > Pseudomonadota > Alphaproteobacteria > Rhizobiales > Xanthobacteraceae > Bradyrhizobium. The sequence continues at coordinate 31,940 of NZ_JAEMSD010000003.1, read as the reverse complement.
GGGCCGCTCCAAATTAGAAATTGTGGCCGCGAGAAATAGAGGCGTGGCTGCCCGGTTGCCCGGCGCAGCGCAAAAAGGACAGAATTCATCCTTGGCTGCCGACCCTGATGTTGGTTAAACAGCCGCCGGCAGATTGGGACGGAGCGCGCACCGCAATCATCTGCAGGGCCTTTGAATTAAATTCGGCAATGAACCTTCCACTTTTGATTTTCGACGCTCTCTATCAATTCAGTCGATCCCAAATGCCGCGCAATGTCGGGCCGCACACCTTCTTGCCCCATAGGGCGCAGGACACAGCCGCGCTCGGAATTGTGCCGCTTCGGGTGGTGACGACATTTTACACTAGTGATCCCTCCTCGACCAGATCGTCATCAGCATCGATTCCCCTACTGATCACAGCGCCTCCTAACCCCAAACAAGCGCAACCGGTTGCGCTGGATCAAATATGTAGCCGCCTCGCACCGCTATAATAAATTGCGCTGGGAGGGGCCCATGATCAACTATTGCAGGAAGGTGATCCAAAAGGACGATCGGCAAAATCGGGCCGTCGCCACCGCTAACTTAAAACCAGGGAAGTCAGCAGTGCAGCCTGTGAAGGGCTGGCCCGAGCTCAATGTGGCGTTCGTCTCCCCGTTGCGCGGCGCGCAAAATTGGTCGTCGGAGCAGGACGACCTTCTCCGTGAATTGGTGGACGCCAGCGCGCCGATCGGCGTTATCTGTTCAAGACTGAAGTGCACGCATGACGAGGTCCGTACTCGTGTGCTGGTACTCAGGCTCAGGATTAGAGCCCTAAGATAGGGTGCGGCTTTATTCCTTACAGGTCGTGTCCCTAGTGCCAGGGTGCTCTGTAGAGCTAAGCCGCCCGGACGCGCGCCTTCACATAGCGCCGTAGCGGGTGGGCGGTTGTAGCGCGTCGATCTGGATGGGAAGGCGCGGCAATCTGGATGGCGAGTCAGTGTCGCGGCGAAGTAATGATTGCCGCGCAGAATGTCGCGCGCAAGAGTTTTGTTGAACTCTGATTGTCGCGCAGCGTCAATCAGCGACGGTTTTGGGTGTCGCGTGCGAGGTCGGCCGTCCCGGACCGCGTTTTCGATCGAGCGCGGTGCGTCTGCGGTAGCTCTCGACGTTCATCTCAACGATGGTGGCGTGGTGAACGAGACGATCGATGGCGGCGAGCGTCATGGCGGGGTCCGGGAAGACCTTGTTCCATTCGCCGAACGGCTGATTGGCGGTGATCAGCATCGAGCGGCGCTCGTAGCGTGCGCTGATGAGTTCGAACAGCACGCTGGTCTCGGCCTGATCCTTGGTGACGTAGGCAAGGTCATCGAGGATCAGCAGATCGAAGCGATCAAGGCGGTTGATAGCAGCCTCTAGGTTGAGTTCGCGGCGCGCCACCTGGAGCTTCTGCACGAGATCGGTGGTCCGGGTGAAGAGGACGCGCCATCCGTTCTCGATGAGGGCAAGCCGATGGCTGCCGCCAAGTGGCTATTGCCGCCGCCGGGCGGCCCGAACAGGAGCAAATTGGCGCCCTTGCCCAGCCAGCTGTCACCGGCGGCGAGCGCCATCACCTGCGCCTTGGAGATCATCGGCACGGCCTCGAAGTCGAAGCTGTCGAAGGTCTTCCCGGCTGGCAGCCTCGCCTCGACGAGATGGCGCTCGGTGCGCCGGCGACCGCGTTCGGCGATCTCGTGCTCGGCAATGGTCGCGAGGAAGCGGGCCGCCGGCCAACCTTCCTTGTCGGATTGCTCGGCAAATTGCGCCCACAGCACCTTGATGGCTGGCAGGCGGAGCTCGTTGAGCAACAGATTGAGGCGCGCGGTATCAACGGTGTTGGCCACGCTCATGCGGCACCTCCGGTCTCGGCGGTACCAATGAGGCATTCGTAGGTGGCAAGCGGCGCGAGCTGCACCACGACGTTCGGCAGCTGGGCGGGGTCAGGAGCGAAGTGAGCGCGCAACCGGTTGACGTCGGGCAGTCGGCCGGCGTCAGGATCGGCCGTGAGCTGATCGGCGAGTTCGGCCTCGCAGCCGCGCTCATGAGCAAGCGCGAGGAGATCGACCATGATCCGGCAGGCCTTTTTGTCCGGCAAGCGCTCGCGCAATCGGTCGAAGGTTCTCCGATAGCCCTCCCGCGGAAACAGCCTGTCCCGATAGACCAGATTGAGAAGCGCCATTGGCTTGCGCCGCAGGGAATGGATCACGTGCCGATAATCGACGACCTGATCGTACTTGCCATTGGGATGCGGTCGCCCGCGCGGCAAGGTCAGGAGATGCGTGCCGCCGACGAACACGTCGAGGTGATCGTCGTAGAGCCCGCGCCCGCAGCCGGTGGCCGATCAGGCGCGATGGCACCGTGTAGAACACCTTGCGCAGGGTGAAGCCGCCGGACGACGTCACGCGGACGATCACCTCTTCGTAGTCCGAGGTGCGGCGATCGGGCAGCTCCTGCAACACCATGCGTTCGCTATCGATCCGCTTGGCGTTGCGGGCATTGCGGCGGCTGACGATCTCGTCGATGAAGCCGCGATAGGTGGCAAGATCGTCGAAGTCGACAGTTCCGCGCAGCAGCAAGGCGTCCGCGATTGCTCGCTTGAGATGACCGTGGGGCCCTTCGATCGAGCTATTCTCATGGGCGACGCCTCGATTGTTGCGGGAAGGCCGCATGCCGTAGTGGGCACAAAGGGTCTCGTATCGCTGCGTCAGATCGTCCCGTGCATCGCGATCGAGATTGCAGAATGCGGCCGACAGGCTGTCGGTCCGATGCTCCCGCGGCGCCCGACCGAGCGACCAGAGAGCATTCTGCAGGCCTTCGGCCAGGGCAACGAAGCTCTCGCCGCCGAGCACGACGTGGACGTGCTCGAACCCGCAATAGGCCAAACGGAAGTGATAGAGACGATGATCCAGCGGTGCGCCCGCGATCGTAACACCCAGCTCGCCCATGTCTGTGAAGTCGGAGAGGCCGAGCTGGCCAGGCTCGTGGGTTTGGCGGAAGATCACCTCCTGCTCCTCGCCGTGGATCGCCCGCAAGGCGCGGATACGACGTTCCGGGGTACGACGGATACCGGTGCCGAGATCAGGATGACGTCGGAGCATCTCCTCGAAGACCGCCACCGGGCGTAAGCCAGGTGCCGACTTCAGGATCGGGACGATCTCGGTCTCGAACACCTCGCTCAACGGGTCCGGTCGTCGCCGGCCGCGGGGAGCCTTCCTTTGCGACGGAAGTCGGGTATCTCTCTCGATCCGATAAGCGGTCGACGCACTGAACGACGCCTTGGCCGCCGCCACTGGCGGGCTATCGGTCTGGACGGTACTTCATGTAGAGCCTCATCTGGTGATCTGTGATGTGTCGGCCGGGCAAGCGAGTGATTCCTCTTGGCGGAAGAACCACTTGCATAACCAGCCGGCCGCGATCACCAGTCGGCGCGGTCCCTCGCGGATCGCGCCGACGCCGGGCTCGTAACTCCGGTCGGGCTACGCCCCCCTATGTCACGAGCCCGGCGAAACTCTCTCACCTTGATTGACGCGCTCTTCCATCCTGATCGCCGCGCGACAGTGCGGTGGTCACCGGCAGTTCTCCGTTAGGATTGGCCGTGTGAAGGCCTCCGAATGTGTCGCGCGACTTCACCGGCTCTTCGGCGAGGTATGTCATTCTGCTTGAACAATTGGGGTCCGCGCGTCGTGGCAAGCCGGTCGTAAATGGAGCCGCTGCAAGATCTGAATCGCCGGCGAAAGCCTCGCGCCCTGTTTCATCGAGATCGATGCGGATGCCTTCGTTAGCCAGAGAGGCGAAGTCTCTGCCCAGATCACCGCGTCCACCATGTGCTGATTACAAGTTGCCTGACTTCAGCCGCGCATTGAGCTGCTTCAGCCCCAGCGCTTCCCGGATCTCGATCTCGGCAGCGGCTTCACCAACGTCGAGTGAGGTGCGCGCTTGCGCTACGAGTTCA
>NZ_JAEMSD010000003.1:0-27984 GCF_016462955.1 Bradyrhizobium sp. | reverse complement strand
ACGAGTTCACCAGAAATATCGCGCCCTATGTCGGCGTCAACTGGCTGCGTAAGCTCGGCGAGACGGCCAGCATAGCCAAGTCGAAGCGCGATCCGATCGACAATCTGTTCTTCGTCGCCGGCGTCCGCGTTCTTTGGTAAGCGCAAGGGATCGCGCATTTTCTGCGGCCACGGTACGGGAAGGATCGCAGACCTACTTTCCTGTGCCCTTCATCCGACCAACTGCTACATACGGTGGGGCCTGAACGTGATGCCGTTTGCGACTTGAACTTCTCGAATGTACTGCACGATGGCAGCCAGTTCCCCCTCGCTGACCTGGGGCTGTGGCGGCATATTGCCAAAGTGCCAATGATGTTGCCGGACGCCGAATTTGGCCGCGGCAAAGAACGCCGCATCTGCATGGTGCCCCGGATTGTAGAAGTCGTGGATCAGCGGCGGACCCTTCTCGGTCCCCGCCCCTCTTTCGCCGTGGCAAGTTGCGCAATTGGCCTCGAAAAGGGTCTTACCTTGCGATGCGCGAGCCGAGAGCGTGGGCTCGTCCACCTCCCTCCTCGTTCCCCTTTCGGGGCCGGTTGACCCGAACCAGAGCAAAGCTGCCACCCCAACAGCCAGTCCAGCGCCAATCGAGAACTTCAGGTAAGGGGAGGCTGCAGCTCGCATGTTAGGCTTTTCAACACGTTAAGTCGGACTTCGTACCCTTCCAGAAAGATCAATCGTTTGATCTCCATCAAAGAAGCGAGGCAATAAAGGCGACCCAATCTCGCCTTGAACTCAGGCAGGCCGTTCGCCTGCGAACGATCGCCGAGGGCCGCCGCCGCCCCGCGTCGTTTACGAACTAGTGAATGTGCTCGCCGATCGCATAGGAAATCGCTTGGAGCTTGTGTTCGGTTACGGCAGAGCTGTCGCCGACATGGATACAGCCGCTGTTAAGAAACGTCCTGAACACGCCTCGTCGATGCAGGATCGACTTGAGATCGACGAGATTGGCAATTCTCTTGCACGGTTCGCAGTGGAAGGTCAATCGTACGAGCGCGTCACCAATCCGCACGACGGTTCCCGGGGGCAGATCGTACAGGGCATCGAAGTCTAAAACGACATTCTCCCGGAGATTGCGTCCTTCAGCCCGCGGGCGGCTGTCACCGAGTGGGATGTCAGCAGCACCTGCCGGAACGGATTGCATGCGACGTTCCCTCCAATTCCGTCGCCGCTGAAGGTAACACAGCCGACGTCGCTCATCGGCAAGCCATGGCCGTTCTCGATGAACAGACGTGTGACGCTCATTCACCTTGCCCTGAGGTTCTGCGACTGGAGGGCCGAGAATACGGTCGAACCCGGCGTTTTTGCGGCTTGCGATTAGCGACAACTTAACGCAGCGAAGGTGACGGCCCCTAACTGTCTGCAACTCGCCGAGCATGGCTCGTCACCTGGTCAACGCCCATCTGGCGTTCGTATCCCGGCCCAGGAATCCCGCACCTGGTGATAGTGGAGCGATGGATCGTAACTCTCAGTCGGCAGGTTCAGGACCTGAGGGGCCAATCTCCCCACGGCGGCCAGCAGCGCATAGGAGGAGACGACGCGATCGCGTTGGGCGGTGACGAGGGCAACCCGGGCGTTCTGCAGCTCCTGTTGAATTGCCAGTATTTCGAACGTGCCGCGCTGCCCCGCGCGATATTCTTGCAGGACGCCCCGGAACGCGAGCTCGGCGGCCTGCACCTGAGCCTCGGCCGAGTCGACTTGGGCCTTCGCTGCGTTTGTTGCGCTCCAAGACTGAACCGCAGTGGCTCGCGCGAGCTTGCGCGCCGCTTCAAGCGCCAGCCGCTTCTGACCGGACGCCTCCTTGGACTGGCGAATTCTGGCATATTCGCTACCTCCTTGATAGATCGGAACGACAACTCGGCTTACGATCGACGCATCCAGGCTTTGGGCTGGAAATGTCAGGTTCTGGTCCGGCATCACGTCCCACCGGCGCTTGAGGCTGGCTTCCAGCGTCACCATTGGATAGAGCGCGCCTTCTGCGATTTTCGTTTGCAACAATGCGACGTCCACGCCGTAAGCCGCTGCGGTGACGGCAGGATGCTCGCTACGGGCGAGGCTAATGGCTCGATCGAGAGTCGATGTGGTAAACCGATCGACCGGGGAGCCCGCGACGAGCTTTCCGGGCTCGCTGCCGATCACCCGTTCGAACGTGGCACGGGAGGTATTGTAAGCTGCCTGCGCAGTGGCGACCTCGGTTCGCGCCGCCGCCAGGCGGGATTGCACCTGTGCGATGTCGGTCGCGGTCACCTCGCCAATCGCCTGCCGATTCCGCGTCACGTCGAGCTGCTGGCGCAGCAAGTCAAGGTTGCGCCTTTGCAGCTCCAGGATGGCGGCATCCCGTAGCACGTCCATGTAGGCAGTTGCCGCATCCAGCAGGAACCGTCTGCTCCATCACCCGGAGCGCTTCTCGCCCTGCGAGAACCTGGTTCTCCGCCGCTCGTACGCGGTTGGAAGTCTGGAATCCGTTGAACACCGACTGCGTGCCTGAAAGGCCGATGCTGCGAGGCGCGGTGGTTGACGTCTGCCGCTGATCGTCCGCCCCTTTTTCATCCAGATACCGCTTGCCGAGGTCTGCCGTCATCTCGAGACGAGGGCGGTAGCCCGATAGAGCCTGAGGGACCTCCTCATCTGTGACACGGAGGCCGGCCCGCTCGGCGTTGAGCGTCTCGTTATTGCGATAAGCCTGGGCCAGAGCCTGCTCCAGCGTCTGGGCCGAACCTCCGCTTGGACAGGCGAGCAAGACCAGAATCGATCCAGCTGCCAAAATGGATTGATAAGAGAAGCCCATGGTCATCGAACGCCCCTCGCGGCAGCCAAGCGGCCGTAGAACTTTTGTTCAACCCTACGCCCGCATAGGTGAAATACTCTGCCAATTTCGATCAGTTCCTTGAAGTCCGTAACTCTAGTTGATAGCAAAGTCTACTGGGCGGGGATCAGCGAACTGCAAACCAGATGAAGAACACATGGTTCGTTTCCTTCGACAAGCCAACTTCAGGCAGGAATGGTGGATATCGGCGGGTGACCCAGTCGTTCCAAAGCGAAACCGAAGCAAGAAGCTTTGCGTCCGAACTCATGTTGCGCGGCGTTCGGCTCACTGCGGGCACGATCAATCCAGCGCAACCAAAGCGGGTTATTGCTTCTGAGCGGGATCTTGCTGCATGGCTTGCCAAGCAGGGGTCGCGGTGATCTTTTTGAGTCGCTACCCGGAATATGGTAGGGCAGAGCACCGTCTCCGCCTCTGCTTGCTTGATCCGACGAGGTGACCTTCGGCGGCGAACCGGTAGCGCGCCAACGGCATTCCGATTGCTCAACAAGAAAAACCGCCGCCGCAAAATCGGACAAGCAGATTTCGTCGAGAGTTACCATGTCTTCGCCAGGAAAGGACTCCGGCAACAGAGCTACGCCGACTTGATTTCGCGCATCGTGGTCTCTTGAAGCACCGTGCCCTATCGCTCTTGAAGAGCGCCATGGAAAATGGTTGGAGTTGAAGCCGATAGGGCGACCATGGCGAAACGCTGTCGGCAGCAGGCCGGCTCGCTGGGCGCTGAGACGATCTTCAAAACCGGAGCATCGTATGGCACGGATCGCCGCAGCAGTCGCACTTTTCGCAGCAGCAATCGGAGTGATCCTGCTCATGATAGCTGACGAAAACTCGCTCTCGTCGTTTCTCGCCTATTCGATCCTTGTATCGGCCTGCGTAGCCGGACTGCTTGCAGTGAACAAGCCGCTGGCGCGGCTGTGGCGGGGATGGACCGGACCATATCCTTTGCACATGATTTGCATTTGGATATGCCGGATTGGCGTAGTGAAAGACAAAACTCAAATGATCAGCTTCCTGACGACCCTTCAGGAGGGCGCCAGGAAAGGCGAACTCGACTTCTACGGTCAGCTGATGACTGAGAATAGTCGGCCGGAACTGACAAGAATACCAAGCGCTCACTTTGACGATCACGCCATCGACACCAAAGCCGTGATGGCCGCTAAGTATAACAATGAGCAAGTCTGCACCTTCAGGTCGCGCGAGAAATCAAGCGCACTGACCAGCAGCGGCGAGTGTTATTGCAATCTTCATGTGAACAGGAAGGTCCTCAGGCTCGTAATGGGTATGTGGGACAATACGCATGATTGATGGAATGTGTCGGCTTGCCGACGTCAGCCAAATCTACGACGAACTGTGAGTGGAATTGGCTGAAAAGCTTGGGCGTGCGGCCTCAGGTTCACGGGCGATCCGCTGATTGCGCAAGGGGCCGATCATCTCGTTGCTGTGACCTCGGCAAGCCTAATCCGGCATTCGAGCGGCTTGTGCCTATCCCGCCAATTCGCTCCTTATCGTTTGTTCGACGAGGCCCCTTGTGCGCCTTTACGCCCGCATCCCAGCGCGAACGACGCCACCAAGGGCCCCGCACGATTGGGTGCGGCTTCATATGCGCTGGCCTTCGGCGAATGAGGGACCCGGCCAGATGCAAGCCCGTACAAGCCGACCTATAATTGGGGGCGAATCATCAGGGAGATGCGCGTTGGGTGAAACAACCCTCATTTACCTCTCTCGCGTAATGGCGCTCCACCGTAAGCTCGAGACGCTTGCGCAGAATGTTGCCAATGCCGAGACGACAGGTTTTCGGGCGCACCAGCTCTCGTTCCATGAATACCTGAAGTCAGAAAAGGGCTTTGGTGATTCCGGAAAGAAGGAGCGTCCATCCTCTCTCGTCGCTCCGCATCTCCAGACGGTCAGCTATTCGCAAGGATCGCTTCAGGCAACAGGCAATCCGCTGGACGTCGGAATTGACGGTGAGGGATATCTGGTCATTCAGACTGATGCAGGTGAGCGATACACAAGGAACGGATCACTCACGGTCAATGGTGACGGTCGGCTCGCGACATTGGATGGACAGCTTGTATTGGGTAAAAACGGGCCGATTTCGGTCCCCGCGAATGAGGGGCAGATCACCATCGCATTCGACGGAACGATCAGCAGTGCCAAGGCGGTGCTCGGTCAGCTCCGTCTGGTTCGTTTTGAAAATCCCCACGCACTGCAGAGTGTCGGCAGCGGCCTCTTGAGTTCTAATGAGCCGCCCAGCGACGCTGCGCCCATCAGTGCTCGGATAATCAGCGGGTTTCTGGAAAAATCAAACATGGACATTACGCGTGAAATGGCCAATCTGTCCGAGATTGTTCGTTCCTATGAAATGGTTGCCAGACTGCTTCAGAAGTCGCAGGACGCCGATGATATAAATAAGCTAGGCAGTGTCCCGGACTGACAAAGGCGACAGCATTTCGACATCCCTGCAGGGTCTCCACAAGAAGGGGCCGGTCGAAGGAAGTTTCAGTGCGGATGAGCCGGGGAGTGCGGAGCGAGAGAAATGGACACTTCCAGAGCGAAACATGAATGTCAAAGCGACCCTGCGTAGTGCCAACGATTTCTCAACAAGCTTGCACCAAGGCTGGCTCCGGCGAGCGTGGATCGCATGATGATCAGAAGGTACCAGAGGATGTCAGGAGGTCGTTGCCGAGGAGCAGTGAACGGCATAGCCGAATACGCAGAGTGTACCTGAAGCATGGCCTGCGATAGCCCCTGCCCTTTTGAGATTGCCAGGCATGCTCCGCCGCATCGCCCAGAACGTCATGGCGAAAGGTACGATCTCGATAACGGGGATTGAAATGACACACTCAACCCAGTCTCCGCTCAGAACGACCTCGGACCAATGAAATTTTTCGCCTGCGACAATGCCGATTAACGCGATCAATGAAATCGTGAGCAATGGCGCAAGCAAGAGTAGTGTTGAGGTCTTCGGACGGCCCTTTGGTTGCCTCAACCGATAAAGAAATATCGCAGAAGGTAATCGGGTGAGGGCTTCGGCAGTGATTAGCACGCCGAGCTTCCCCCGAGCATGATCACGGAGGTCCAAACGCTACCCAGTAATTGGTGCAGAATGACGATACTCAAGCCTGTATGTCGTTGCCAATACGTAAAGCGAGGAGACTTCGCGCTTCACCGTAGCCGAATGGAACGACTGGCCACGGGCGTCGCGGCCGGAGCGCTCTCCTTTGATCTTCCAAGTTCGTTGGAGGAGTCGGCATCTCGGTTGCATCCTTGCCTCGGGGCCGCTGTTGATCCTCGCCCATGCCATTGGCGCCTGGATACTGACCTACGACCGCACCCCCGTCTCCGTACTCCATCGCGGGCTGATCGGCCGACCTACGTTTGCCGCTGACAAATCGGGAGGTCCTGTCTGCGTAGGACGGCCCCGACATTAGCATTGATCAAGATCAAAGTGCTTTTGGACAGATCGCCGACTAGACGCGCGGCGCGCTCGAGGCGCATCAAACGCGGTTGCGCGTCGAAGATCAAGTTGACGGTTCGCCTTCTCACCTCAGCGGCTCAAGCCGCTGCGTCAGCGGTGCTGGGTCGTCAATCTGGTCTGCTCGATCATGATGAGACCTCCTGGATTTGGTGAGAACAACGGCGCTCGTCCGCAGGCATTGTTTTAGCTGCATCAACCAAGGGACGCGCGCTTTGACCTGGCGCAAGCTGGACGCTTCCGGAGCCTCTAAACTGGTTGCGAAATTTCGCTCTAATCAGGGGCGCATGTGCGTGCCCATCAGATTATAACCGTCAACTCGATCACGTTTCGGAGGGAGGGTCCATCCGCCGCCGCGCGATCGGAACGGAGCGAAAGCGCGTACGCGGGCTCAGCTTTGTTCTTGGGCCCCGACAATCCTCCGTCACCTCGATGGGTGAAGCGGCCAGAACCTTCGACGCCTTTCATCGGCGCCGTTAACGAAATTAGCCGGATTGACTTAGATAGGGTGTTCAGATGATCACCATTCCAGAACTGGTAGCGCAAACGCTAGCATCGTTTCTGACCTCAGATACACGAGATCGATTTGGTTCTTCGCATGCCCGATTGGCTGAAGTGCTTCCGTTCGCAGCCAGGCTCACGTTGGAGTGCATCGGTAACAGCGACGCCCTATATCACAACATCGAGCATTCAATGCTCGTTACTCTCGCAGGACATGACATCCTGATGGGGCGAATGTTGTCGCGGCCGACAACAGCCGTCGATTATGCGAACTTCACCTTAGCGTGCCTCACTCATGATATCGGATACGTACGCGGAATCGTTCGAGGAGATAGCGAGGACTCCTTTGTCGTAGATCTGAGTGGTCGTACAATTCGTCTCCCGCGTGGGGCATCCGATGCTGCGCTCGCGCCCTACCATGTCGATCGCTCAAAGTTGTTTGTCTCAGAACGCCTCGACGGTGTCGAGGAAGTGGACGCTGCCCGAATTGCCCGCGCCATCGAATATACGCGATTCCCGTACACGGAATCTTCAAACGACGAGCTGATTGAGGAGGAAGGCATGTTGTTGCGCGCTGCCGATCTCATCGGTCAGCTTGGGGATCCGAACTATCTGAGAAAGGCAAACGCTCTGTTTTACGAATTTGAGGAGATCGGCCTAAACAAGAAGCTCGGTTACGAGACGCCCGCCGACGTAGTTTACAAGTACCCGCAGTTCTATTGGAATAACGTCGCTCCGCAAATTCAGACCGCGATACGTTATCTCAATATCACCTCCAGCGGGCGCCTATGGATAGCAAGCCTATATAGCAATGTGTTCCGAGCTGAACGCGATCCGAGCCTGTCGGGTCCACAGCGTTGATCATTTTGCTAGTGCCTGCATTGCGGTAGCATCTCATGGTTTGGCGGCTCTGCTAGGGGCGTCGGCACATGCCGCGCCTCGAGATGGGCCCCCGTGCCGAGTGAGGCCGCTCTCGAGTAGCGAGTACCCGGAATCAGGAGTGAGTGAGAAGTTGGGATCCTGCTGTTCTTGAGCAGCAGCATAGGGGTCGAACGGTGCTCTCTGAATAACTATAGTGGCCGCAGCGGCGCAGAGGCTCATTAGGCACTCAGCGGCTTGTTGCCCCTCAACGCCTTTGGAGAGTTGGAGACCGATATACTACTTCATGACACGGCAGTTTTGGAAGACGCCCATCCGGTCATGGGCGAATACAGATTCGATGTTGGCAAGGCGAGAGAGAAACGCTTGCACTTGTGCAACCCGGGATGCCTAGAGTGGCCGCGGATGAGCCGGGACCATGCGCTCCGATTGATAAGATTGATAAGCGCGAGTAGAGCCACGATCGCGCTCTTGGCGCCCAGATCGGCGAAACTCGCCAAGTCTATGACACCAGGCTATTTCAGCCCAGACTCAGCAAAGCATGAGCGGTGAAGGAGAGCCACATTCCCAGCTGGGCTGCCGCTCACCGAGTAAGTAAATTGCATCAGTAAAACGCGGTGACCGTCCGGTGTAGCGGGTCAACTCCACGAGTTCAAAAAGGAAGGCTTTACAACGCACGCAATTAAGGGCCCGATGACGTCTATTATTGCCGATCCTCATATCTTCCGCAGCGATGATCACCTCGTTTTACCCGAACAATTTCCCGAAGGGGCGGGTCGCAGCGTAGCAGCGTGTAATCCCGTTGAGGTGCTGGTACACGCCAACAAAGAGTCTCACCTGCGGCCACGACATACGAATGTCCGTCGCGTAACTCATAGCTGCAAGAGTCAGGCCCCTTCATCTTGTCTTGGGCGTGCGCCTGGGCTACCGAAGCCAATATCAAGAATGCGAACAAGAAAACACGCATTTGTTTCTCCTAGAGTAAGACAGCTTTGGAAGCAAGGTGCACCGGTGGACGATGGTTTGAACTTAGACTTGGCCACCGAAAATTGCCGATTGATCGCAGGAAGAAAAATAATCCGGTACGTCCAGCTGGGGTTTGACTTGGATCAACAATGATTGATCCGTCGAAGCCGAACTGAACCGCTCCGGGCTGCCGGACGCCATTTGGTTTAAGTTATGCCGCCAAGGCGGGTTGCTCCAGCATGGCGCAGGAGCACCTACAATGGTAGCACGTTGGCCGCCGGATGTCTGAATTGTGTTTCATCGTCGGTCGAGAGCTTATCAAGGGTGGAGGTCGATCCGCCCCATTGATATCCCTTGAATCGACCCCGACGGCACCCATGTCGCTGCGGCTTTCGAGGTTGAGCACACGACCTCGATCTATTCCAGAATCGTGCGCATGCTCGACCTCACCCTGAGCAGCGATCTTCATGCGACGGTGGCTTGTTTTGGGTTGCTCCCGATTCACGCGAAGAGGAGGTTCGGGCGCAGCTTCGTCGTCCTGCATTCAGTCGCGTGGCGGATCTTCAGGTCGCGCTTCGTGCCTTACGGCGAGTTGGAGAAAGGAAGCCATCGTGCGCTTCGGGGCCCGAATGAAAGGCGTTCAAGCGATCCCGCGGACCCTTTTGACCGATGAATATCATCGATCGCGCTCGGGCATAAGCCTAGAGGCGCACCAACAGACCACAAGCTGCGCACCTGGGCTGGCGTCGCGCGCCAGCCAGCAATCTGGCAGGGATTGTTTAGCGCCGCCACTCAGAGCAAACAACTTCGACTTGATCTGACGGTTAATTTCCGCGGCTGGCCGAGACCTCGAAGTCCGGCCGGCTGCTACGAGTTCTGTTGCGGTGCCTGCTTTTTGAATGGAGCAGGTGATTGAGCATGCTGGTCTGGAGACGATTGCGCGGATACGGCGGGATCGCTTCATTAACGGTAGAGATCGCCCGCGACCTGAAGGTATCCCGGACCACGGGCCGGAAGGTGCTCAGCTCGGTTGAGTGCGCGATGGAGCAGAGCGGGCCGGGCGCCGTGGCGAAGGCCAGAACTCAATTTTCATAGAGTCGTGCACGACATTGTTCCGATATCGGCGGGTCGATCAGCTACTCGAACGTCTGCTCTTGGAGCCTCATTGAGCTCGACTAGATTCGAAAGAGAGCCGTCAAAAGGGAGCACGCTAACAGCATTGCCGAGAAAGCCCAGTCGACCGCGGCTTTATTGTATGACGCCGCGCATTCAGCGCTCAGGCTCTTACAGTACCACACGTGCCCCCCTTTGGCTCTGGAGAGGTCCGTCCCTAGCGCGAACGGATTGTACATGGCGGTCGCGGACAGGGGTTTCAATGACTGTCGCTCGCAGAAGCGAATGCCCTTTCCGAGATGCGGGGCGATGCGCTCCTTGGCGAAAGCCATAATGTTCTGGCGAGCAGTCTCATCGTTCGGCAGAGCGCGTTCGACAAGCTTTGAACGCGAGGTACTCTTTCCGCTCATCGGCACAGAGCCGCGCTTCGCGGTCGGATCCATCCTTTTGGGATTCAGTGGCCATCACGTAGTATTTCCGACGGATGCGGTCCGGAAACGCAACTTCGGTGACCTCCGCGGATGAAGGCTTGTTGAACGTTCTTGCTATGGACTCGTCGTCCCCCTTGCTTCGGGCGGAAACGCGCCCCGCGCGACGTTGCCGCTCCAGGCTGAAGTCCTCGCTTGCTTCATGCCCCGGCGAAGGTCAGCCGGCCAAATACGTCTACCGAGTTGTCAGCGGAGCGGTACGGAAATCGAAAATCCTGACCAATGGCCGCCGCCAGATTTGCGAGTTCTAGACTATTTTGGCTTCGAAGGTCACAACGACTAGACCACCTCCGCTTTCGCGGTCGGCGACACCCAAGTCGTCGTAGCCAGTCGCCACATGATCGCGAAGCTGACCTGCCGCCGGCGCGACGTGACGCAGCAGCTCATGAACATCGCGAGCGAGCAGACCAAGCAGTGCCAGGAAAAGATCCTGCTCCTGACGAAGACCGCCGAGGAGCGCATGGCTTGGTTCTTGCTCCAGCTCAGCAAGCGTTTGAAGTCCGGCAACCTCGTCATCCTGCCGAGGCCTCGTCAGGACATCGTCGATCAACTTGGCTTGATGATAGAAACGGCTCGCGGACGCTGAAACAACTCGCCATGGCGGGCTGGATAAAGCCGCTAAGCCCGCGTCGTCTCCAACTCGTCGATGCCTGGTTTCCTGACACGACTCGCCCGCTCCAATGGTAGAAAGCGCGAGAACCATCCCGAACCGACCGCGGTGCTTCATGCCTGACAGAAAGCATGGGGCCGGATCGCGGCACGCAGAGGCAACATCGCGTCTTGGGACATCAAGACCCAGCAAGGCGGACGTCCGAGGACGGCGTAGGTCGCCCCACCCATCACGAACTCGCGAAGAGGGGAATGGCGGTAGGCGCCCATCACCAGAAGATCGGTTTGGTGCGACTTGTGACGTACGCTTTGAACGCGTCACCCTCGGAAGTAGCCTTTAGCAATTCGAAGCTGGTCTCAAATGCCATGGATCGCCAAGTGCTTCGCAAGTCCGTCCCCGGAAGATGACGCGAGCTTGTTGTCCTCGCTCATCGTGAGGATGCGAATGGTCCTGGCGAGCTTCAGGAATGGGAGGGCATCAGCGACCGCGCGCGCGGCCTGCGCACTATGGTCCCAGGCAATCGAAACGTGGTCAAAGCTATCCGACAACTCGCCACTCAATCGCTCGTCGAAGATGAGGACCGGTCGACCGGACTTGAAGATCAAACTCTTGGCGAGTGCCTCCTGTTGGCCGTTATGGGCCTTGATGGGAAGGAGAGTAAGATCCTTGACGCGAGCGAGATGCACCAGTAGCGCCTCGGCATCCTCGGCGGTTGCCCTTATCAACGACAGATCGAATGCGAGATCGCAGCCTCGCGCCGCAGACCCGAAGCGCTGCAAAACTTGTTCCGCATTCTGTGTACTCATCAGATTTTCATGTGACGACGAGGGCTCCCGGGCATCGAGTTCAAACGCACGCGCGAACGGGCCGGGGGCCGGCAAAGCGTCCGACTCGATAGCCGCTGCGGTGACCCGTACCTTCAGGTAGGCGCCGATGAAGGCACACTTTTCGATGCCTTCGGTCGTCGTGGCGTTGGAATAGCTCAGGAGCGGCAGCAGGACGTCTTTTACGGACATTTGGGTCTCCCGTCGGGAACACCTTGTCAGACAAACCGCGAGCTGATCTTAATCCGGAGCAAATTCGATGCCGGGCCTTGCCTCGAAAGAGACGGCCGCGTTGGGTGCGGCAGAGGTCGGATTGGGACGTGAAGGCGGCCCGGACGTCGGAGAAAGTGCCGGTCACCCTGCTCGAGGGCGGGCCGACCGACATCGTTCGCGCGCAGAGCCTGTCGCACGCGAGGCTGAGCAACCATAAACCAGACTTTGCTTTCGCCCACGACGCGGGCCGGAACTCCAATCTCGGCAGGCATGCCGTTTCTGACCTCCGGTGTTCCGTTCGCGTATCGCCGTCTCAGCCGGCAAGACGCTGTGCTGCGCAAGCGAAGTCGGTAACGAGGTGCGGCCGAGAACGCTCCGGTGAAGGTCTGAGCGGCTTGCAGTCAGAGGCCGGGGAGCGGGTCGCCCTTCTTCACGGCTCCCTTTGGTACTCCATGCTCCCGCAACGTCTCCGCGGTCATGTGACCGAGGATCTCGACCTTGGAATCGTTCATCGCACCGGAAGCGTCCTGTACCGCCCTCACCGCCTCTTCCTGATCGGAAAAGTGTGCGAACCAGACATCCTGCTTGTGCTGGTCGCCGGAAAGCTGCGGCCAAGTGACGAGAATGGTGTAACCGACGGCAATCATCTTTCGTCCATGATCTCTGAGTGCGCCAGGCTTTCAACCCGCGATCGGAAGGAACCGTTCCCCGATACGTGGCACTCGCGGGTTCATAGAAACCATTCGTTCGACCTATGGATTGGAAGCGGGGGGCGCCGTCCGGAACTATGGAGATTTCCATGCACGCACAGCAAATGATCAGCACGCATCCTCAGGTGCGCGGACAGACGACCAACGACGCGCTTATCCGTTGCATCGAGGAGTGCTATTCCTGCGCGCAGACGTGCACTTCCTGTGCGGACGCATGTCTCGCGGAAGACAACGTCAAATCTCTGACGCAGTGCATCCGATTGAACCTGGACTGCGCGGATGTCTGCAACATCACGGGTAGAATTTCGACCCGCCGGACAGGTTCCGACGAGGAGATGATCCGGAGGATGCTGGACGCCTGCGCCGCTGCTTGCCGGCTCTGCGCGGAAGAATGTGAGAAGCACGCGAAGATGCATGAACATTGCCGCATCTGTGCGGAAGCATGCCGACACTGCACGACCGCTTGTGAAGAGGCCGGACGCAGCATGGTGCACTGACGCATTTCGGAGGCGCTCGCTTTTCGAGACCTTCACGAACTCCGAGGGCCTATCCGGATTCCACGCAAAATCCGGAAAACGACAACGACGATCCGCTCCCGCCTGCGGTGCCCCTCCATCCGGAGTCGGGGCTGCTGCTGCGCGACCTGCTCGCCCGCACGGAACCGCCGCTCTACCCGGCCCGAGCGGCCCCCGCTGGGTCCATGTGGCAGCCGATGACGAGCGCTGCCCACTAACATCTCGATCGACTGGTGGGCCAAAACAAGCCGGACCGAGTCGGGAACTGCGCCGCAAGCCTTGCAGGACGACGAATCTACGTAGGAATGGCTTCTATCCGGCTGGGACGCCGGCGGTGCCAAAATACCGCTATCGTGCGCATGCGCCGTTCAAAGCAGCCGCGAAATCGTTTGTATGCCCCTCATTCCCGTTCCGAACCGGGCGATGGCATCCTTGTTGCGCTCCAGTTCACCGTAAGGCAAGAAGCGCACTTGAAGGTCTGCTACCCGGCTGAAGGCAGGCCGATGAAGCTGGCTACGCACTTCCTCCTCCCTGCCATCGGGAGCAACGAGGAACAGTCCGCCGGTCGCATGCAGGTCGCTGCTCAACGCGAGATCGAGCATACGCACGATGCCGGAATAGATGGACGTGGTATGCTCGACTTCGAAGGCGGCTGTGACGCGGCCGCTGACGGCATCGAGCCACAGAACATCGATTAACCGGATCGATTCCGCGCCGGCCGCGTCGTCGATCGATGGCGGAAGACGGTCGAGACAGCCCTCGGCTAACGTCGCACCATTATAGGAACGCCCTCGATCGTTTGCCGCGATCCAGACCCGATAGCCGAGCGCAAGGCCCAGGTCCCGGAGCCAAGCTTGAATTTCCGTGTGCGTGAGGTCGTTCTCGCGCGCAGCGGCGATCGACCCTTCCAGTCTCATTGCCGTCTCTCGGGCCCTCGAAAGCTCCGATAGCCATACATCACGGGCGGCCTCCCCTTTGTTGGCGGGAGGTGCCGTAAACCGTCCGGCGCCGATGTCGAACAGAAATCCTGCGATCGCACCGAGATCGTTGGACAGGAGGTCGCGATAGCTGCGGTTCAGCTCCAGCATGCCCCCGCGCATCGCCAGGTACTGATCCCAACGGCCGAGCTTCACTTTCGAGCCCGTCACCGCATTGAAGCCGTTGACGATTGCCGTATTGAACGGCGGCATCAGGGTCGGATGAAGGAAGTACAAGAGGTTGGCGACGGCGGGCCCCAACCCTTTTATCTTAAGCCGATCGATCGTCTCAATTCCATCCATGAGCTCCCGCTCGGTGCTGCAGCAGGAACAGTGATGGAGCATCCTGCCGAACGCCCGCTGATTGTCTGGATCTTCATAGATGTCCGGAATCCGAAGCTTGGGCTTCCACAGGAAGGCGTGATCGGCGCCTTTGAAGATCTGCCTCTGTTCTGCGATAGACCCAACGATCGTTTCGAGGGAAGAGCCCTTGTAAACGTTGCCGAACGTTCCTGCCTCGATCTCCTCGACCACCTGGGCAATTCCCCGCCGGATGGATCGGAAGTTCTTGAGCCGCTCGTCCCACAAAAACCATGTGCGATAGGTCGAGCCCGAGTCCTCGCGCCACCGCTCGATCAGCACGCGCAGCAGATCAGTCAATCCGGCCCCCTTGTAAGAACTGCTCCGGTTTGCCTAACGCAAATTCGGCACAAGTCAATGTACCGGTTCGTGGAGACAGTGAACCAGAGCGGCGTCATCTGCCGGCGCCAGCAGCTCGCATGGGACGACGTGGCGACCAAAGTTCGAGCATGCGCTGGACAAGACTAGACGTTGCGGCGTCCTAGATCTCGACCGCTAGGCGCGCGGGGTTGCGCGGGTAGACCGTCACGCGTTTGAACTCGTCCAGATACCAAACCGGCATCACACCGGACCTGCGATGAAGCTTGATCTCGGTCGAGGCAGCGCCACACTTGTACGAATTGGCAGTCGGCCCGCCCGGGCGGTTTGAGACGTCGGCGGCGCGGCGGTCCGGGACAGGGACGCCATTCTCGGCGAGATAGCCATCAGCGCGCTGCGGGGCGTCAACCACCATCGTTGGAGCGTAGACCCTTAACGCGATGGCCTTGTCATTGACGTCATTGAACTCGGCGTCGATCGCCGCACCGGTTGCGGTGTCGAGGTCAGCATTCAGCGAAGACTTGATGGGCTTCATGAGCACTCGTGAGTCTCAGGCGGGGCAATTGTCGACGACGAGGATCGTTCGGGGCTCCTAGCATCAATGCTCGATCGTGTTGCTGGTCTCGTCGGATCCGGCAAAAGTGAGGTTCGCGCGATCGCCCCGAGGACCGTAGCAAGTCTCCTGCGCAAGTTGGTCGTTAGCGCGCCCAAGGTCGTAGGACGAGTTTTCCGACGAGGACCGCCAGCCCAGGAATCGAAAGTTTTTGCCGGCCGGAGGGAGCGATCCTACCGATCGCTCTTGATTTTCATCGGAAGTCCGCCGGCCGGTCGCAATGTCACCCGCAGAAGCGGCCAGACAGAATGGCCGGGCGCAACCCGCATGCTGAAGCTCCTGATGATTGTTGCCAGAACAACCGTCGCTTCCTGTAAGGCGAACGCCGAGCCGATGCAGGTGCGCGGTCCCGCCCCGAATGGTAGGTAACTATAACGGCCGATGCGCGATCGTCTGTCGCCGAGAAAACGAGTGGGATCGAACACATCTGGATCCGACCACAGCATCCGATGCCGGTGCAGTACATAAGGTGCGATCACGACCAACGTTCCGCGCGGGATGGCCTCGCCGGCAAGTTTGTCCGATTCGATCGCCACTCGGCTAATCGCCGCAATGGGCGGATAGAGCCGAGCCGCCTCATCAATCGCAGCCCGAGCATGGGGCAGACGTTCGGCGAGATCGTGCACCGATCCGCTGCCGATTTCACGGTCAGCTTCCGCTCGGACCCGTTGGCGCCAGTCGTGTGCTTCGGAGAGCAGAAACAGTGACCAACTCAGGAGGTTCGCGGTGGTCTCATGACCGGCCATAATGAAGGTGAGAACATTCGACCGCACCTCGGCTTCGCTCATGTGCTCGCCCGTCCCGGGATCGACTGCGGCGAGCATGAGCGTGAGGAGATCTTGCGGGGCACCATCCGGCTGCTCGATCAGCCGACGACGCTTGGTCGCAATCAACTCGTCGATAATCCGCTCGAAGAATCGAAGGACGGATCGGACACGGAGGTGACTGACCCGCGGAACCCAGGTCGGCAGGCCGAGAAGATCGAGTGGGTCGATACGGCCGATAGTCTCGAAATACGTGACCATCGCTGGCCGGACTTCTTCAGCCTTACAACCAAAGCCATCCGAAAAAATCGTACGCTCGAGCACGTCCAGTGTCAGCCTCGCCATCTCAGCGGCGACATCGAGTGTCGCACCGTCTTGGCAGCGCCAACGCTCGACCAGCGCATAGGCGGCCTGCAGCATTGCAGGGGCGAACTGCGCAACCATGCGTCTCGAAAACAGCGGGGCGAAAGTGCGGCGCTGGTTACGCCACGCATCGTCCTCGGCGCTCAGAAGGCCCTCACCCAGGCCGGCAGACAGTACCCGGCGCTGCAATCTATCCTTCCGGTAGTTTGAAGCGTTATCGAGTAGCACCCGGCGGATCGCGTCCGGATCGTTGACCAGCACCACGTGTCCGACAGGCAGGCCGCCAACAATGAGAGGCCTCACGAAATGCTCGGTTGCCCAGCATTCGAGCGGATTGCGCTTGAGCGCCGGGATGAGACGCAGAGGTCCGAGGCGCCGGGCGCGCGGCAAGGGAGCCGGCGGCCGATAGGGCTGCCAAATAGAGCCAGATCCATCGGTCGAAGGTGCGGCCATGGTCCTCAGCTCCCCGCGCCCATTTGCACGATCCAATGAACAACGCTGCTCTCGCGAGCAAGTTCTTCTGGATGTGCACCAAGGTGGCTGGAACCAAAGAGCGCCGAGCAAGCTTAATTACTATTGGGCTATGGAGCCGGAGGCGATGGAGCGCACTTCGCGCCAAACTGACCAGGCCAAAGTGTGGGACCTGATTAAGGACGCCCACACCGCTTTGCTTATGACCGTCGACGAGAACGGCGCGCTAGAGGCGCGCCCTATGGGCTGTCTGCAGAAGGAATTTGATGGAATCCTGTGGTTTCTTACTTTCCGGCACTCCTCGAAGCTTCGTCAGATCGGGAAGAATCACCGGGTCCTGGTCGCCTACGTCAAGCCCGACAAGTACGAGTACGTGGCGGTATCGGGGTCGGCGAGTGCTGTTGAGGACCGGGAAAAGCTGAAGGAGCTGTGGACCGAAGGATTACGTGTGTGGTTTCCGGAGGGACCCGAGGACCCTGAGCTCGCAATGCTCGCGGTCGAAGTCGAGAAAGCAGACTATTGGGCCGAACCGGCCTCCCTCGTCACTTATGCACTCGCCTATGTGAGGACCAGACTGACGGGGGAAAGCCCATCGCCGGACGAGATTGCGGAATCCAAATCGGTTCGCTTCCACGAACGCCCCTAGTTTAGCCGGGGCGCAAGACAGCAGTGGGCATGGCGCTTACCGCAGCAGCAGCGCGAACGGGACGATCGCATCAGCCAACGCGCGCCTTAGAGTGGGATGCCGCCGTTTCGCGGTCCAAAACTTAGGGGAGCTGTCTTCACCAATTTAAGTGCGCAGATTGGAGAACGCGCCGACTGTCTTCGCATCCCAATCGGGCTATTTCTCCATCGCTTCCATGGCGGTATGCATATGCGCCGCGCAGGCCTTCATATCCTTCTTCTGAATCATGTCTTGCGCCGCCTGCATTTCCTTGATGGCCGTTGTTTTCGACTTGCCATCGGGCATGGCCTGAATATCGGCTTTCATCGCGTTCCTGCTGGAGTCGCTGCATTCCATCTGATGCCCCTCGTGAGCGAAGGCAAAAGTCGGTGCGGCAGCTGATGCCATTGCCGCGGCAAAGGCGGCGGCGCCAGCAATGCGAATTATGGATGCGTACTTGATCACCCTCTTTCCTTGCTTCAGGTTGGCAGTTCTCTAGCGGTCGAAGCCGCCGCCGTACCAACTGTGGTGTGGACCACGGTGCAAGTCGTGGTGAGGTCCCGCGTGAGGGCCGGAGTGCCTACCATAATGCCAGCCATAGTTCGGATCCCAGTGCAACCCGCTGTGAGGACCGTAATGTGGCGCGGAATGCCAATCGTGGTGGGTCCCTGAGTGCCAATCGTGCTCCCGGGACACATAGCCAGGGTCGTAATACTGGGCATTTGCAGTCTGCGTTAGGATGACGAGCAGCGCCACGGCACCTAGGAGGGGTACTGCTTGCGCCGCCCCCAAATTGTGAAGCTTCTTCGTGTACATCGCTCTTCTCCATAGAACGGCCGAAACGAACTTACGTTGCTGGACCGTTGTGTCAGCATCATTGGGAAAACCCACTGAATGAGGTCGAAACGAGAAATTTAGTTCGGGTTCATCGAGGTTTGTACTGACGGGCCCTAGGTACACGAGCACGACATGAAGAGCTTCAGGCTCTGATCGGGCAGCCCGCCATTGGTATGACAGTGAACCTTCCATTTCTACGTTTCGCGATCTTGGATAATGGCCATCTGAGATAATGGATGGCTCGCCGGAACGTTCACCGCGTTGGCTAAGGCGCGCGCGTTACTCAGGCATCTGCAAGAGGATGTGAGTTTCCTATCCTCGGACCAGCGTCGCCGCCGACCAGCGTCGACTACGAGGAGGCGTGTGACTTGCCCGTCGCTGTCGATAACGACAGTTCTCAATGCCGCCCTCATTCGGTAGGGCCGGTTGCGCCCTTCTGCGTCTACTTCGAATTTTAAGCGGCGTTCCGCTCAGCTCGATGCGAACTTCCGCGCTAGAGCAGGCAACGCCTTGCCATAGGACGAAGCCGGCAGGCCAATCGCATGCGCAAGATCGACCAGGGCAACGGAAGCGCCGTGCCGCTTCAGGAACCAGCGAATGCGCTCACCAACCGCATACGGTATAGCTTCGAACCGGTCCTCGGTCACGGCAAAGCGATCACCAACTGCAATCCTGCCACTGTTCAGAAAGCTACCGAACACGCCTCGCCGATGCAGGACGTCCTTGAGATCCACCAGATGCGCGATCTTCTTGCAGGGTTCACAATGGAAGGTCAGTCGAACGAGCGCTTCGCCGATCCGTACAACCGTTCCTGAGGGAAGCTCGTAAAGCCCATCGAAGTCGACTACAACGTTCTCACGAAGATCGCCGTCGTTGAGGCCGAAGGCCGCGGTTACGGACCGGGACGTGACCAAAACCTGCCGAAATGGGGCAGATGCCACGTGTCCCTCAAGACCATGCTTGCTGAAACGGATCGAGCTCACGTCGCGCATCGGCGCGCCGTGCTCGGCTTTGACAAACAGGTTTGTGACCTTCATCCGCCCTGCCCGAAGGTACTGTATCTTTCGATTACTGGTTAACCCGCGAAATTGGCATTTTTGCGAACTCAAGTGAACAACAACTAAACGCACTGGGGTTCCAAGAAGTTACGGGCGATCTCCATCGGATTCCGCAACCTGCCGCCGAGATTCGGCTGGCTGAGGCGCTCCCGCGAAGAATCGCCAAGCTATTTAGTCCAACGATTTTGAAGGCATGCTTGCTGGGCGCACCAAGGCTCGAACCTGGGACCCGCCGATTAAAAGTCAGCGGCCCTCAGGGGGCTGGCACCACCCGACATCTACGTGTCACGCCACCAGCAATTCCCTGGCTTCGTGATTCCGATTCCGCTGTTCTGCATTGTCGCGAGGTTGGATTGCCTTCGAGCGGGGTTACTTTTCCAAAAGCCCAGTTTCGGCCCATTGATTGACCTCGTGCATTCAGCGCTCACGTTCACGCATTCTCGCGCGTTCACCGGGCCGGGTCGGACTGACCTCCTTATCTCCTTTCGATGGACGATCTCGAACCGGTTCCATGACTGTTGCCCGCGAAAACGAATGCCCGTTCTCCAGATGCTGGGCGATGCGCTCCTTGGCAAAAGCCATAATGTTCTGGCGAGCATTCTCATCGTTCGGCAGAGCGCGTTCGACAAGCTTGTGGATGACGGCAATCTGGGATTGGGACGCGAGTAGGTCGGAATCATGCGCGGCCGCCGGTCGGTCTGCACGGCGTGCCTCCACCGTCACACTCCACACGTTGCGCCACATCTGGCGCTGTTCATTGCCAGCGATTCCAGTGGCGGCGTCTATGGACTTGATCGCCCTGATGACGGGTACGACGTTATCTCTTCGCAGAGAGATGCGGTCGCCGGGCCTGGCCCCACTATCTGCGACGTCCGCTACAACGCCGACGCCCCACACCTGATGTCGCCGGCCATCGTCCAATTCGATGGCGACATAGGTTGACGGCTCGGCGTCGGGGCGGTTGCGATAGGGGCCATAACCGACCTCCATCAGACGTCCGGAAACGCCCTTGTCGTAATCGAGCCTATCCGCCTGCAGTGGCCTGTCGGAGGCCGAGCGAGCCTCTGCATCGTTGGTGCGGGCCTGGGCTCGATCCCATACGCCTCGTCGGTCAGCGAGCGCTTGGCGATCAATCTCGCTTGGTTGATAGCCCTTTACATCCATCCCGCGCGCGTTAGCCTCGAGCCATGCCTCACGTCGGAACTCGACGGAGCCACGGACTTGTAGTGCCTCCCACTGGCGATGTTGTGCAACGCTGACCATGTCCCGGATCACCTCTGTGGCAGCTATGCGGGTGACCAGGCGATCGTCAGTGGCCTTGAACGCGAGGTACTCTTTCCGCTCATCGGCATAGAGCCGCGCTTCGCGGTCGGATCCGTCCTTTGGGGATTCAGTGGCCACCACGTAATATTTCCGACGGATACGGTCGGGAAACGCACTATCGGTGACCTCTGCGGATGATAGCTTACTGCGGACTGTCGATATGGACTCGTCTTCCGCCTTTTCTCGGGCGGAATCGCGCCCGGCGCGACGTTGCCGCTCCAGGCTGAAATCTTCGCTCGCTCTATGCCCGTCGTTCATGCTGCTCACCCTTCTGCTTGCGGCCCGTCCGCCGAGTTGGGGGAATGACCTGAGCGTCGATGTAGTTCAGGGTCCAGGCTTTCAGATCCTCTTCAGAAAGTCCTTCGAGGTCGACGTCTACATCGCCAAAATCGAAAGAGGCGTCGGCCGGAATTGTGGAGGGGTCGGCCACCTCCTCGTCGGTCAATGGGCGAGACCGAAATACCGCGCGCAGCTCAGCGACCTCTGAACGAAGCTCCTTGATCTCGGCGTCCAGCAACGCGGTCGAGCGGCCCCTCGGCAGCTTCGGGACAGGCGCGGGTAGCACGCGTGTGAGGAACGCCTTGTCTTCGTAATAGACGATCTTGTCCGCGATAACGGGCGGAAGGCCCGTGCCGAGGATGAAGGCCTTGGATTTCGGGAGTAGTTTAAGCTCTTGCGGCAGCATCAGGGCGCGCCGATGCTCGGAGACGGTCTCGCTGGTCGACCGCGTTGCCAGCCCTTTCGGTCCGCTGCGGCTGCGCGCTTTCACGGTGTCGTAGCCGATGCGCTCCGAGAGCTCATTTGCGACGTCCTGTTCTTTGGGCGCGAACACCACTTCGACGGCATGGTTGGTCATGAAATTGCGAGCTGCATCGATCCCGTAGATAGCGCGTAGCTGCGCTGGGCTCTGAACCACGGTGAGCAGACGGATGCCGTAACCGGCGATGAAGGCGACGGATTTTGCAAGCACGTTGACGTTGCCCAGAGCCGGGAATTCATCGAGCAACAGCAGCACCTTGCGATTCAGTTTGGAATTCTGTTCCGGCAGCTCGCGAGTATTGAGATCGACGACCTGCTGAAAGAACAGATTTAGAAGCGGCGCCATGCGATCGAGGTTGTCAGGGGTCACGCCGAGATAGATCGACATCGGCTTTTGCCGGAGCTGCCGCAAATCGAAATCGTTGGTCGAGGTGGCGGCTTCGATGCGAGGGTTGAGCCACAGACCGAGCCTCGCGGTGACGGTCTTGCGTACCGAGTTCATAGTGTTCTCGGAAGCGGCGAGAAAATCGTTCAACGCGGTGATACAATGTCGTGACAGTGGCGAAGGGCCGGACTTGCGGGCGGCGACGATTTTCTCGAAATGTGCCTTGAGGTCTGGGGCAGCGGCCAGCTGGTGCAGGATCTCCCCAATCGTCAGTGGCAATCCCGGCGTTTCCGCGACATAGCCGCCAATCGCCACAAAAGCCGACCGTGCAGCCTCGAACCAGAAGGGATCGCCCCGGCTCTCGGCCGGAAATAGCATGACCGCGATGCGCTGCAGATCGTCATAGAGGTCGGCGGGATCGCTGCGCACATAGCCAAGCGGATTGTAGCGGGCGGTGCGACCGTTCTCCTCGAGTGGATCGAATAGATAGACTTCCTGCCCGTGGGCTGCGCGAAACCCAGCGGAACGATCCCAGTTTTCCCTCTTCACATCCAAAACGACGACTGAATCTGGCCAGTTCAATAGGTTTGGAATGACATAGCCGACGCCTTTCCCCGCTCTGGTGGGAGCGTAGACGAGGATGTGTTCCGACCCGCCAAAGCAGAGCAGTTCGCCGTCCTTTCGGCCGAGGAGCACGCCTTCCTTGGATCGCAGGCCAGCCGCTTTGATTTCGCGCTCGGACGCGAAACGAGCGCGGCCGTGAAGCGAGAGAGGATGCTGCCGGAAGATAGCACCGGCCAAGCCAAAGACCACGGTCACGCCGGCGAGTGTCGATAGGGTCAGCCAGCGGTCGAAACGGGGGTCAGCGCCGTAACGCGGCCAGCCTGTGGCGATCTCCGACCAGTGCAGCCCACCATCGTGAAGCCGGAGCCCGAGCAGCAGCACGTTCGAGGCGACCAGCAGGAACACCCCGCAGCCGGCGAGCGCGGCCGCTAGGCCCTGAGCGGCCCTAACTGATCTGGTCGCGTTTGCGAACGGGGTCATAGTAAACTTCCGAAATGCGGTAGCGGCCGTCCCGCTTCTGCATCTGGATGACGACATCGACGAGAAGCAGCAGCAGCGAGCGGATGTCGTCGCGATGAAGGTCTCGGCCCTCCGCGCTTTCCTTCACCAGCAACGTCAATTGCTCGAAGGCGAGCCGGGCACTGTCAGCATGAACCGTTGTGATCGATCCTGGATGGCCCGAGTTCACATTCCTGAGATAGAAGAACGCCGTCCCATCGCGCAGCTCCTGCAGCAGGATCCGATCCGGCCGCATTCGCAGGCAGGACTCGAGGAGCTCGCGCGGGCCAATCTTGGCAACGCCCTGCCCGTCCTTGGCATAAAGCAGCCGCACGCAATTCTGATGCGGTATGACAAGCTCGGCGGTGTCCTCAATGGTGATGAGCCGCTCTTGGGCCGGAATCGCCGCGATCAGCGCCTTGGAGAGCGTCGTCTTTCCCGAACCAGTTGCCCCGGAAATGATGATGTTACGGCGCGTTGAGACGGCAAGCTGGAGGAAGTCGCGCCAGGCGCCGGCTTCTTTTAGAGTCAGAAGCCGATGTTCATCCGCGGCGAGTTCGTCATTGGCGATGCGGACTTCGTCGAACAGCTTTGCCCGTTCAAAGGCATCCAGTGTCATCGTCAAACACGACGATTTCCGGATTGTGAGACTGACCGTGCCGGCCGGCACAGCCGGCGGGACGACGATTTGACAGCGCTCTTCGCCGATCAGCGTGGTCGACACCACCGGATGCTCCGGACCAATGTCCTGGCGGGTGTGGCCGGCGGCCGCGGTCGCGAGATGCAGAAGGTACTCATGGGTGAGCGCTGGTGCTTCATGGCGGGTCCAACCGTCAGGTCCTTCCGCGAAAAGCTCGCCGGGCCGGTTGACGACGATTTCGGTCAGAGAGTTGTCTGCCAGATATGGAGCCAACGGCTCGAGATAGCGCGCCAGCACGAGCCGGCTGCCATTGCTTTCGATTGAGGGTATGGCGTTCACTTTGTCACCACTGCTGGGGCCGCGAGGCCTCCGGGAATGGTGCGGTCCAAGATCTGCGTGCGGCTTTCGATCCGCCGCAATTGATAGACCGAGGAGAAATCAACATCGCGCGCGACAAAGATATTGACGAGCTCGCCCTGATTCTTGTTCAGCGTGGGTGGAATGTTGATCGACTGCTCGACGGCGATCGCCGCGGCGGTGTTGGTTGCGCCGGTGGTGTTGTTGATCTGGATGGAGCTGTCCTGCAGCGGCTGACGCCCGATCGAGGAGGCATCATTGACGATCGATAGCAACATCGCCGAACCGAACCGTTCAAAGAAGTGGGTGTCGATGTCGCCGTCAAAGCCGGCGCGGCCTAGCGCATCGGTGGCCGGCGAGGCCAATGCTACGATCACGCCGGTCGGTGTCTTGGCGCGGGTCCACAGCACGAATAGGCGTTTTGAGCCGCGCCGCACATTGCCGCGATATTCGCCCACGACCTGCGTGCCCTTTTCCATCAGTACGACGTTGCCGGAATCCGACATCACGTCTCGGATGACGACGCAGGACACGAAGCCCGCCACGTCTGAGGACATTGCCGTCTCCAGCACGCACGGGATCGAGGTACCCTGAGTGACCAGCAGATTGCGGTTGGGAAGCCGCGCCGCGCGAACGCCCTCGATTGGCGTGGGCTTCAGCTTGTCGGCAAGGT
Organism: Bradyrhizobium sp.; assembly: GCF_016462955.1. Classification (GTDB taxonomy): domain Bacteria; phylum Pseudomonadota; class Alphaproteobacteria; order Rhizobiales; family Xanthobacteraceae; genus Bradyrhizobium. The sequence continues at coordinate 3,207 of NZ_JAEMSD010000003.1, read as the reverse complement.
CGTTGCGCGGCTCGCCCCGCCAAGACCCATAGGGATCGCTGACGACACTTCCGGTCACGTTTTCCTGGGCCGCGCGTCTTGCGGAAATCGGCCGATTGTAGGCCAGCACCGGCGCGCGTCGCGCGCTTTCCAGAAGCTGGTCGGAGGCTGGTGCGGGTGCAGCTGACGTGACTGCGACTGGTGCTGCTCCAATTGAGGCCGTGGTGATTGGTGCGGCCGGCGCTTCCGGGATGGGCTCGAACGCTGCCGCCTGGCGGATGACCAGTTTGCGGGCGGAATCGCTAACCGGCTTATCGCCCTTCCAGGTGCCCCAGATGATCAGAGCGGCAAATGCGGTGAGCGCCAGCGCGCCGAAGCCGCGTTTGAGCATCGTCGCGCGAGCATTGTCCCCTCCTCCCACAGGCGTAATGCCACGGTCGCCGGCGATCGTATCATCGTGATGTTCGGTCATATCGCGCTCGCCTATCGTGGCCTTGGGATTGGAGATGATTTCTTCGCCCGCCGCTCGACCGAGGGGCTTGTCGTATTCGTCCCCGGGTTGGTCCCCACGGCATCGAACGCTTCGTTGAAAATGCAAAGCACGTTGTCGCCTTTGCGCAGCCGAAACTCCCGGGCCGTGGCATGAACCACCACAAGCTCGCCCCGGACATCCTTGGGCACCAGGCTTTCCGAACCGTCGGAGTTGATCAGATAGATCGCGGGGATTTCACGGTTGCCCGCAAAACGGAACGTGGTCTCCTTGCCGTCGTCGAAGACAGCTTCCGGCTCGAGGTCGACTGAGCCCTGCGCTGAAAAACGCCAGTTGCGCGCGCCATAGGCATGATGCAGATCGAAAGTCTGGTCGATCAGCGCGCCGTCCCGCTCGGCGCCGCGGGCGGCCGCTTCAGTGCGCCGACGCTCCATCTCATCGCCAGGATAGACGAAGCGGACGACGAAGTAGCTGTCCGCCAGCGTCGCCTCGGCGATCGACAATTCGAACTGATACGAGCGCTTGCGTCCGTCAGGGCGGGTGGTAACGACCTGCAGATTGGTCGGTGGATGTTTTTCCCGCGGTTTGAGGAACAGGATTGAGCCTGCCGGTGCGACCTCCCATGCAATCGCATCTCCAATGGCGACATGTGCGACCTCCTCATCATCGGCGAACAATACCTGGGTCGATGCCCGAATCACGCCGTTGACCCGGACCACGTTGGCCGGGTCGTAGGTCACTGTGCGCACGCGGGCGTCGTGTTGGCCCGGTGACGGCTGTTGCAACGCCAGAGCCGGCCCGGCAAATCCCAGGGCGAAGGTCATTAAAAGAACGAAGCATTTCATGGCACGACCTCTGGATCGGCGCGATACTCCGAGACCAGAAAGCCGAGCGGATTGATGAGACGGTCAGCGGAGGACATTGGCGCGTTGGCATAGGAGAACGTCAGGGTGGAGACCCAGTGGGTCACGCGGGTTTCCTCGCCCTTGCGGCTCTCTTTCATGAAGCGCACGGAGGCAACATTATCGGCCAGCAGTGAGATCGCCTTGATCCGCACCGTGGCGACCCCGAAACGGCCTTGAACGACTTGTGGGCTTTCGGGATTGGAGCCGCGATACCAGGCCGCGAAGCGGGCCTGTTCGCCCTGGCCCGAGAGTAGCGAAATCGTCCGGAAATTGGTTTCGGCTTCCGGATAGCTGTAGCCTTCACGCGCGCGAACGTAGCGGCCAAGAAAATACTTGGTGACGGCTTCGTCATAGCGCGCCGGCGTCGAAGTGAGGGCGGAGACGGTGTCCACAATGCCGGTGGAATTATCGACCCGGATGACGAACGGCTCGACCGTCTTCAAAGGAGCCAGAGCCGCGACCGCACTGAGCGAGGCGATCGCCAATGCGCAGGCGCCCGCGGCAATCACCCATGCCGTTTTGCGCGAGCGATGGGCCGCCAGCAACAGATCCTGCTCCCATCGACGCGCATTGTCAAAATAGGCTTTGAGGTCATCGTGCCCGACCATCTCACGCCTCCTTGCCGCAGGAACGGTAAGAGGCTTCAATGTCGGCCTGGGGGCCCGATGCAGCCAGTTGCGTGGAGGGCGCTGCCGGGCTGGTCTCGCCTTTGCGGATGGCTGGTGCCGGCGCGGATGGCGGAGGTGCCGGCTCCGGTGTCGCCAATGGCGTACCCGTCTCCCAATCCCACAGCGAACGATTGAGCGGCCGGCGAGCCTGGCCATCACATGATGGCGGCCCCTTTGACCAGCTCGCGCAGCCGCCAAGCTGAACTGCGATAACGCAGATGATGAATAGTCGACGCCACATCGTTCTGATGCCCCTGTGTTTCTCTGTCGCCTGTTGCCGGCGATCAATTGCTTAGGCCGCCGTAGTCCCCGGCGATCGGGTGCGCCGCATACTGCCGCCCTGCCGGCTGGCTCTTACTGCGGCGAGACCGCGGCTGGCTGACCAGCGCGCGCCGGCATAAGCGCCGCTGGCGGCCGCCGTGGCGTTGGCAATCATTGGGCTTGTGACCAGCCGGCTGGCGAGCGAAGCGCCGCCCCCGGCGAGACCGCCTGCGATAACAGGCAGTTGAAGCGCGATGTATCCGGACAGACCGAGCACCGCGCTGATGGCGACCGCGGCCACCACCATCTCGCCGGCCGTGCCGGCGTTTGCCGCGAATCTATCGATAAAGCCGCTGACGGTCGTCAACATCAACCCGACCAGAGCGACCACCAGCACCAGCAGGATCACGAAATTCGCGACCTGCCGAAGCCAGGCCTCTGTAAATGGGCGCGTAGCCTCAAATAATCCAAGCGCAATGAAGATCGGGCCGAGCGCGATCACAACGCCCAGACCAACCTTGGCATAGAGCAGGATGGCAAACTGCAAGAAAGAGCCAACGGCCACAAAGACCAGGAGAATGGCGGCAATCAGCGCAGGTGCGATGTTGGTGAGACCGGCTTGCTCGTAGATTCGGTTGGCGACGTCGATCCCTTTGGAAAGAAGCTGGTCGAATGGAGCTCCGGAATTGGTGTTCAGTCCGGCACCCGCCAAGGCATTGCCGATCTCCTTCGGTAAGGAATCGAAGAACAGGCCCGTGACGTATTGCTGGAACGCGCTCGAGTTGGTCGCGAGTAGAACCACGACCACGATTCGCATCGCCCGCGAGGCAAATTCCATGATTGGCTCGGAGATTGCGCCCCGCATCACCGCAAAACCGTAGAGGATGACATAGAGCATCACGGC
>NZ_JAEMSD010000486.1 GCF_016462955.1 Bradyrhizobium sp. | reverse complement strand
CGAAACCTTCGATCAATTGCTGCAGGTGAACGTCAAGGGCGTTTTTCTCGGCCTCAAGCACGTGATCGCAAGAATGATGCAGCGTGGCACCGGAGCCATCATCAACACCGCATCGACCTCGGCGATCCGGGGGCGCGCAGGCCTCGCCGGCTATGTCGCCTCCAAGCACGCCGTGCTCGGGCTGACACGCACGGCGGCGCTCGATGTCGCGGGGACCAGGATCAGGGTCAACGCGGTTCTGCCCGGACCGGTGGAGTCGCGCATGATCCGCGAATTGGAAGGCCAGGCGCGCGACGGCGGCATTGCATTGCGCCAAAGCCGTGCGACGGCGCATGGCCGGCCGCAGGATGTCGCGAACGTCGTTGCTTTCCTCGCGTCCGGCGAGGCCGCGCACGTGAATGGCGCGGCCTGGGTCGTGGACGGCGGGACGACGCTGGCGTAAGGCGCGGACGCATCAAGGCACCTCCGCCTCCGCAGGATTAGAAGCGCACATCTGTCGATCGGCCAGGCGTGACCGCTCGTGGCCCCAGGCGGACCTGGGCGCGGACAGACGAGTGTGCTCAGGTGGTGCACTGGCGTTCGATGGAGCATGAGGCATGTTTGGTCAGTCTGGCGGCGTCTGGTTGAACGAGCCGAGAAAATGGTCCGAAAGGGACAACTATCTCGGGCTGGAAACGGACCAGGCCACCGATTTCTGGCGCGAAACGCATTACGGCTTCATCCGCGATAGCGGACACTTCCTCGCCTTTCAGGCGGGAGATGCGTTCACGGCCGAGCTTCGCGTCCGAGGTCATTTCAAGGCGCTCTATGATCAGGCGGGCCTGATGGTGCGCATCGACGAACGGCGCTGGCTCAAGGCTGGCATAGAGTTTTCGGACGGGCGTGCCATGCTGTCCAGCGTGCTGACTGCGGGGCAATCGGACTGGGCAACAGCCCCCTATGAGCACGACCCCGGCGACTTCCGGCTGCGCGTCACGATTGCGCATGGCGTCCTTCGTTTGCAGGCATCGAGCGATGGCAAGATATGGCCCCTGATGCGGCTTGCGCCATTCGCCCAGAGCGCCTCCTATCTTGTCGGACCCATGGCTTGCACGCCGGAGCGGTCCGGACTGGAGGTCGCTTTTTCCGATTTCCGGCTGACGCCGCCGCTCGGCAAGGAGCTTCACGATCTTGGGTGATGAGCACCGGCCCGTCGAAGTGCGCTTGGCGCATCGATGCCGGCGGTTCGGCGGGTGTGCCGCGGCTCGACGAGAGCGTCGAAGGGACGAGGAACAATGTCTCGGCGATCTCATTGGAACGCTGGTACGTCCAATCCGGGACCAGCGAGATTCCTGGGAGGCGTCCTGTCAGGAAGGAGCCACCAATGGATGACGAACGAAAATCATCGAAGGCAGGGCAACAGGCCGCCGAAGGCTTGCGTGAAGCGGCGTCCAAGGACGAAGCGAAGAACGAGAGCCGGATGGGGCACGATCTGGCCAAGGGCGCCGATCGGTTCGAAGAGCGCTCGAAAAGCTCCGACGGGAAAAGCGCAGAAGAGAAACAAGAAGGGTGAAAGCAGCAGACCCGGTTCTACGGGCTCGGTGCAACCTCTCCCGCTTGCGGGAGAGGTCGCGCAAGGCGCGGGTGAGGGCTTTCTCCTCTGGGGGAGTGTCCCATTGCGGAACACCCTCTCCCCAACCCTCTCCCGTGAGCGCAGGGCAATCGCATATGGAAGCGATTTCGCTGTGGCCATCCTTCGAGACGCCCGCCGTTGGCGGGCCCTCAGGATGAGGACCGAGTGCGTCGCACCAGTCTCAACGAGCACCGATGCTGCTTAGCCTCACCCTGAGGGACCGCGAAGCGGTCGTCTCGAAGGGCGAGGCGCGTGCTCAGGTCTTTCAAAAAAGCCATACGCGGTTGCCCTGCTCCCAAGCGGGAGAGGGAGTGACCCGATCTCATCACGCCTAGGCAACGCCGCCGATCTTCTCGGAGACGATCCTGGCCGCGCTCCGCAACTCGGCGGCGATGGTGCTGGCTTCCGCGGCTGGGATTTGTTCCTGCTTCACCAGCGGGACGGTCATCGCGGCCACAGCGCGGCCGGAGGCTTCGATGATCGGGCAGCTATAGGCAAGGATGCGCGTATAGCCGTCGTCGTTGGAGAAGTTTCCTCCCTCCGCCGAGATGCGGTCGAGCGCCGCAAGCGCCTTCTTCGGGCTGATCCGGTCATTGGTCGCGATGACCTGCGCCAGCTCTTCGCGCCGGCCCTCGAGCTGGAAGGCCGCCAGCACCTTGGCCGAGGCGTATTGCTGGGTGAGCGGAAACACCGCGCCGACCTTGACCGACCAGCCCATCAGCCATTCCGGCTCGATCCGGGCGATCACCATGAACTGCTCGCCGTGCAGCACCGTGAGATGACAGGACAATTGCACGCGCGAGGCCAGCTGCTCCATCACCGGCAGCGCCGCCTTCAGCAGCCGCTCGGTCGGCGGGAATTGCGAGGCGATCCGGAACAGCTTCAGCGTCAAGGTGTATTCACCGGTCGCGGGGTCGCGCGCGACATAGCCCCGCCGCTCCAGCGCCACCAGCATCCGGAAGATCTCGCTGACGGAGCGCCCGACGCGTTCGGCAAGCTGCTTCTGGCTCAGGCCGCGTGAGGCGCCTGCCAGCGACTCCAGAAGGTCCAGCCCTTTTTCGAGGGCGGGCGCGCCCGGCTGCGGCTTCTCAGTCATCCCTAAGGCCTTGTTGGATCAGCGGCAGCCATTGCACCACCTCGTAATGCGTAACCTCGACGGCATCGATGTCGTGTTCGTTGGCTCAACTGCAGGATCGGCACTGTTACCAACTCTCGAGTTCGGCATAAGGGGTGGCGCGCAGCAAGTGGACGGTCGCCGTCAATACTTAGCGTAGACCCTCGCGATCAACTCGTGGATATGAGCGCCAACCGTCACTTCCTCGAAAGATGCCGAATTGGGATGGCCAGCGGTATTTCGCCGATCGAGACAATTCTGCAGTTCCTTTGCGTCTGCTTTCGTCAGTACATCGATGTGCTCAAGCATATTCAGGAAGACAGATTCCTTAACAGCGTTGGCGAGATCGTCTACATCGGTGACATTGCTCCAGCCGTTTTTTTGAAAACGTCGGTGTCCCTCCTGGTTGAATTCGCGAAGCTTGTTCTTAAGGACGTGTTGGTACAGCAAATATACGGCGCCTACCCAAGTCAGCACGATGGCTGACCGGTAGGCCTTGTTCTTCACGCACTGAATAGCTTCCTCGACAAAGCGTGCATTCTCTGGATCGTGTACATCGGTTAGGTAACGTTCGAGAGCCTCCGTAACCGGCGTCAGCACCCCAGCAGGATTCATCAATCCGCGATTGGCGAGACTTTTCTTGCAAGCCTCCGTGACAGTCCAACCAGTTGGTACGTAGATCGCGTTTGTTGTCTGCTTGAGATAGTCGCCTGGTACGCTATTCGCCCCTTCTCTCCAGCCATTTTGGCGGGCCACAGCCCTGATGTCATTTGACTTCATAGGACCATCGTGCATCGCGACGATTAGAAGATACTTGTCTGTCTTCGAAACGTTGCGACGAGCCAAGCTTTCGCGAAGAAGCGTCACGACTTAAACCGCTGTGAAAGCTGATCATGCATCGAGTCCGACAGGACGTAGTTTCCCGTGGAGGGTTCGTTTATCTCGCCTTGGTCCATCAGGCTTCCAATGGTCTGGCTCAAGTTCTTATGCATCGAAGGCTTATAGACGCGCGGCGCCAACTTCATTTCTTCGTGTATCTGCGAACGAGAGGCTGGCTCGACGCCATCGCTCATCTGCAGCTTCAACAACGCGGCCTTGAACAATTCACTGGCAGATTTGGCCTGTAGCTTTGCAGCAGCGGAGGCTGTGGTGAATCGGCCCGACGCCCCCGCTCCATTTGACAGGCTTGCCGCACTTTCATCGCCCTCGTCGGTCTCATCCGGTAATCCTGGACCAATCGCTTCAATGATGGAGGCGATAAGATCGGGCACCTCGGCTTTGAGGAACTCAACTTCGCCCTCCCACTCGATTTCAATACCTTTGGCTTTGATGCGCAATTTGGCCGACACGAAAGTCCCTCCAATTTGAAGTCGAGGCAATACACAACTTGCAATAGTGATTCGGGAGAGTTAGTCTCGCTGATAATCCCCGCATTCCCCAGCAATTTGATTGGGTCGGTCAGAATACACCGGTGTCGGCGACCGGCCGCTGCACTTTGTATCTAGTCTTAATCCCAGCTGCTTAGCCTACCTGTTTAATCCAATCGTGGAGCGCGAGCTCCACTCGACGGAATTGCATGGGCTCGTCGATCACGCCGTTATGAGCGACCACGTTGCGGAGGTTGCCAAGATCAATGAACCGGTGGAGGAAGTTGATGTCTCCAATGGACGCTCGAAACAGGTCCTCGTACTTCCTGATCAACGTGGCGAGGTCTGGCCAATCCAACGAATACAGCGGACCGTAGGTTGATCGAGAAGGTATCCATTTGTTTTGAGCCTCGTTTCCGCGACGCTCTTGCTCCTTACGCTTCATTGGCGCCGAAGCTGCCTGATCCCACCAAGTATCACCGAGACTCGCTGTCAAAATCTTCTCAATGTGGCGTCGGACTGAGTTCTCCAACGAGAACAACGCGACATGCAGCTCAGCCATTTTTCGGGCATCGGCAAGGTCACCGTCACTGATGTAGGGGCACCGCGTTAAATCAATGTCGGAAACGACGCTCTCGGCTGTCCTTTCGGCCTCGACACTCTCGTCCATCGCAAAGACGCCGAACAGTTCAGCTCCCCATTCAAGGCCTCTGTGGGAGAGCCGAAACCGAGTACCATTCGCGCGACTTACTAACTTCGATTTACGAAAATCGTTATCTAGTCTCGTGCTGTTTGGCTTCGGCAGACGAGCTTCGGCGAAATAGGCACAAACCTCTGGAATTGAGGCCGACGGCTTTCGGTCTCTTTTCTCCGCCCACCAAAGGAAAGCGGCTGCCTGCTCTACCTTATCGAGGTTGGCCCTCACCACTGCTCTTGCGAAGAGATTGAAGAAATCTGCCATCGGATCACGTTGCTCTG
>NZ_JAEMSD010000485.1:2629-5072 GCF_016462955.1 Bradyrhizobium sp. | reverse complement strand
GGCCTGGATGACCGGCAATTACGATAAGGAAACCAAGACGATCTATTGGGGCGTCGGCAACGCGGCGCCGTGGCCAGGCGACTCGCATCCCGGCGACAATCTCTACACATCCTCGGTGCTCGCGCTCGATCCCGACACCGGCAAGATCAAGGCTTACCACCAATATCATCAGAACGATTCCTGGGATTGGGACGAGGTCGAGGCGCCGATGCTGATCGATTTGCAGCGCAACGGCCGCACCATCAAGAGTCTGGTGCATCCGGGCCGCGACGCGATCTTCTGGGTGCTCGAGCGAACGCCGACCAAGATCAATTACGTCGCCGGCTGGCCGTTCGTCTTTACCGACGTCTGGAAGGGCATCGACGAAACCGGCAAGCCGATCGTGGATCCCGCGCACAAGCCGGTGATGGGCAAGCGCGTCGAGTTCTGTCCATCGCTATGGGGCGGCAAGGACTGGCCGTCGGCCGCCTACAGCCAGAGGACCGGCCTCGTCTACGTGCCGGCCAACGAGAACTTCTGCGGTGGCTTCACCGGCGAGAAGGTCGCGCTCAAGCCGGGCGAGCTCTGGCTCGGCACCAAACCGGAAGACATCGGCCTGACGACGAAGCCCGGCGCCGATCATTTCGGCGAGCTCCAGGCCTGGGATCCCGCCACGGGCAAGAAGGTCTGGCAGCACAACTTCCCCAAATCGCAACTGTTCGGATCGGTCACCGCGACCGCGGGCGATCTGGTCTTCGTCGGCGGGACCAACGACCGCTATTTCCGTGCCTTCCATGCCAAGACCGGCGAACTGCTGTGGGAGCAAAAGACCAACTCCGGCATCGTCGGCATGCCGGTGTCCTACGAGATCGACGGCACGCAGTACATCGCGATCCAGTCAGGGTGGGGCGTGGATGCACAGCGCATCCAGGATGCGCTCGTGACCAATAACATCGGCATCGAAGCCAACGTGCCGCAGGGCGGGGTCGTCTGGGTGTTTGCCCTGAAGAAATAGCTCCGCAGGCGGATCGAAAGACGCGGAGCGTGGGGGCGAATGCGGCGGACGGCAACGTCCGCCGCATTCGTGTGAGACGCGGATAGTTGCCGGCCGGGATGGCACGACGCGGGCAATGCCTCAGATCGCTATTTGCCCATACGATCGACCTTGTCCTTTTCCTTCTGGTTCATTTCACGGATCTTCGGATCCGGATTGTGCTGCCCCGTGGTCTGGGTGGTCGAGGCGGGCGGGGCATTGGCGTTGGGCAGCGAGGTCTGGTCCGGCGTGCCGGGGCGCGTGGCGCTGGTCGGCGGCGGCGTGCTGCCTTGGGCGAATGCGCCGGAGGCCGTCAAAAGAAAGGCGCCCGACAGCAGGACTGCGAGCGCCTTTGAGATGTTGGTCATCGATCTGCTCCTGTCAGATCGGTGAAAACGGCGTGAGGCGCCTTGTGTTCCGCCTCACGCTTTGGTTTCCAGCTCAAGCCTCCAATTGCTTGCCGATCGGAAGCGCGCGGATACGTTTTCCCGTCGCGGCGAAGATTGCATTGATCAGGGCCGGCGCGAACGGGGGAACCCCGGGCTCGCCGACGCCGCTTGGCGGCGTGTCCGATGCCGGCGGCACGATGTAGACGTTGGTCACCAACGGGGAGTCGTCCATCCTGACGACCTGGAAGTCGTCGAAGTTCTTCTGCTGGACCTTGCCGTCCTTGAAGGTGATCTCGCCGTATTTGGCGAGACTCAGCCCCATGATCGCGGCGCCCTCGATCTGCGAGGCGATGCGCTCGGGGTTGACATAGGTCCCGCAGTCGATCGCCGTGTCGACCCGTGGCACCGTCAGCTTTCCCTTGTTGTCGATCGCGACCTCGACGATGGTCGCGATGTAGCTGACGAAGCTGCGGTGGGCGGCGATGCCGAGACCGTGGCCTTTCGGCACCTTGCGTCCCCACTCGCCCTTCTCGGCGACCAGCTCGACCACCTTGCGCAAGCGTGCGGTGTCGATCGGGTAGCTCTCCTGGGGCTCGCCGTAGTTCCAGAGATCCTTCACATCAGGCTTGACGATGCGAGGCGATCCGATCAGATCGAGCAACGTCTCTTTCTGGTCGCGGCCGGTCGCATGCGCGATCTCGCCGACCATCGACTGCACCGCGAAGGCATGCGGGATGTTGGAGACCGAACGGAACCAGCCGATGCGGGTATGCGCGGCCGCTTCCGGGTTCTCACAGGAGATGTTGGCGATCTCGAAGGGCATGTCGACGAGGCCCATGCCGATCTCGAACGGAGCCTGATGCACCGCGCCGGCGGCAAAAGTCGACGCGATGCTCGGGGCCACGCTGCGGTGCCGCCAGGCGATCACCTTGCCGCTCTTGTCGAGACCGGCCTCGATCCGCTCGACCGAGACGGTGTGCAGAAAGCCGTTATGGATGTCGTCCTCCCGCGTCCACTGTACCTTCACGGGCGCGCCGAGCTC
>NZ_JAEMSD010000485.1:0-2619 GCF_016462955.1 Bradyrhizobium sp. | reverse complement strand
CGCGGCCTCCAACGCAAAGTCGCATTTAGACTTGCGGCCGAACCCACCGCCGAGCAGCGTCACGTTGACGGTGACGTTGGCCTCGGGAATGCCGAGCGTCTTGGCGACGTCCTCGCGGGTGCCGCCGGCACTCTGCACCGGCGCCCAGATTTCCGCCTTGTCGCCCTTGACGTCGGCAACCGCGACCGGCGGCTCCATGGCGACGTGAGCGAGATGCGGCAGGTAGTACTCGCCGACGATGACCTTGTCGGCGCTCTTCAGGGCAGCCTCCGCATCGCCCTCCTTGCGCAGAACGAGCCCGGGCTTGCGCGAGGCCTCTTCGAGCTCCTTGCGATAGGCGACGGAGTCGTATTTGGCGTTGGGGCCGTCGTCCCAGACCAGCTTCAAGGCGTCGCGGCCCTTGATCGCCGCGCCGGTGTTGCGCGCGATCACGGCGACCCCGCCGAGCGGCTGGAATTTCGACGGCCACGGCCAGCCGCGCACCTGCATCACCTTCTCGACGCCAGGGACCTTCAGCGCCGCCTCCGGGTCGAACGAGACCAGCTTGCCGCCGGTCACCGGCGGGCGGGCAATTGCGGCATATTTCATGCCGGGCAAGCGGACGTCCGCCCCGTACCGCGCCTTGCCGGTGGTGATGTCGTGGAGATCGACGATGCCGACCTGACCCTTGCCGAGATAGCGGAAGGTCTTGGGGTCCTTCAGCTTGAGGCCTTCGATGCTGGGCACCGATTCCTTGGCGGCGTCGGCAGCCAGCTCGCCGAAGCCGAGCTTGCGTCCGCTGGCACTGTGGACGACCTCGTGGTTGACCGCCTTGACTTCGGTGGCCGGTACGCCCCAGCGCTTCGCCGCAGCCTGCTCCAGCATGGTGCGGGCGGAGGCGCCGATCTGGCGCATCGGGATCAGGTAGTGCCGCGTGCTGCGCGAGCCGTCGGTATCCTGGTTGCCGAACTTGGCCTCGTCGCCATGGGCCTGCTGCACCTTGACTCTGGACCAGTCGGCTTCCATCTCCTCGGCGACGATCAGCGGCAGGCTGGTGCGCACGCCGGTGCCCATTTCCGCACGGTGCCCGATGATGGTGACGATGCCGTCAGGTGCGACGGAAACGAAAACGCGCGGGTCGACCACGACGCCGTGCGGCATTTTACCGGCGCCGGTTTCATAGGCCAGCGCCCGGCGCGACATCACGGGGGAGGCGAGCACGAAGCCGCCGGTGACGCCGAGCCCCTTCAGGATGCTGCGGCGCGAGATCTTCTCGACCCTGATATGCTTCTCAAAGCTGTGAAGCCTGCGGGGATTGTCGATGAAATTCATGTCACACTCCCGTCGATGCGAGATGGACGGCGTTCTCGATGCGCTGGTAGCAGCCGCAGCGGCAGATGTTGCCGGCCATCGCCTCGCGGATCTGGTCATGGGAGGGTTTGGGATTCTCCATCAGGAGAGCGGCCGCCTGCATGATCTGGCCGGCCTGGCAGAAGCCGCATTGGGGCACGTTGACCTGACGCCAGGCCTTCTGCACGGGGTGATCGCCGTTCGGATGCAATCCCTCGATCGTGGTGACATCGCGTCCGGCGACGTCATTGACGGAGGTGATGCAGGCGCGCACGGCCTGCTTGTCGACGATGACCGTGCAGGCGCCGCACAGGGCTTGGCCGCAGCCGTATTTGGTGCCGGTCAGCCCGGCCTCGTCACACAGGAACCAGAGTAGCGGGAGATCCGGGTCGCCGTCCCAGCTCTGTTCCTGGCCGTTGATCTTCACCTTGATCATGATCGTGCCTCGCTCTTCATAAGCATGCCAAATTCAAAGTCCGCCGACGCCGGTCGGCGACGGTTCGTGCGTCGTCTCGCCACATCCCGCCGTGGTCCCGCGCGGGCAAATCCCGGAGGGAGGCAGGAACGCAGGTCGCGATGTCTGAATGTGCTCGATACCTCCCGTTTTCTTCTTATTTGATTGTACGTCGTGCGGCATCGTGACGGCGCGACCCTAGCAGGGATCGCCTCGACCCGGCGTTCACAGCCGAGTGTGTTCACCGGGAAAAGATTGCATCGACGGTTTGTCAAAAGCAGGGCGAGTCGTCCGCCACGTGGCGCATCAAATCGGCGCAACGAAAAAAGCTTCGTCCGCCGGTTGGACCGAACGGACGAAGCAGTAGGCCTCAGTCGAGGGAGGGAGACGCAGAGCACCGCGAACTTCAAGCAGGAAGCGGACGGTCCTGCGCAGTCATTCAGAGACCAGGACTGAGGAGCCGATGGCCCTTACTCACGCGTGGTGCAGAAGAGGCGGCCTCGCGCCGCAATGGTCCCGGCGGCGGGGGACCCGTGCGGCTCGCTGGCGGCGACGGGCGCCAGCGAGCCGAAGATGGTGGGCGGTCGGACGGTTAAGACGGCCATCCCAGGCGGTTTTCCTAGGCGGCCTTGGCCTTCGCCACGTGAGTGGCGATCGCGTCCATCAGCGCAGGCGACAGGCAGTCGTAAGGCTCGAGCCCGATCTCCTTGAGCCGCGAACGGATGCCGCCCATTTGCTCCGGCTTCACGCCGGATTCGATCACAGAGGAGACGAAGGCGGCGAATTGCGGCGCCTGCGAGCCCTGCTCCTGGAAAAGTTCCGGATGGATGAAATCG
>NZ_JAEMSD010000484.1 GCF_016462955.1 Bradyrhizobium sp. | reverse complement strand
GCTGGAGACCTTCCTGGCCTTCCACCTCGATCAGGGTGGCGTAGATCGGAGCCGGGAAGCTCGGGTCGTCCAGCTTGACCGAGAGGTAATCGCGCTCGGTGTCCCTGGCGGTCTTCTGCCAAGCCGCTCCCAGCTCGACATTACCGGCGAAGATGCGGAAGTGCGGTCCCTTGTCCGAGGGGTTATCGACCCGAACCAGCTTGGCCCTGGCATTGAGCGCGAGGGTACGAACCGTGCCGGTGAAGCCGTTGCCGATCGAGGTGAAGGTGCCGATGGTTGCCATTGTGGTGTCCTTTTCAGTTTCCCGGGCCGCGCCCATCGCGGCCTCGATGGCTGGCGACAGACCGGAGGCGGTCGACCCGCACCCCGCAGGGGCCGGCACGCAGTAGAGGGCAGCCAGGGCACGACTTTCTTGATTTCCGCGAGGAATGGACGCGCAGCGATCCAGGGGAAGAAAGTCGTAACCGGCTGTTGCGGGGGTAAGAGCGAGGCGGCGCCTAAGCGACGACGCCCTTCGGTCAGACATGCCAATCGAGGACGACGTGGGTGTGCCAGAAGAAACGGTCGAGGAACACGAATTGCGATCATCGAAACCCAGACCGAGGAAAGAACCCGATCACCGCTCACCACACATCTGGCAATTCCTAAAGGCTTGCTGGTCGAGGCCCGAAGCAGGAACGCAAGCGCAACTCGCCGTCAGGAGTTACGCGGCCCGCAAGGTGAACCCGCAGGCCGCGAGCGAGATTTGCTAGGCAAATTCGACGACCCGTGCAAAGCCCGAACGTCGTCCAACCTCGAAAAAAGGCGAGCAAGAACGTCCGGTCGCGCAGCACAAGAAATGAAGGAGCGCTGGCCGCAGCGGCCAAGCAAGGGGCTGCGGTCTCTGCATTAGTCGCCAGATAAGCAAGGGCCGGCAAGCGTCGGCGCCGATCGCGGCGCGCTAATCATGCTGCCTCCTCGACGTCTGCTGCCTTCGGCTGCTGGTCGTGCAGATAGGCAACGGCGCGTTGTGCATGCGCGGCAGCCGAGAAGATGAAGCGCTTCTCATTAGACAAGAGCTCCAACCACGACGCGAGGTAGCTTGCATGATCCGGCCGAGGTTCCAGTTCAGGAGAGATCCCGAGATCAGCGCAGAGGAAGCAGCTGCCGAGTTCGGCGATAAGCTCTTCGCGCGCGCGTTCGCTCCGATCCTTGCCGTAACGGCTGAGATCGCGATTAACGCGGTGAGCGGGAGCAGTCCAGTGCACGGTCTCATGGGCTCTGACGGCGACATAGGAAGCCGTGTCGCGAAAACTTTCGATCGGCGGCATCTGAATGTGATCGGACGAGGGCGCGTAGAACGCCGTCGAGCCGCCGTGGCGAACAATCGCGCCGGTGTTGGCAAAGAAAGCGTCGGCGTGCGCGTTGCGCTCGATCGGTGATGCGACGACGGGCGGCCGACCGTAGTAATGCACGGGCAAGCCATCGATTTGATCGACGCAGAAGACGGTATAGGCTTTGAGGAAGGGGATATCCCGTTCGACTTCGTCGCCGTGAGCGTCGGTCTCCCTCTTGGTGAAGCGGCTCGCATACACCACAGTACTGCCGGTCTCACCCTTGCGGACATGCGCGCCAAGTTCACTGGCCTGCTTGAACGTCATCCACATCGGCGAGCGGAAGCCGCGCGCGATGGCTTCTGACCAAAGCAGCAAGACGTTGATGCCCGTGTAGGGCTGGCCGTTGTGTCGGAGCGGTCGGGTGATGCGGTCCGCCATATTCGCGGCGGTCCAAGGTTGAACCCAGGGGCGCACGCCGCGTTCGAGCTCGACGATGATGCGGTCCGTGATGCGGGCGTACAGGTCGCCTCGCGATTTTTCTCCGTTCTTGCTCATTCTAATAACCTCCGTTCGGGAGGCCGCGCTCATCGCGGCTCCTCACGGGGTCCGCCACAGCCGGGCTCAAAGTCCGCGCACCCGAAGGGCCGAAGCAGCGCGAAGGACGGCGAAGCCGTTGCGCGGACGTCGAGCCCGGCGCAGGACCACGGACCGGGAGGGGCCGACGATGGCGAGCAGCACGGGCGGCGGCTCGCTTTGTTGCAGCGTCGATACGAAAAAAGGGGCCGGTCGCGCGGACCGGCCCGTCAGGTGGCTTCTGTGGAAGGGGCGCGGGGCTCGAGGCCCCGCGCTGGCGGTTAGTCGAACGCCGACATCTGCACCTTGGCCGCTTTCCGGCCGACGGTGTCGGTCGTGTTGTCGATGGGACGCTCGAAAGGCTTCCAGGTCTCACCGACGACCCGTTCGTAGGCGGCGACGGCGCCTTCGGCAGCCATGCGAAGCGCGTGAGCCTGCGCGCCCATGTCGGCGGCGAATTCACGCTTGCGCTGTGCCTGGCTATCGAAGCCGACCGGACCATCGAGGTCCTCATCGCGGCTGTCGTTGGCGAGCTTGGCGGTCGCATCTCGCGCTTCAGTGACTGCTCGGGTGTAGAACTGGCCGGCGCCGTGCGCCGATCCGACATAAGCACCGACGATCCGTTGAAGGTGGATTTGCATGGCGCGTTCGCTCAGGCCATCCTTGAGCGCGTCGGCGGTTTCGACGATGAACCGCTCATGCAGATCTCGGATACCGTCGCTGTCCAGGATTGCGAGGCCGAAGCTTTCGGAGATGCGCTGCGCCTGCGCCGAATCGGGACAGGCGAGCCGGACCATCTCGAGCGTGGTGCCCTTGCGAAGCGGGATGACACGGGCGCTGGCGCGAGAGGAACGAGCAGTTTTGGTCATGGTGAGATCCTTTCTCGGTTTCGCCTTGAGAGCGATCGGCCCTTTGCCAGCGCTCCCTCGGGTGCGGTCGACCAGAACCGGCTTCAGCGGGCCGCTTCAGGGGGCGGCGGCTGCCAAGGCGAGCATAGGTGAGTTGCGGGCGAGCGGGCCCTCAGGCCTGCGAAGCACGCGACCAACCATCGCGAGACGGCGGCCGCCGATCGCCTCGCGACTTGCCCTTGAAGCGGACCGCGGCCGGTTCAGACCGCAGCCCAAACCGAGGGAGCGTCGGCCAAGGGTCAGTACGCCGCCGAAACCGTGAGAGGTCGGGCCAAAACTGCTGAACTCTCCGTCTCGACATGAAGGGTCCGCGCGCGCCGCTCGCGCTCCAATAGGTGGATCGTTGGTCTCTCACCGTCACGCAGCGGAAACGCGATGGTGCGTCCGAAACTCGGCGATCGCCGTCTCCTGCCGATCGAGCTTTCGCGTGAGGGCGTCGATCTCGCCACGACGGGCCAAGGCGAGCTCCGCGACATGCTGCTGAAACAGCCGCTCATCCGCATTCGTCCAGCTCGATGCGGTCCGGCGGTGCTGCCGGCTCCTCGCCCGGTCGGTGTTTGTCAGCCGTTCGGCTCGTGCCGCGATCTGACGTTCGATGACGCCCAGATGGCGCTTCGTCTCGGCTTGCTCGGCTTCCATGCGCGTGAGCAGGAGACGTCGGTCCGGGGGCTCGATCATTACACCGTCCCCGTAGACGATACGGGGAAGGCGGCATTCGGCCTGTAGACGCTCGACGACGGGATGGCGTCGCCGATGGCCGCACAGTCGATGAGCGCTGACTTGGCGCCGGCGTGCTTGCGCATGTCTGCGAGGATGCCATCGCTTGCGCCGGCGATGGCGCTTGCGGGATTATGGTAGGCATGCGCGAGGAGCTTCACGGCGACAAGGTAGGCGTTCATGACTGCCCCTCCTTTCTGTCAGCATCGGCCGGGTCAGGCTGCGGCGCGTGGATGGACGCCCGCACGGCGCGCCTCCAGGCATCGGAGCCAGTGAAGTGCCGTCTGAGCCTGGGATGCCAGACAACGAGGATCGGCGTGTCGCCGTCCTCGTCAGTCGCCGCAAGCCAACCGAAAGCTTTGGCAAAAAGGGGCCAGGGCATGGGTCACCTCCATCCGGCGAAGTCTGATGGGCCGCCGTAGAGGCGGTGACGCGCCTCATCGATCACGAAGCCGAAGCGGCCGACGTGATACTCGCCGGAGGGGACGAGGAAGCGGCGCTCCTCAGTTCCGGGCCCTCGCTTCCCGCCGATCGTCGCAACGACCTCGACAAAACCGCTCTCGCGCTTGGACGTGATGGCGGACACAACAATCCAGTCCCGTGCATGCGCGTGGTCGAAGACGCGGCGATCCTTTTCGCGGGACTCGCCTGGCTGGAGGGTCGTGCCAAAGATCGTCTCCCAGGCGTCGGGCCAGCTGTCTTTGATCGTTCTCTCGGCGCAGCGGCGTTCAAACGCCGTGAAGAGATGCGGGAAGGTGATCGCAACGGCGGCCCATTCGGCGTCTTCTTCGTACCAGCCGCCCTTTGAGCAGAGCATGGCATGGACCCTGCGGTTGCGCTCGGCGGAGAGGTGGAAGCCGCCGTGGCCCGCGGTCGAGTGGCGGACCACACCGTCGGCGTAGAGGGTGGCGCCTTGCGAGGCGCCCCACGGCGTGTTCGCCGCGAACCGCACGTCCTTGCGACCGAGCGCACGCTTTTCGCGCTGATGCTCGGCGTTTTCAGCAACCTTCGATCGGAATGCCGCCTCGTCCGCCAGCGCGCCGGAATGGCCGTAGAAGTCGGCGCGGTGCCATTCCGCGATCGGCCGGCCGATGCGCCAGCCCGATGCGAGATAGTGCCCGCCACCGCGCGCCGGCAGCATCGCGAAGGCGGTTTCGCCCACGCGGGCTGCGAGGAAATTCTCGGCACTGCGTCCGTACTCGACCTCCGGATTTCCGGAGCTCACGTCCTGCGGGAGAGAAGCGTTCATGCTGCCCTCCCTTCGACGGCGCCCGCGCCGACCTCGTCGGCAGTCACTTCCTGGAGCACCGCGTCCGGATAGCCATGGCGCGTCAGCCACTCCTTCGCGTCGACCTCATTGGTTGCGAGATAGACGAGCTCGCCGCTGTCGCCGGCGCGGTCGAACACGCGGACCGAGCCGATCGCGGGACGTTCGACGACGGTGAAATGCAGCTTCGCCTCTAGTGAGAACGTCCGGTGGACGCGAATGGCGATGACGCCGCCGGCGCCATAGTCGACCTCGTGCAGGGTAAAACAGGGCGACAGCGAGACCTGGCCGCCTTC
>NZ_JAEMSD010000483.1 GCF_016462955.1 Bradyrhizobium sp. | reverse complement strand
CGAGCCGGCCTCGATGCGGGCGTCGCGCGCTGCGCGGCCGCGTTGCCAATTGGCCGCGGGTCTGGTCTCGGCGTTGATGGACGTCAACATTTGGAGAATTCCTGATCTGGCAAATTGGCCGCTCTGGCGGAACGCCCATGCGGCTCCCGCCAGAACGCGCAGACTGCTGCATGAATCCGTCAGCGAGCGGTGGCCGTCGTTTGCTGGACGGTGTGGGCTGCCTTGGTGATGATCGCCGCCACTTCTTTCGGATGCGACTCGTAGACGGAGTGACTGGCGCCCGGGATCACGGTGGTATGGCTCTTGGCGCGCTCGTAGTACCAGCGCTCGAGATCCGGATTGATGATCTGGTCGCTGCCGGCGACGATGCCCCAGCTGGGCTTGGTCTTCCACGCTGCCGCGGTCAGCGGCGTGCTGAAGACTTGCGCGGCGGCGAGAACCTGGGATCGCGCGACGAACTCGGCCCGCTCACGCGGCAGATCGGGTGAGAACAGCTTCGGAAACTGCGTTGGATCGAGATACGTGAACTTGTCCGGCGTGATCTTGATGGCGCCTTCGGTCTTTGCGAGCACACTAGGTGTCTTCTTGCCGAGCGCGCTTTCGTCTTCGCCGACATCGGGCGCGTGCGCCGCGACGTAGACCAGACCCGCAACCTTCGGATGAACGCCAGCCTCGGTGATGATCGACCCGCCGTAGCTGTGCCCGACGAGCAGCGTCGGACCATCCTGGAGATCGAGGACCCGCTTCGCCGCGGTCACATCATCCGCGAACGAGGTTTCGGGCTCCTGCACCATGGTGACATGAAAGCCTTCCTTGGTGAGAATCTCGTAGACCGGCTTCCAGCCGGATGCATCGACCCATGCGCCATGCACCAGGACGATATTCTTCAGGGGCTCGGCCGACGCGGGACCGATTGCCGAGAAGAGGGAGAAGGCGGCGGCGAACGCGAGGCCGGTTTTGGTCAGGTTCTTCATGTCGGTCACTCCGGTTATTGAATGACGCAACATTAGTGACCGGGCTCGTCCCGGTATTTCACCCTCACCATCCTGTTTTCCAGTACGAACGCGTAGGAGGTGCCAGCGCGCGGTCCGGGCTGCCCGCGAAACGTTCGTTTGCGAAAGATGGCGAGATCGGTGGGTGTCACTGCAGCCGGAAGGCGTCATTCGAAAGCTGGGACGCCAGAGCGTGACCAGAACCTTGAACACCTGCGCTACGCTGGTCTCACGCGTTCGCGTGCTGCTTGGCGAAAACTCACGGGAAAAAGCTGCAATGGCGATCAGTTCAGTCAGCCTTGCTGCCCACTTTTTACGCTGACGTCGAGCTCAGCCAGCCATCGCTTGCCGATCCCAGGGCGGTGAGCGATAATGGTATTCTGATGAGGGCACCGCCGCGACTCCTGCCTGGATCTGGTGAATGCAACACAATCAAATCGAGATCAGCGGCGGAAACCGAATGCAGATTCGGCTGCAGCCGTTCGGCTTCCGTTGCTCGCTTTCGATGGGCGGCAATGGCGACGTCCGAGCGCGCCCGCTGCTCGGTTGTCGTCGCGGGGGCGCAGGTACCGCCTGCCATTTGGCGAAAGGCCGATCATGAATCATCAGTACGTCCCATCGGCGAGCGTCGCCGTAGTCACGTTCGTCGCGACGAGCAATTCTGAGATGTGAAGTGAGGCGGTTCGGGTCGCTGAGTCTATGCATGCCGGAGGCGCGCCATTCATTGCGCAATATCGGTCAAAACAACCGCAAGGCGGGTCAAGACGGGGATGTCGATCGCCACTACGAGATGGCTTTGCAGGTGAGCAGCGCGCAAGGCCGGATTGCGACTGCGGCTCCAGTTGGAGAATCGGTCGATGTGGTCATGCTTTGAAGGCATCATTCCGTGGTCAGCTCCGGTGCTGCCCGGGTCGTCACGATGGGTACGCCGGAAAGGTGATCCGAAGCTCGAGCAGTTTTCAGGACCGGCCGATGAACGCCTCGTCCTGTCGAGCACATCGGGCAAGTGTTAAGGATCTGCACGATGACATCGCCTCAATGGTCCGCGGCGCCGCGCGGAGCGGCACATGAGGGAAGAGCTGGACCGGCCTGCGAAGGCAGCGGTTCCTCCGTCACGCGAATTCTCTGTTGAAGGCTACCTTAGCGGGCTCACAGTGCCACGTCTCACCGCCGGTCAGAACCACGGTTCGCTGTCTCCGCCTCTGTTCTGGATCTGCGGAGCAGGAGCTCTCGCGTTGACTTCGCTGCTCTGTCTCCGGTTGAACCTCAACTACTCGACCACAGCGTTTGTGCTCCTGGTCGTCCTCGCCTTTCTCGCGCTGTTTGGCAATCTCGTCGCGTCGATGGCGTTCTCCGCCGGAGCACTGGTCTGCCTCGGCTACGTCTTCGTAGAGCCCGCTTTCACGTTTGAGGTAGGCAACCTCCAGGATTTGGCGGCACTGGCCGCTTTCCTGATCGGGTCCCTGTTCGTGACAACCCTGATCTGGCGCGTACGGATGCTTGGAGCCCTTTATCGGGAGCAGGCTCAACTCCTCGACCTCACGTCCGACGCCATCATCGTCCGCGACCTCGACGACCGCATCACCTTTTGGAATCGCGGGGCCGAGGAACTCTTCGGATGGCAGCGCACAGAAGCTCTCGGCAACATCGAACATCGCCTGCTGCGCACCGAGTTTCCTGCACCGCTCGAAGACATCAAGCAGACGCTGTTGCGTACGGGACGGTGGGAGGGCGAACTGATGCACACGACCCGGAGCGGGGCGCGGGTTTCGGTCCTCAGTCGCTGGTCCACGGACCCGAGCGAGCCGACATTCGGCATCCTCGAGAGCAGCACTGACGTCACACAACGGCGCCGCGCCGAAGAGGCAATACGGCAAAGTGAGGCGGTTTACCTGGCGGAGGCCCAGCAACTCAGCAAGACCGGCAGCTTCGGCTGGGATGTCGTGACGGATGAGCTCATCTGGTCTGCGGAAACGTTCCGGATATTCGAGTTGGCACCAACTTCGACACCGACGCTCGGCTTCGTCATCGAGCGTATTCACCCCGATGATCTGGACGTTGTCCAAAAGGCGTTCGAAGACGCAAAACAGGAAGGACGATCATTCTCGCTCGAGCATCGCTTGCTGATGCCGGGCCAGACGATCAAGTTCGTCAAGGTGGTCACACGAGCCGCGTTGAACCAAAAGGGCAATCTGGAGTTCATTGGCGCCGTCATGGATGTCAGCCTCCAAAAAAGTGCCCATGCCGAACTCCAGCGGAGCGAGTTACGGTACCGCCATCTCTTTTCGCGCATGCCCATCGCGCTCAGGCAGCTCGACGCGACACAGCTCGTGCACCTGTTCAAGGCGCTGCGCCAGAAAGGCGTTACCGATCTCGGCAAGTATTTCGACGAGAATCCGGACTTTCTCACGACCTGCATGGAAGCACTCAAGTTCCACGAAGCGAATGAGCATGCCATCCGGCTGTTCGGCGGAAATCCCAGCCAGGCTCCAAAACCTTCCCTCGTTCGCACATGGCAGGCGCGGCCCGATACGTTTCGGCGGGCCATGGAATCGAATTTCCGCGGCGCCCCCAGCTTCGAAGAAGAAACCCAGATGGTCACCTGGGACGGGCGGGTGATCGACGTGCTTTTCATCACCGCGCGGGTCGGCCCTATCGATGATTTCGAGATCAGCCTGGTTGGAACCATCGACATCTCCGAGCGTGTCCGAGCGCAAAACGCATTGAGGAAGCTGCAGGCCGACTTTGCGCACGCCGCGCGGGTCTCCATGCTCGGCGAACTCACCGCGTCCATCGCCCACGAGATCAACCAGCCCCTGGCCGCGATGTCGACCCATGGCGGGGCGGGCTTGCGATGGCTCGACCGGCCGGCTCCCGACCTTGCAGAGGTCCAGCTTTCGATTCAGGGCATGGTGACGAGTGCGGTGCGCGCTTCGGATATCGTCGCGCGAATCCGTGCAATGGCCGCCGGCAAGTCGACAGAGCGCTCGCTGCTATGCCTGGACGATGTGATCGCGGAAGCGCTGGTGTTTCTGCGACACGAAAGTCAATCACGCGGCGTGTCCATTGCGCATCACCGAGGTCCATCAGCGGTCGAGGTTTTGGGCGATAGGATCCAGCTGCAACAGGTCGTCGTCAATCTGGCGATGAACTCAATGCAGGCGATGGAAGACGCCCAATGCGCTGATCGCAGGATCACGATCAGAACGACGCAATCTGCGGGCATGGTGCACTTTTCGCTCGTTGACAGCGGTCCCGGCATCAAGCCCGAGCATCTCGATCGGCTGTTCGAAAGCTTCTTCACCACCAAGAAGGACGGCATGGGCATGGGTCTCCCGATTTGCAAGTCCATCCTGGAAGCCCATGGCGGGAAGATCACTGCTGCGAACGATGACGCCGGAGAAGGCGCAAAAGTCAGTTTCAGCTTGGCCGCCGCCGCGGAATGATGCGCTTGCATGCCGCAACGATCGCACGCAGGTCGATTCCGAAATTGCGAGCAAGCGCGAACGAGGCAGGCCTCCGGCTGAAGTACGACTTGCAAGTACCGATCAGCAGAGTGCTGATGGAGCAGCATCACTTCGAGACGAAATGCAGACCGCCCCAATTTCGAAGACTAGCGTCCGATCTAAAGGATAGAGTCCGCTCTTCGTTGAACGCTGCAAAAGCGGCGGGGTTCTGCAACTGTCGATCTAGCACGCGAGGTCAACGGCTGCGGTCGGAAGCTTGCAACGCGCAGAAAGCGTTCATCCGCTCAATTCGCATTTTGATAAGTTGAGCGGCGTTCACCGCGCGACGACTTTCGTCTGCCTTCGACCAAAAACAAACCAGCACAGAATTTCCAAATGCGAGGCAAACGGAATTTCCAAATGCGACGGAAATCCCATATTCAGGGAAGCCATTTTTATAACAAAATCAGCGTGTTGGCCTTGGCTGGGGCGGGAGGGATCGAACCTCCGAATGGCGGAATCAAAATCCGCTGCCTTACCGCTTGGCTACGCCCCATCAGACGACGAACGGAACAGGGGCGAACCGGCGCCCGCAGATTCCCGTCGGTCGCAGCCGGTCTATAGGGAGCGGCGCGGCATTTCAAC
>NZ_JAEMSD010000071.1 GCF_016462955.1 Bradyrhizobium sp. | reverse complement strand
AGCTTGCCGTCGGGATCGATATAGGCGCAATTGCCGACCACCTGCTCGACCGGCAGATTGGTGTACTTGGCGATGATCTCCAGCAGCGGTCTGGTCTGCTCGTTGATCGGCGCGACGCCGTCCTTCATCGCGGTAAGGATGACGTCGTGATATTCGCGGTCGGCCTTGGCGAGCGCGCCTAACAGTTTTGTGACCAGCGCCTTGTTGGTCAGCGTTCTGGGCGAAGCGAACACGGCGCCCACCTGCCACGGCGTCTGGTCACCGACCCAGCCCAGGAACTTGGCGCCGCCCTCGTCCATCAGCTTTCGCGCCGTGGAGATCGGCAGCAGCGCGGCATCGACGGTCTCGCCCTTCAGCGCAGCGGCCGCATTCGACAGCGATTGCAGCGGCACGATCTTCACTTCGGCGAGCTTGAAACCGTACTTGTCCGCGAGCAGGCCGAGCGAATAGTGAAAGCTCGATCCGACCTGCGTCATCGCCACACGCTTGCCGGGCAGGTCCTTCGGGGCCTTCAGACCGCTGGCATAGGCGGCGTTGCTGGCGAAATAGCCGATCAGTGGATAGCCGGGCTTCTCGCGGCTCATGCCGCCGATCACCTTCAGCACGCCCTTGCCGGCGAGATTGTAGAGGCCGGCCGTGAAGGCGGTAACGCCTAAATCCACGTCGCCCGAGGTGGTGGCGACCGCGATCGGCTGCGCTGCGTCGAAGAATTTCAACTCGACCTCAAGGCCCGCCTCGCGGAAGTAGCCCTTGTCCTGCGCGATGAAGACCGGCGCGGAGGACGACAGGCGGAGCACGCCGATCCTGGCCTTCAGCGCTTCCTCGGCCCGCGCCGAGCCCATCGCCATGATCGCCACCAGGCCCGCTATCGCGAGCCGCGCCATCCCGATCATTCCAATTCCTCTCGTGGTTGACTCGCGGCCGCTACAGGCCTTCAGGCCGCGCCTGGTCCTGCCCGATCAAGACACCCCGTTGTTTCAACGTTTCCTGCAATTTTTCAATGCGATTTCGCGTGAATCCCCTTTCCGGACCGCGCAGGCACGGCGGCGGAACCGGGTCCTCCGTCGATCAGCCCGGCACGTCCCGTCATCGCAGGATGACGGGTTGCTCCCGGTCGCCGGACCTGAGACAACGGCGGGGATGGATTCGATGATCGTCAAATTCTGTTTCGCGACCCTGATCGCCCTCGTGGTCGCGACTGCACCAGCTTTCGCTCTTGAGCAGAACTGCCGCTTCATCCAGGCCAAGCCTGATCGGGAGGCATGCTACAAGCGCCAGGAGGACGAGCTCGCGGCCAGGCGCAGGCCGGAGCCGCGGCGCGAAAACACTGCGCTCGAATCGCTGCGTGAGATGCGGCAGGACGACGATGCGGTCTATCGCAGCATCAACACCATTTGCCGCGGCTGCTGACGCCTGGGCCGCCGCCACAGGCGCTGTTGACCTCCGGCTGGTTCAACGTGACGGTCGCGGCCCGCGTTCATCGCGGGTGCGCGGCACCGGGTTGGCAGTCATCGGCCGTCGCTTCGGTCGTTTGTTGGGCACTATGGCCGAGGCCGCGTCGCTTGATCCATAGCTTTCCAGCGTGGGGCGGCCGCGTCCATCGCATGGCGGCTTGTGTCATGCTGGCACGGGGCGGCATCAAGGGACAGGACTCATCATGCGTATCTGCATTTTCGGCGCGGGCGCCGTCGGCAGCCATATCGCGGTCCGGCTGGCGCGCGCCGGCCATGAGGTCAGCTGCGTGATGCGGGGGGCGCATCTCGAGGCCGTGCGTGCGAACGGCCTGAAGCTGCGGGTCGGCGATTCCGAGGTTTCCGCCAAGGTCAACGCCTCCGGCGATCCGGCCCAGCTCGGCCCGCAGGACGTCGTGATCTCGACGCTGAAGGCCACCGCCCTGACTGGCCTCGTGTCCAGCATCAAGCCGTTGCTGCAGGACGACACCGCCATCGTGTTCGCGCAGAACGGCATTCCCTGGTGGTACGGCATCGGCCTGCCGCCGCGGCACCCGACGCCGCCGGACATCTCCTTCCTCGATCCCGGCGGACGCTTGCGCGCCTGCATCCCGAAGGAGCGCATCATCGGCGGCGTGATCTTCTCCTCGAACGAGGTGACCGCGCCGGGCGTGGTGCAGAACCTGACGCCGGACCGCAACCGCCTCCTGATCGGCGAATGCGACGACCGCCATTGCGAGCGCATCACGAAGCTGCGCAATGTCTTCAACGAGGCGCGGCTGGAATCGCCGCCGGTGGCGGAGATCCGCGAGGCGATCTGGTCAAAGCTGCTGACCAACATGTCGCTTTCGGTGCTGTGCCTGCTCACCGGCCAGACCGCACGCGGTGTGCGCGACGACCCGGCCTTTGCCGAAGTGATTCCGCGCATGCTGAACGAGGCCAACGAGATCGCGCAGCACTTCATCCCCGAGGTCAAGCGCGTGACCCGCAGCGGCCCCGCGCCCAATCACAAGCCGTCGCTGCTGCAGGATTACGAGCTCGGCCGTGCCATGGAGATCGACGTGCTGGTGAAGGCACCGCAGGCCTTCGCGCGCACCGCCGGCCTGTCCACGCCGACGCTCGACCTGATCGCCGCGCTGGCGATTCAGAAGGCGCGCGACAAGGGGCTGTATGCGGCGTGAGCTTCAGGAGAGCTCGTCGATCCAGGCCGCCAGTGAGTCGAGCACTTCCGTCAGCGCTTCTTCATTGGTCCGGCCCGACTTTTTCAGCACCGCGAAGGAATGATCGCCGCCTGCGATTTCATGCAGCGCCGCCCTCGCGCCGAGCCTCTCGATCACGGGCTTGAAGTGGCCGAGATCGGCAAGCTCATCGCGCGTGCCTTGCAGGAACAGCATGGGGATTGCGATGCCGGCGAGATGCTCGGCGCGCTCGGACGAAGGCTTCTTGGCGGCATGGAGGGGGAAGCCGAGGAAGGCGAGCCCTCTCACGCCCGGCAGCGGCGATTTCGACTGCGCCTGCGAGGTCATGCGGCCGCCGAACGACTTGCCGCCGGCGACGAGCTTCAACCCGGGACAGAGCCGCGCCGCCTCCTCGACCGCCGCGCGGATCGCGGCATGCGCGACCGCCGGCTGGTCAGGACGGCCCAGCTTCTTCTCCATGTAAGGGAAATTGAAGCGGAACGTCGCGATGCCGCGGCTCGCGAGTCCCTCCGCCGCCTTCTCCATGAAGGAGTGCCGCATATCGGCGCCGGCGCCGTGCGCCAGCACGTAGCAGGCGCGCGCATGGTCCGGCTGCGTCAGGATCGCTGAGACGGTGCCAATGCGCTCAATATCGAGCTTGAGCTCGCGCCTCTGGACCAAGAGTGGATGTCCCCGATGAGTCACGCAAGAGATACCCGCGCGATCGCGATCTGGAAACATCAATCTTCGTACTTCATCGGCGCGCATGGCGTAACGCGCGGAAGCCCTCAGCTGACACGCCGCTCCCGTCCTTCCCAAAACGGCTTGCGTAGCTCGCGCTTCAGCACCTTGCCGGCACCGGACAGCGGCAGCGGCGTCTCGGTGATCTCGATGCTGCGCGGACATTTATAGCCGGCAATCAACGTCTTCGTGAACTCGATCAGCTCACCGGGCAAGACCTCGACACCGCTGCGCTTGACCACGACGGCGTGGACCTGCTCGCCCCATTGCTCGTTTGGCACTCCGATGACCGCGCATTGCAGCACCGACGGATGCTGTGCCAGCGCGTTCTCGACCTCGACGGAGTAGACGTTCTCGCCGCCCGAGATGATCATGTCCTTGACGCGGTCGACGACATAGATGAAGCCGTCCTCGTCCATGTAGCCGCCGTCGCCCGTGTGCATCCAGCCGTCGACGACGGCGCGCGCGGTCTCCTCCGGCCGCTCCCAATAGCCCATCATCACGGTGTCGCCGCGCACGACGATTTCGCCGACAGCGCCCGTCGGCACGGGTTGGTCGTTCTCGTCGACGATCCGCACCTCGCAGCCGAGCGTGGCGCGGCCGGCGCCGCGATGACGCCCCTTCCGGCGTCCCTCCCCGACATGCTCGCCGGAATGCAGCAGCGTCGCGATCGGCGACAATTCGGTCATGCCGTAGGCCTGGGTGAAACGCACATGCGGCAGTGCGCGCGCGGCACGGTCGAGCACCGCCTCGCTGATCGGCGAGGCTCCGTAGATGATGTGCTTGAGCGACGACAGGTCGTACTTTCCGATCGCGGGATGATCGACGAGCATCTGGATCATCGTGGGCACCAGCAGCACGTCGGTCACGCGCTCGTTCTGCATCGCCGCCATCACGCCTTCGGGCGTAAAACCTTGAACGATCACGTTCGAGCCGCCGGAGAGCAGCAGCGAATACATCGCCGCGCCATTGGCGAGATGAAACATCGGCGCCGCATGCAGATAGGTCGTGCTCGCCGGAAACAGCCCCTCGCCGAGCGCATTGAGCGCATTGGCCATCAGGTTCTGGTGGCTGAGCATCACGCCCTTGGACCGCCCGGTGGTGCCGCCGGTATAGAAGATGCCGGCGAGATCCTCGCCCTTGCGCATGGCATCGGCCACGGGCGCGCTGCCGGCGACCAGGTCCTCGTAGCTCTCCATCCCCGCCGGCACCTCGCCGTCGTCGGCGTAGATCAGCTTCAGCCCCGGAATGGCGCCGGCGAGCTGCGAGCCGACCTGTGCGAAGGCCTTGTCGACCACGAGCACGGCGGCGCGGCAGTCGCGGAGCGCATCCTCGTTCTCCAGAGCACTCCAGCGGATGTTGAGCGGCACGATCACGCCACCGGCCCAACCCGTCGCGAGGTAAAGCTCGAGGTAGCGGTCCGAGTTGAAGGACAGCACGGCGACGCGATCGGCGTCCCGGACGCCGCGCGAGCGCAGGCCGCCGGCCAGCCTGGCAACGCGTTCGCCGAGCTCGCCCCAATTGCGGCGCCGCTGGCCATAGACGGTGGCGAGCCCGTTCGGGTTGATCTGCAGCGCGCGCCGCAGCCCATGCGTGATGTTCATCCGGTTCCTCCTCCTGTACGCTTCTTCCCTATAGTCCCGCGCGTTGAGTTGCGCCGTTGCGGCGCCCTCGGCGTCTTCTTTGTGATTTGCTGCCGGCTCTCGGTTGCCAGGCCTTCCGTCAGCCGAACCGTAAACTCGTCCGCGATCTCGGTCGGCGAGAGCTCGCCGTCCCGTTGATACCAGTGACCGATCCAGTTGAGCGCGCCCGCGATCGCGAAGGCG
Source organism: Bradyrhizobium sp. (assembly GCF_016462955.1). Lineage (GTDB taxonomy): Bacteria > Pseudomonadota > Alphaproteobacteria > Rhizobiales > Xanthobacteraceae > Bradyrhizobium. The sequence goes on along the minus strand of NZ_JAEMSD010000071.1, from coordinate 14,401 downwards.
GCGAGCTTGGGATCGCATGGCTTGATCGAGCCGTCGGCCGTGCCCGCGGCGATGTATCGCCGGAAGGTGGCGTCGATCCGCTTCTTGGCGGCGCGCGCGACGGCGGCGTTCCGCTCGGCCAGATCGCGCAGGTCGAAACGCACCAGGCTCGCGCCGAAATCGGTCGCCATCAGCGCGGTATAGGCGTGAACCAGCTTGCGCAGCTTGGAAAGGCCCGAACCCCCGCCGGCGTTGATCTCGGTGATCACGCTGTCGACCAGCTCGGCGCCCATCGACCAGCATTCGAACAGGATCTCGTCCTTGCTCCGGAAATAATTGTACAGCGCCGGCTTGGTGATATTCAGCCGCTCGGCGACTTCGTTCAGCGTCACGCGGTGATAGCCCTGCTCCAGGAACAGCTGCACGGCGGCGCGCAGCACCGCCTCGCGCTTCTCGTCGCGGGCCCGGCGGCGGCTCTCGAACGGCAGCCAGGGCGATGGCGATGAGGGTGGAACGGGCGGCGCTGAATCCATGTTCGGTCGGTTGACTCTCGCGGGCATCGACCGATATGTTACCCGTGGGTAAGAAAAAGTCCAATGGGTAATTTATTTGGAGGAAGCGATGTCTGACGTGATCGTCGCAGGGGTCGGCATGATCCCCTTCGCCAAGCCGGGGGCCAGCGCGCCCTATCACGAGATGGGGACGGAGGCGATCAAGCTGGCGCTCGCCGATGCCGGCCTCGGTTACGACAAGGTGCAGCAGGCCTATGCCGGATACGTCTACGGCGATTCCACCTGCGGGCAGCGCGCGCTGTATCACGTCGGGATGACCGGCATTCCCATCGTCAACGTCAACAACAATTGCTCGACCGGCTCGACCGCGCTGTTCATGGCGCGGCAGATGATCGCGAGCGGCGCGCTGGACTGCGTGCTGGCGGTCGGCTTCGAGCAGATGAAGCCGGGCGCGCTCGGCAGCGTCGACACCGACCGCCCCAGTGCGTTCGAAGAGTTCGACGCGGCTGCCGACCAGCTGATCGACGCTCCCGGCATTCCGCTCGCGCTGCGCTATTTCGGCGGCGCCGGGCTCAGCCACATGAAGAAATACGGCACCCCGCTCGACGCCTTCGCCAAGGTGCGCGCCAAGGCAAGCCGGCACGCCAAGAACAATCCACTCGCACTCTTCCGCAAGGAAGTCAGCGCGGAGGACGTGATGAACGACCAGGTGATCTGGCCCGGCGTGATGACGCGCATGATGGCGTGCCCGCCGACCTGCGGCGGCGCCGCGGCCGTGCTGGTGTCGGAGCGGTTCGCGGACAAGCACGGCATCGGCAAGAAGGTGCGCATCACAGCGCAGGCGATGACCACCGACACGCCCTCGGCCTTCAAGGCCGGCGACATGATGCAGCTGGTCGGCTACGACATGGCCAAAGAGGCAGCAGGCCGCGTCTATGAAAGCGCCGGCATCGGGCCCGACGATCTCGACGTCGTCGAGCTGCACGACTGCTTTGCCCATAACGAGCTCATCAGCTACGAGGCCCTGGGTCTCTGCGGCGAGGGCGAAGCCGGCAAGTTCATCAATGACGGCGACAACACCTATGGCGGCCGGATCGTGACCAATCCGTCCGGGGGATTGCTGTCGAAGGGGCATCCGCTCGGCGCCACCGGCCTTGCGCAGTGCTACGAGCTGACGCGGCAGCTGCGTGGCACGGCCGGCTCAACTCAGGTCGAGGGCGCCAAGGTCGCGCTCCAGCACAATCTGGGCCTCGGCGGCGCCTGCGTCGTCACGCTCTACAAGCGGCATTGATCGGCATGGTCGATCAGTCCGCCGTAGGGCGCAGCTTCACGCCCGTCACCGCGCGCGTGGAGCCGGGCCGTCTCCGCTACTTCCTCAATACGCTGGGTGAACAGAACCCGGTCTACCGCAACGCGGATGCGGCGCGGACGGCCGGATTCACCGGCATGCCGGTGCCGCCGACCTATTTGTTCTGCCTGGAGATGATGGACGTCGACGACCCATTCGAAATGTTCAGCGCGCTCGGCATCGATCTCGCCCGCGTGCTGCATGGCGAGCAGAGCTTCATCTACCACGCGCCGGTTCTGGTCGGCGACACGCTGACGTTCCGGCCGCGCGTGGCCAGCGTGACGGACAAGAAGGGCGGCGCAATGACGCTGATCGGGATCCGGTGCGAGGTGACCAACCAGGACGGCGTGCATGTCGCCGATACCGCGCGCACCATCGTCGTCCGTAACGAGGTGGCGTCGTGATGGCATCCGCAGACATCAAGGCTGGCGACCGCATCGTCCACAAGGTCTTTCCGCCGATCACCCGCCACACGCTGGCGCTCTATTGCGGCGCATCGGGCGATCACAATCCAATCCATGTCGATATCGACTTCGCCAAGGCGGCCGGATTTCCTGACGTGTTCGCCCACGGCATGCTGGTGATGGCCTGTCTCGGGCAGGCGCTGACAGATGCGGTGCCGCCCTCGAAGCTCCGCAGCTTCGCGACCCGGTTCGTCGCGATTACCCAGCTCGGCGCCACGCTGACTTGCGAAGGCACCGTGACGGAGCTCTTCGCCGAGGGCGGCGAGCGCCGTGCACGGCTCGCGCTCACCACCCGGGACGATCGCGGCGAGGTCAAGCTCGAAGGCAGCGCTGTCGTCGCGCTGTAACAGCAAAGGAACTCATTCGAATGGCAAAACTGCAGGGAAAGGTCGCGCTCGTCACCGGCTCGGGCCGCGGCATTGGGCGTGCGATCGCACTCAAGCTGGCGCACGAAGGCGCCAGGGTCGTCGTCAATGACCTCGACGCCGAGCCCGGAGACGCCCTGGTGGCGGAGATCAAGGCGCTCGGCGGCGACGCCGTCGCCATGAACGGCAGCGTCTCTGAGGCGGGTTTTGCCGACCGCTTCGTCGGCGCCGCGCTGGACAAGTTCGGCGGGCTCGACATCATCGTCAACAATGCGGGCTACACTTGGGACTCCACCATCCAAAAGATGACGGACGAGCAGTTTCAGGCCATGCTCGACGTCCATCTTGTCGCCCCGTTCCGCATCCTGCGCGCGGCCGCCGAGCCGATCAGGGTGTTTGCCAGAAAGGAAGCAGAGGAAGGACGCGAGGTGTTCCGCAAGGTCGTGAACATCTCCTCGATCGCAGGCCTCTACGGCAATGCCGGTCAGGCGAGCTACTCATCGGCCAAGGCCTCGCTGATCGGGCTGACCCGGACCATGTGCAAGGAGTGGGGCCGCTACAAGGTCAACGTCAATTGCGTCGCCTTCGGCCTCATCAACACCCGTCTGACCCAGCCGATCGAGGCCCAGCAGAAGACCATCGACGTCGCCGGCCGCGACATCAAGGTCGGCGTTCAGCCGCAGATGCTGGAAGCCATGTCGCGGATGATCCCGCTCGGCCGCGGCGGCACGCCGGAAGAGGCCGCCGACGCCGTCTATCTGTTCTGCAGCCCGGAATCCAATTATATCAGCGGTCAGGTGGTCGTCGCCGGCGGCGGCCTGATTGTCTGAGAGCGAGGCGCTGATGCAATACCGATCGTCGTGGATGACCGAAGAGCTGGACACGTTCCGCGACCAGTTCCGCAAATATCTCGCCAAGGACCTGGCGCCGCACGCCGAGAAATGGCGCGAGCAGAAGATGGTCGACCGCTTCGCCTGGCGCGGGCTCGGCGAGATGGGCGCGCTGCTGGCGAGCGTGCCGGAGGAATATGGCGGCCTCGGTGCCACCTTCGCCTATGACGCAGCGGTGCTGGAAGACCTCGAAAGCACGGTGCCGGAGATGACGACGGGCGTCTCCGTGCACAGTGCCATCGTCGCGCATTACATCCTCAATTACGGCTCGGAGGAGCAGAAGAAGCGCTGGCTGCCGAAGATGGCGTCCGGCGAGATGGTCGGCGCCATCGCCATGACCGAGCCCGGCACCGGCTCGGACCTGCAAGCCGTGAAGACCACGGCGAAGAAGCAGGGCAATTCCTACGTCATCAACGGCCAGAAGACGTTCATCACCAACGGCCAGGCCGCCGATCTCGTCATCGTGGTCGCGCGCACCGGCGATGCCGGCGCCAAAGGCATCTCGCTGATCGTGGTCGAGACCGCGGGCGCGGATGGCTACAAACGCGGGCGCAACCTCGACAAGATCGGCCTGCATGCCTCCGACACGTCCGAGCTGTTCTTCGACAACGTCGCGGTGCCGCCGGAAAACCTGCTCGGCAAGGAAGAGGGCCAGGGCTTCGTCCAGCTGATGCAGCAACTGCCGCAGGAGCGGCTCGCACTCGCGGTCGGCGCCGTCGCCTCGATGGAGCGCGCGGTCAAGCTCACCATCGACTACACCAAGGAGCGGAAGGCGTTCGGCAAGCCGCTGATGGACTTCCAGAACACCGCCTTCACGCTGGCCGAGCGCAAGACCGAGGCGATGATCGCGCGCGTGTTCGTGGACTGGTGCATCGAGCGCCTGATCGCAAAAGACCTCGACACCGTCACGGCGTCGATGGCGAAATATTGGTGCTCGGAGAAGCAGGTCGAGACCGCCGATGAATGCCTGCAACTGTTCGGCGGCTACGGCTACATGCAGGAATACCCGATCTCGCGCATCTTCATCGATTCCCGCATCCAGAAGATCTATGGCGGCACCAACGAGATCATGAAGCTGTTGATCGCCAGATCCCTGTAGATCAGGTTTCTGTAGATCATCGCGCCCGCCAATCGCGCGGCCGGCAGCCGAGGCGCTGCTTGAAACGCCGGGTGAAGTGGGAGAGATCCGAGAAACCCCAGTCGAACGCGATGGCGCCGATCGCACGATCCGCCATCGCGGGATCGGCGAGATCCCGCGCCGCGCCGTCGAGCCGGTGGGCCATGACGTATTCGGTGAAGCTCGAGCCCGATCGCGCCAGCAGCTTGTGGACGTAGCGCTCGCTGATGCCGACGGCGCCGGCGACATCGGCAACGGCAAGGCCGGGCTCGCGAAGCCGGCGATGAATGGCGCGTTTGAGCGCCAGCGTGGTTGCGTCGGCAAGACTCTCGGACTCCGCAGCGCCTGCCCGGCTGAGCCGAGACAAGCTCACGGCGACCAACTCGATCAGGACGCGGAACAGCCGCACGCCTTCGTCTTCAGTCATGCGCAACGCCCCGTCGCTGAGCGTGCGCGCGGTCTCCACGATGAGATGGCCGACGAAGGGATCATCTGAGACGCGCGTTGCTCCGACGTCGAACGAGGCCGGCAACCGTTCGCGCAAGAGCTCAGCCGGTACCCAGAACGAGGCAACGCGCAATTGCGGCCCGCGGTCGTGCAGAAGCGCGAACTGCCGATCGCTGTCGAAGATGCCGACCTGTCCCGACGAAAGGCTGATCTCGCGATCATCCTGCAGGATGCGGCAGCGGCCGGCCAGCTTCAAATTGAGGTAGAAGCAGCTGCGGTCGGATGCCGAGATGTCGGCCGCGGAACGCCGCACCACGTGCTCGGGAAAGCTGACGCGGTTGATCGCTGCATCGCCGAGACGGATGTGCTCGACGCTGGCTGGAAAGCCGGCTGCCGCCGCCGGCTCCGGCGTCAGATTCATGAAGGCCTGGCAGATCGCCTCGCGATAATAGGCGAATTGCTCGGTCGACCGCACGCCCGCAGTATTCCAGGCCGATTGACGTGACGGAATGGCGCGCTCGATCTGCTGCATCGGTTCACTCCGAGACCAATCCGGTTCACTCACAGCCAAGCGCCAAGCCAGCCGCCAGTCCACAATTGACGCGCGGCAGCGACGCACCGGCCGGATTAGCGCGGCCTCGATCTAACCATATCCTCGGGAGGAGCCACAACATGTCGACCTACGTTCTCGTCCATGGCGCCTGGCACACCGGTGCCGAGTTCGAGCCCGTGGCCGCCCCGATCCGTGCGGCCGGCCACCAGGTCCATACCCCCACCATCAAGGGCAACCGTCCCGGCGACGCCAAGACGACCGGGCTCAAGGAGGCGATCCAGTCGATCGCCGACTATCTCGCCGAAAACAATCTCAAGGACGTCATCCTGCTGGGCCATTCCTATGGCGGCATGATCATCACCGGCGTCGCCGACCTCGCGCCGGAGCGCATCCGCCGCCTGGTCTATTGGAATGCCTTCGTGCCCAACAATGGCGAATGCCTCAACGACATGGTGCCGCCGCACTATATCGGGCTGTTCGACGCGATCGCGGCCGAGCGCGGCGACGGCTCGGTGGTCTTGCCCTTCCCGATCTGGCGCGAAGCCTTCATCAACGATGCCGATATCGAGCTGGCGCAGCGCGCCTTCGACGTCCTCAATCCGCATCCACTGGCGACCTTCACCGACAAGATCGCGCTCAAGACCAATCCGGCCGAGATGCCGCTGGCCAAATCCTACATCAACTGCACCGAGGATACCGCGATGCCGCACAGCCATCCCTGGCATCCGCGGCTGTCGGAAAAGCTCGGCCTGTTCCGCCTGGTGCAAGTGCCGGGAAGCCACGAGCTGTGCTTCTCCGATCCGGCGCGGCTCGCCAAGGCGATCATGGAGGCGGGACGCGACTGACGGCCGCCCTGGGCCCGCTCGCGATCGTCGGCCGCTCAATTCGGATGCCACCAGCGCCCGCCGATGACGACGCCTTCGGACACGATCTTGCGGTCGCCGATCAAATGCTCGCCGACGACGTCCTCATAGTCGAACTGGCCCTGCTTCACCGTAACGAGCGTGGCGTCGCCGACGCTGCCGGGCTTCAGGCTGCCGAGTTCGGGACGCCGCAGCGCCATCGCCGCGTTCACGGTCGAGGCCGCGATCACATCCGGCAGCTCCATGCCCATGCACAGGAACTTCGACATGGTCGTGACCTGGTCGTAGGCCGGGCCATCGATGCAGAGCTGATGAATGTCGGAGGAGATGGTGTCGGGATAGAAACCGTTGGCGAGCATCGCGCGCGCGGTCTTGAACGCGAACGAGCCCTTGCCGTGGCCGATATCGAACAGCACGCCGCGCTCGCGCGCGTCCAGCACCGCCTTCTTCACAGTGCCCTGCGCCGTCGCCGGCGTGTTCGGGAACGGACGGAACGCGTGGGTCAGCACGTCGCCGGGGCGCAGGCGGGCGAGCACCTCCTCATAGCTCGGCGGCGGATGGTCGATATGCGCCATCAAGGGCATGCCGACCTCGTTCGCAACCTCGAGCGCGATATCGAGCGGCACAACCCCCGACGTGCCCGAGGAGTGCAATCCGACGCGCACCTTGATGCCTACGATGAGATCGCGATTGGCATCGGCCACCTTGGCCGCCTCGATCGGATTCATCAATCGTAGCTCCTCGCTCTCGCCGACCATGATCCGGTGCGAGAAGCCGAAGATGCCGGCATGCGAGACGTGCAGGTAAGCGAGAATGCGGACCTGGCTCGGCTCGATCACGTGCTTGCGGAAGCCGGCGAAATTGCCGGGCCCGGCGCTGCCGGTGTCGACCGCCGTGGTGACGCCGGAGAGCCGGCAGAACTCCTCAGCATCGATGCCGAGCGAGGTGCCGCCCCAATAGACATGGGTGTGCAGATCGATCAGTCCGGGCGTCACGATGAACTGCGAGACGTCGCGGACCTCGGTGCCCGGATCAGCCTTGAGCCCGGTGCCGATCGCCGCGACCTTGCCGCCGGCAAAGGCGACATCGGTCACGGCATCGAGCTTCTGCGAGGGGTCGATCACGCGGCCACCGCGCAGGATCAGGTCGAAAGGCATTGGGGTCTCCGGATGCGGTGGGTGAGGCGATCGATGGCAAGTCGACCTAGGAAAGAAGGCCTTGTTCCTAGCAAATCCTGCGCCGGAGAGCTTGTCGCCTGGTGGTGACGATTGATGTCAGGCAATGGTAATCCCGGCAGGGCTCAAACATGGAGCTACAGCTTAGGAAGCCGTTCAACAGGCCGTTAATCAATAGGTTAAGGACAAATACTTGGCGTGGCTGATCAACGCAACACGCAAGACGGCGTTGACTTGGCGGCCACGACGAGCCAGATTTTGCGTTGGCATCGTAGCCCACCAACAGATCAGGAGCAGGCTTGCGGTCCCGCCGTCTCGATCTGGAATCCGTTGCCGGATGGGAATGCAACGCAGAAGCCGTTCGAAAGAGCGAACTCCATGTCACGAGGAGAGGGGCGAACCGACAGCACGATCATCATGCTCGCACGCGGCGAACTTTGTCGGTAATCAAGCAATTGCCCCATCGCGGCTCGAATCGCAAAACGAGCCGTGTCGGGAGTACTCGGCTTAACTTCGCAGAACACTGGAATCCCGGAGTCACGATAACGAAGATCCACACCTCCGACGTTCGGAAGGATGTCCTTCTTCTCGGACTTCCTAAGAAACTCCTCGAAGCGGTTTTGCAACCGATCGTGCAGCGGGCTGACTTTCACTTCGAACCGCTCGACGTACCTCATGTACGCCTTCTTCGCGGGCGCCGGTGTCCGCTTCCCGTTCATCGTCTTCGGCCCGACGACATGCATGACGTCCTGAACGAACGCAGCCGCACGGGCCAAGTCGAATTTGATCATCCCGCCTTCGTCGTAGATTCCCAGATAGCACTCATAACCATCGTAGTACTCAACAAACGAGCTCAGCAAAGCGCGCTTGGCGGGACGCTCCAGCAGCCTCCATCTGAGCCCCTTCGAGAACCTCGCGTCGGTCAATTCGGTCTTCGCACGCAGACTGCTAGGCAGCCGCTCGTTCAATTCGACAATCTCCTGCTTCCGGTCGATAGGCAGCCAAAATCCTGTCCAGATCGTGTGATTGTCCAAGCCGAGACTACGGTCGATACAGATACCTAGCGACGGACGGCCGATCCAATCGGCGAGCGAAATCCACCAACCGTCAATCTCCTTCAGGCGCTCGGGTGTCCTCGCCCGCCTGAAGCGGAGAGGCAGGCCTAGAGCTTTGAGTTCGCTTGCGAGATCAGTCGCGACTGTCACAAGCGTAAGCTTGGGCGTCAGTTCCATTTTTGATATTCCTTCTGCCTAGGTCGGACTACCCTCTCTCGCCTAGCAAAACAGCAGCGACCTAAAAGGACGCGAAGCCGACTGTCCGGCTAATTCGTATCCTGGCGAGAAGCGCTCGTTTTCTTAACAATCGCGTTCTCGCAACAGCGTCCGCTCAGCCGATGCTTCTCTTTGTTGGATCGGCGGGCCGCCGAGCCCCAAGCGCGTAACCCATCTTCGGACGTGCATCACAAGGGATGGATCGCCGAAATAGGCGTAAGTGATGAGCCTGTGTTACTTCTCTAGGCCGTCGGATCAGTCGGCAGACAGCCTGTATTCGAATGCTTCAACGGGAAGGACTGTAGCCTCGTCCATTCTCTTCTTCGTATCCGGCAACATTGGTAGCGTCATTTTGAAGTACTGGCGAACAGCGCCATTTATACCCGCCAAGCAGGCTTTGGACTTTACCCAATTCTGCGGGCTAAAAACTCGATTGCCAACTTGCGGTTCATTTGCTGCCGTCTCCAACGCCATATTAAGGCACAAGCCAGCTACTTTGACGATCTCACCCACCATGTTGTTCTGCTGAGCAGCCTCTAACGATTTGCTTGCGTTCGGCACGCGATCTGGCTGGTTACTCGAAATCGCAAAACACATGGCAACTGCGTATAGGTGATGGTAGGGCGCGTAAGCCTTCATCGCCAACAGCGTTTCATTCAGGCTAAGTGGATTTTCGGGAATCCACGTTGCTTGCACTTCCTTCATCCACTCGTTAAGCGCAAACACGTTTTCTGGCGGATAATCTTTATTTCTAAACAGCGTTTCAAAATACTTGTCGAATATCTTCGTCTCACCGTATGAAAGGTTGGGCCTCAGGGTTTGCCACGCGACTAGCGTTTTGGCGAACGACGATAGCTCGATGATCTGCTTCTTGTTCTTGTCTGCCGGAGCCGTCTCTCCCCGCTTTGTGATGAAATAGCCGGAAGGATAGCGCAGTTCATAAGCCTTCTTAATAGCCAGCACACGCTTGTCATTGCTGCGTAGATCGCGCGCCTTCACCGCGCTCTGCGAGTTGGTATAGATTGAAATTCTGTCGGCACGATCACGTTGCGGAATTTCGTAGAAGCGAAACAAGATGAAGGCGTCGTCAACGCTCTTCACGGTCTCACTGCATGATAGAATCGTATTTAGCGACTGACATCCATTGACGATGCTTAATCCATGCATTGAAAGCGTATTGCCGTCCAAGCTCATTTTATTGCAGAGCGCGGTCACGCCGTTATGGAAAAAGAAAAAATCGCTGCGTTTGTCGCCCAAGATCGTACCACGAATACCTTTGTTCACTGCATTGCTTGTACCAAGACTTTGGCGCACGTTCTTCTGAAACAGCGTACCGTCCTTTATCCCCGGAAGTTTTACGCACTCCTTCAATGGCAAGGCAGCAATAAGCACAGGCGTCCCAGCGACTTCATGATACATGTACTGCACGCCGGCCAGAGCAAGCTTATAGTTGATGCTCGGATTGTCCGCCTCAAGAGCGTAGTCGTACCGGCGCTTCAGCTCGTCAGAGTCGATGACGTGAATGCTCGCATCGAACGCTTCGTTCTCGCTCAGCTTTGCAAGCTCCTCTTGGAACGCTTGAAGATCGTGCTGAGCCGCTTTCGTCAGATTGCCCGTTGTAAGTAACTCAAACGATATCTCGTAATCATCTTCCAACGCAGCCGCCAATTCGGGAAGCTTTCTCGCAAGCTTCTGGCTGGCTACGTTTTGAAGTCGCGCCAGATTTTTGATTTGAACCCAAGAAGACAAGACTTCTCGCAAAGGTTCGGCGTCAACCGTGCTGGCTTGAACAAATTTACCTTGCACAATCCGAACCAAGGATTGGTCATCGTCCACTATAATCGCATCAATCTGTTTGTCGTCTGGCCCATCTGTAATATCGTCACGGGTCTGGTTCATGTCTCGGAACAAGATGTTCCGAAGATACCAAGCAACAAAGCGCTGCCCATCATTTGGAAAATTTTGTAAGAAATAGTCAGCCGCAATTTGCTGCTTAATTAGTTCGAACATAGCCCCTCCGAATCGAAACCAATTCGCCAAAAAGTTGTATTACGGAAGAAACGCGAACAATAGCAAGAAGTGGCCACCGACTGTCTAGTGGTTGTCGGGCGCTGGAAAATGCGGGGCTTGTCGACAAGAGCGCGCGTGCAAAATTGGCGTCACCCTGGAAGCACTGGAGCAAAAGATTTGGTGAGCCTCTCGTCCTGACTAGTTGCTGTCAGAAGCTATCAAGCACCGCGCATCGGAGCCCACTGGCCGCTGCTCGCAGAAAGCGAGTTCACGTTCGACCGGTCAACTTGAGTAATGGCGATCCCGGCATGACTCGAACATGCGACCTACGGTTTAGGAAACCGCCGCTCTATCCGGCTGAGCTACGGGACCGCGGAACCCGCCGGCGAGGCGGGTTGCCTGGGGTCTACATATCAAAGCGAGGGCCGAATCGGAAGCCCTCGCCTCGATCAAAGCGGCCGTCGGCCGCGCGCCTACGCCTTGATATTGTTGTCCTTCACCACCTTGCCCCAGGTGGCGACCTGCTTGTCGAAGAAGGTCTTGAAGGCGGCGCCGTCCTGGAGCAGCAGCGTCATGTGCTGCGTCTCCTTCAGCTGGGCGGCGGTCGCGGGCTCGCTCAGGATCTCCTTGGACGCCGCCGCGAAGGCCGCGACGACATCCGGCGGCGTGCCCGTGGGGGCGAAGATGCCCCACCAGGCCAGCGTCTCGAAATCCGGAAAGCCCGCCTCGATCGCAGTCTGCGTCTCAGGCAGCGCCGGCAGCCGCTCGCGGCCGAGTTGCAGGACCGGATGCAGCATATTCGTGCCGAGCTGGGCGGCGACCAGTGCGGCCGATCCCGCGATGAGGTCGACATGACCGCCGAGCACGTCGTTCATCGCCGGACCGCCGCCGCGATAAGGTACGTGCATGATCTCGACGCCGGCCTTGCTGCCGAGCACGGTCATGGCGAGATGGCCGAGCGTGCCGATGCCGACCGAGGCGTATTTCACCGCGCCCGGGCTCGCCTTGCAGGCCGCGACCACGTCGGCAAAGCGCTTGTAGGGCCGGCCGGCGCCGGCTGCGATCACGTAAGGCGCGGTGCCGATCAGCAAGACCGGCATCATCTCGCGCTCGACATCGACCGGCGGCTTGTCGAGGATCGACGGGATCACGGCGTGGGAATCGAAGGTGACCAGGAACGTCGTGCCGTCGGCCGGGCTCTTGGCGACCTGCGCCGCGCCGAGCGCGCCGGCGGCGCCCGATTTGTTCTCGACCACGACGATGCGGTTGAGCTTGGTTTGCAGGCTGCTCTGCAGCAGCCGCGCCATGGCATCGGTCGATCCGCCCGGCGGAAACGGCACCACCAGCGTGATCTTGCCGGCCTGCGCCATCGCGGGCGTCAATGCCAGAATGGCCGGTGCGGCCAGCAGCGTGCGTCGCGTGATCGTCATGGTCCCCTCCCTTTGTTGTTGCGCCCGGCTTATTGCTCTTTGGCGCTTTCAGGTCGTTCCGAAGCCCGACCCTGCTTTTCTGTATTCTGGCCGAGGTGGACTGAAGATGTCCAGCACGCGGGCTCCCTCGGGGCCGGCGCGCATGGTGTGCGGCACGTTGCCCGGCGTGCGCCAGAAATCGCCCTTCTTCACCGCGATTTCCTCGTCCCCCTGGACGCGGATGGCGGAGCCGTCGAGCAGCACGCCCCATTGCTCCTCGGGGTGATGATGCAGCGTGCCCTGCGCATGCGGCGCCAGCGTCACCACCGACAGCATCGCCTGCTCGCCGGAGAAGATGCGCGTCGTCACGCCCGCCGCGAGTTCGCGAAACAGCCCGTCGCTGGCGTCATCGAGATTGTGAAATTCTTCCTTCTGGCTCACGCCGTCCTCCCTTTGCGCTGGTCTGATCAGGATTTGCCGTACGAGCCCTGGTAGCGGCCCTCGCGGATTGCCTTCAGCGTTTCTTCTTCGCGGGCGACCTGGGCGCGGACCGCCTCCAGCAGCGCGGCGGCACCGGCGGCGGGAAACGACACCACCCCGTCTTCATCGCCGACCACGATGTCGCCGGGCGAGATCACGCTGCCGCCGATCGTGACGGGCACGTTGATCTCGCCGGGGCCGTTCTTGTAGGGGCCGCGATGGATCACCGCGCGCGCATAGCAGGGAAAGTCGTCCGCCGCGAAGGCTGCGACATCGCGGATCGCGCCGTCGATGACGTAGCCTTCCGCTTTGCGCCACTGCGCGATGTTCTTCATGATTTCGCCGACCAGCGCGCGGCTCTCGTCCCCGCCGCCGTCGACCACGATCACGTCGCCCGGCCCGACCAGGTCCAGCGCGCGGTGGATGGCAAGATTGTCGCCGGGGCGCGTGCGCACGGTGAAGGCGGTCCCCACCAGCTTGCCGCCGTGGTGATAGGGCTTCAAGCCGACCGCGCCCGGCAGCCGCGCGAGATTGTCCGAGATCACCGACGTCGGCGCGCCCCTGAAACCCTCGATGATCTCGGCCGGCGGCTTCGGCACGCTGTTCGCCGCGATGGTGATCGTCATGTCAATCCTTCCCTGCTCGTCTCATTCGGCATGCGCCCGCGCCTTCGACGGCAAGATCCGGAAGGCGCGCCCCTCCTTCATCCACGCCGCGCGCTCATCGCGCAACAGGGTGCGGCGAACTTTTCCGGAATCGTCGCGCGGCGGGGCGCTGACGAACTCGAAGCTTTCGGGATGCTTGTAGCGGCTGAGCCGGTCCTTGAGGAAATCCGCCATGCCGTCGGCAATGGCCATGCCGTCGGCATCGGGCTCCGGCTCGATGATGGCATGCACGCGCTGGCCCAATTCCGGATCGGGCAGGCCCACCACGACACAAGAGCGCACGCCGGGAGCCTCGGACACCGCGGCCTCGACCTCGGCCGGATAGATGTTGGCGCCGCCGCGCAGCACCATGTCGGCGAGGCGGTCGCCGAGATAGAGATAGCCTTCGGCATCCAGCCGGCCGATATCGCCGAGCGATTCCCAGCCGTCGGCGCGGCGCTTCGGCTCGGCGCCGAGATAGTGATAGGTGGCGTCCTTGCCGTCATTGTTGAGGAAGTAGATCTCGCCGGTCTCGCCCGGCGCGACGTCCTTGCCGTGCTCGCCGATGATGCGTAAGCGCGCCATATCGCCGATCCTGCCGACCGAGCCCTTGTGCGTCAGCCATTCGGTGCCGGAGATGATGCAGGCGCCCTGTCGCTCGGTGCCGCCATAGAGCTCCCACACCCGCTCGGGTCCGAGCCAGGCGATCCAGTTCTCCTTCAGCCATGGCGGCATCGGCGCGGCCATGTGGAAGACCGTCTGCAGGCTCGACAGGTCGTAGGAGTTGCGCACGCTCTCCGGCAGCGCCCAGATCCGGTGCATCATGGTCGGCACGAAATTGACCCATTGCACGCGCTCGCGCTCGATCTGGCGC
>NZ_JAEMSD010000070.1:11162-19705 GCF_016462955.1 Bradyrhizobium sp. | reverse complement strand
GTGTTGGTGTCGCGGTGATTGAAGGGCGCGCCGCGCACGAACAACTCGGTCTGGATCAGATAGGTCCAGCTGCCGTCATTGTTGAAGGTGATGTCGCAACGGTAGGCATCGGTGCGGAAGGCCTGCTCCAGGAAATCCGTCGAGCAGATCCCGTAGGCGGTGTCGCCGCGCTTCGCGCTGACGGAGATCGTCCTGTCGTCCGGCCCGGCCTTGCCCGAGGCCAGCAGCACCTGCCCGCGCGGTATGGCCAGGGTCTGCATGATCAGCCCGGTCGCGGGCTCCCACAACCAATAGCCGACCTGGTCGTGGAAGGTGATGTCCTCCTCCGGTGTATTGATGTGGATGTGATAGCGCAGCCCGTAGAGCAGCTGCGGTCCGTTGGCCTGCGGATCGATCGGATCCATGCGGATGCGCTCGATAAAGGTCCTCCGCTCCGGACCGTCCGCCTTCGGATTGACGTCGATGCCCTTGTCCGCCTGCCAAGTGCCGGCAAGACGCCGAAGCGGGCCGAGATTGGCGAGGCTATCGGGCGAGACGTCCTCGGGCTCGGTGAAGATGTCGGCTGGAATGGGAAGCATGGCTGTCCTCGCGGGGAAGGCTACGAAGAACAGCCATAGCACGCAGGCGCGACTGCGGCGCGTGCGCGGGCCTGACAGTTGCGAATGGACTTAGGCGCTACGTGCAGGCGGCAGCCGGCACAAAGAGAGGCTGCGCAACTGAGCTCGCGCCAGAGCCCCGCGCTCAGGCCGCTTCGGAAACCGATTTCGCACGCTGCTCGAGCACGCCGATCGTCGCGACCAGATTGTCGCGTCGGGCGCGAAGATTGGCCGCAAGCAGCGGATAGGTCGGCTGGTTCGGGTCGAACACCCCGGCACGAGCCTCCTCCTCGAGAATGTCGGTGTTGATCAGCCGAACGCGCCACCACAAATCGGCGATCAATGCGTCGAGCCTGAGTTCATCAGCAGCACCAGAACGGGACACTTTTTGCATCACTTGCCTCAACCTGAAACGGCCCCTCCGCGGAGGCCAGAGCTTGGATCCTGACTGAGCAAGCGGGATGCCAGGGATGGAGGGACGCACGGGCGGGCGCCTTCGGAGGCGGGTAATGGCCATTTCGCAGTGATCCGGCGCCGGTTCCCACTCGTTCTAGCCCCAGAGGTCGCTTGTCGAGGCGCTATGATCGCTGCTATCCGGGCTATAGAGGTGCCAATCCGGGCTGAGGCGGGTTACCCCCGGAGGCTTCCGGCGCGGCCGTCGATTGGTGCGAGCAAAGGGCCGAAGGCAAAGGTGGACTGGGCTGATTTGATCGGGCGCGTGGCCTCTCACCACGACAAGGAGGCTTTCAGGCGGCTGTTCGAGCATTTCGCACCCCGGATCAAGGGGTTGATGCAGAAGGCCGGGTGCAGCCCCGACGAGGCCGAGGAGATCGCACAAAACGCCATGATCGCCGTGTGGCGGAAGGCGGGCCTGTTCGATCCTGCCACCGCGGGCGCGGCTGCCTGGATATTCACGATCGCGCGCAATCAGCGGATTGACCTGCTCCGCCGCAGGGCACGGACGGGCCGCCTGGAAGCCGTGTCTGATCTGCCCGATGCACCGGACCCCGCCGAACCGGCCGATGCGGTCATGTCCCGCGTACAGGACGCCGCACGCATCGAGTCCGCCATCAAGCAACTCTCGGCAGAGCAGATCGCCGTCGTCAGGTTGTCGTTCATCGAGGAGAAGGCGCACCCTGAAATCGCGAGCCTGCTCGGCATCCCGCTCGGGACGGTCAAGTCGAGAATCAGGCTGGCGATGAACCGGTTGAGAGACGTATTGGACGAAGAAGCATGACGATCAGCCACCATCCGCCTGAAGAACTTCTGGCCGATTTCGCGGCCGGCAAGCTGGAAGAGGCCCATCAGCTGGTCGTCGGCGTGCATGTTGCGGGATGCCCACGATGCGCCCGCTTCGTGCGCGCCATCGAGCAGCTTGCTGGCGCGGCGCTGGAAGAGGCCGAGCCGGTGCCGACCGCCCCAGATGCGTTCGACCGCATCATGTCGCGAATTGATGAATCTCCGGCCGACGCAAAAGCGCCGCCGCTTGCGGCCGACATGGACCACGATGTTCCGCCGGCCCTGAGAGGCTATCGCATCGGCAAGCGCCGGCGCGTCGCGCCCGGCCTCAGCATGCGGCCGATCGAGCTTTCCGGCTCTGGCCAGGCGCGCGCCTTCCTGCTTCGGTCTGCTCCGGGCTCGCGCATGCTCGAGCACACCCACACCGGCACCGAGCTTACGCTCGTGC
Organism: Bradyrhizobium sp.; assembly: GCF_016462955.1. Lineage (GTDB taxonomy): Bacteria > Pseudomonadota > Alphaproteobacteria > Rhizobiales > Xanthobacteraceae > Bradyrhizobium. The sequence continues at coordinate 17,422 of NZ_JAEMSD010000070.1, read as the reverse complement.
TCGAGGGCACTTTCAGCCACGAGGGCGGACGCTTTGGTCCCGGCGATTTCGACTATGGTGACGACGAGGTCGACCATCGTCCGATCGTCGGCGACGAAGGCCCCTGCCTCTGCCTGGTCGCGATGACCGGCGACCTGCGCATGAACGGCTTGCTCGGCCGTTTGATCGGGCCCTTTGTGCGGCTGTAATTCTCGTCCGCCCCTTCCTCAGGAGTGATCTGGGCCTGCGTCCAAAGCGTTTTCAAAGAAACGCAAGGGATACAGGACATGGCCTGTTCGAGCCTGGCAAGTCAGGTGCAAGGCGAGAAATTGCCCGAACTGCTGGCGCGCGTGGCCTCGGGTGAGGCACGAGCCTTCGCGGAACTTCACACCCTGACACGAGGCAGACTGCGCCGCATTGTGCTGGCCGTTGGAGCTTCGCCTCATGACGTCGACGATATTCTCCAGGAGAGCTTTCTGAAGGTCTGGCGCAACGCGGCCCGTTATGATTCCGGACGGGCTCCGGTCATGGCCTGGATGACCACGATTGCCCGGCACGCCGCGATTGACCATCTGCGGGCGCGAAGACAGCCGTCCTTCGAACTCGACGAGGCTATTCTGGTTCCAGCGGTGTCCGGCCCGTCACCTGCCGGGGATTTCGACTACGCCAGCGCCGAACCGATCGCACGGGGGGCGTTGGCTCGCCTGCCGGAAGATCGCCGCAGGCTGGTGGCCTTGGCCTACCTCGAAGGCGAGAGCCGGGCGAGCCTGTCACGGCGCTTCGGCGTACCGGTCGGCACCATCAAGACGTGGTTGCACCGAACCATTATGGCCGTGCGCAAGGATTGCCTCGCGGCATCTGCCGCAGCCTGAATCCGGAGGATGCGCGCATGGCCGCGAAGATTATTGAATTTCCCGAGCGTGGGCAGGAGGACCGGCTTGTCGCCTCGATCGCACGGCTGGAGGCCATTGTCAGAGAGGTGGAGCGGGTTGCGGCCGACGATCCTGTGGCCGGCCTCGATGCAGTCCTTGCTGCGATGGAACGCATGGGCCATCGGCTGGTCGATCTCGCATGCCTGTTGCTCGACGAAGAGAAGAGAGCGCAGGCTCAGATGGCGTTCATATGCCTGACCGACAAGATCGCGGAAACCAGAGACGCGTTCGAGCGACCTGACCGGGGATCATCGACCTGATTGGCCGGGTATCGTTGCCCGGATCAAAGCCACTTCGCTCCGTCGAGCAGCGCCTGCTCAGTGGGCCAGCTTCTGCGCGACGAGGTATCCGACCCAGGAACTGAAGCCCGCGAGCAGCGATCCCCAGCAGACGTCCGCAAGCGTCAGCCCAGTCGACCAATTCCGCAGGGTCGCCTGATTGGTGAGATCATAGGTTGCATAGGTGAAGCAGCCGAGCAGCACGCCGGAGGTCAGGGCGCGCAACGCGCTTCCGTCTTGCTGCGCCGGCAGCACGGCGAACCAGAGCAGACCGATGGGATAGAGCAAATAGAAGACCGCGGCAGCGGCGAGGTTGGGCTCGGCCCGCAACATGTCGCCCAGCACCGGCCGGTAAAGCCGCTCGACCATGATATTGAGCCAGATCATATCGACTACGACGAAGGTCACGGCCACGGAGAGATAGGTGAAGAGAAGATTCATGTCCGCGGTCCCCCGTGCGGTTGCTTCTTGCCGATTGTCGCGCCGGCAGCAGGTAACGCGCGAGGCGCTATGCCGGATCACGTCCGGGCGCTCACTTCCGCGGCCATGGGAAGAATGCGTTGGTCCGCGCCTGATATGCCCGATAGAGATCGCCGCGCGACTTCAGCATCTGTTCCTCCAGCGGCGGTATCCCCGTCACGTGCACGAGGATCCAGTACATGATCGCCGGCGCGGCCAGGCTGGCCCAACCCCAGGGGTATCCGGGCGAGAGCGCGATGACCGGGTAAGCCAGCCACCCCAGCCATTCGAAGAAATAATTCGGGTGTCGCGACCATCTCCAGAGGCCCACGTCACAGACCAGCCCGTGGTTGGACGGGGAGAGCTTGAACCGGTGTAATTGCTGATCCGCCAGTCCCTCGCCCGCGATAGCCGTGAGAATGATGAACGCTCCGACGTAGTCCTGCAGCCGCAATCCAGGCTCGGGCGCGTGGGCCGCGAGGAAGATGGCGAACGGCAGCGGCACCGAAACCAGCGCCTGCGATTGCAGGAACAGGAACATTCGGCGAGGGGCCGCCGCCCCCCATTGGCTCGCATAGTTGGCATAGCGCGGATCGTCGATGCCTGCCGCCGCGCGGCGTGCAATGTGCGTACCCAATCGCACCGACCAGAGCAGCGCGAGGCCGGCCACGAGCACACGGCGTGCCGGCGAGCCGTCTTCCAGAGGCCACAGGGCGGCGACCGCACCAACGAGGCCGTTCGCATAGGACCAGATCGCATCGACCCATCCGGAATTTCCGGTGCGCTGCTGAACGACCCAGGCCAGTCCCATCAGGAGACACAGGGCCAGCGCAATGCCGCCGATCGCCTGAAGATGCACAAGAATCATGCCGACACCAACATTAACCTCCCCTCGATACGTCCGCTGCGGGAGCCGGTTTCGCGTTCGGCGGCAGGTATGTGCGTCAAGGGTAAGGTGATCCGCATCATCGCGCCAAACGTTTCCAGACCGATGGTTCACCGACCGTGGTAGACGGTATTGCAGTGGGGGCGACAGCGAATGCGTTTGGCCGTGATCGGGACGGGGATTGCCGGCAATGCTGCCGCGTGGCTCCTGTCGAAACGCCACGCCGTGACAGTCTACGAGCGCGAGCTGCAGCCGGGGGGACATAGTCATACCGTTCGCGTCCAATATGACGGAGAGCCCGTCGATGTCGACGTCGGCTTCATCGTGTTCAACGAGGCGAATTATCCACAGCTGACGGCGCTGTTCGCCCATCTCGGCGTGACCACCGTCGAGACCTGCATGAGCTTCGCCATGTCGGCCGATCATGGCCGTTTCGAATGGCGCGGCGGCGGCGAGACCCTCTTGCAGACGGCCTGCGGCCTGTTTGCACAACCGAGCAACCTAGGGTCGCCCTCCTATTTTCGCATGCTCGCCGAAGTCCTGCGGTTCAACCGTCAGAGCGTGACGGACTTGCGCGCGGGCCGCCTGCACGGGCTGACGCTCGGCGAGTATCTGAGCAGGGAATCGTTCGGGCCGCGCCTGTTCTCCGACTATCTCGGACCCATGGGAGCGGCGATCTGGTCATCCTCGTCGGCCGACATCCTGTCCTTTCCGGCGGAGAACTTTGTCGCCTTCTTCGACAATCACAAGCTTTTGCACCTGGGCCGGCCGCGCTGGCGAACGGTCGAAGGCGGCAGCCGGCGCTATGTCGACAAGCTCACCGCTTTGTTCAAGGACAACATTCGGCTAGGCTGTGCCGTGACGTCGGTCAACCGGGCGGAGCATGGCGTGACCATCCGCGACAGTCATGGCGGTGTTGAAACCTACGATGCCGTGGTCATGGCCTGCCATAGCGATCAGGCCCTGGCGGCGCTGTCGGATGCCGACGCCCACGAACGGTCCATTCTCGGCGCGATCAAATACGCTCCCAACACCGTCTATCTGCACCGCGACCGCAATCTCATGCCGAAGCGCCGCCAGGCATGGGCGTCCTGGAACTTCCTGCAATGGCCGCGGCAGACGGCCGTCCAGAACGACGTGGCGGTGACCTATTGGATGAACCGGCTGCAGGGCATCGACGACCGAAAGCCGTTGTTCGTCAGCCTCAACCCGCCTTTCGAACCGGCACCTCATCTGACATTTGCGAAATTCAGCTTCGACCATCCCCAGTACGACATGGCTGCGTTCGCGGCGCAGCGACGGCTCCCGGCCATTCAGGGCCGGCGCCGGACCTGGTTCTGCGGTGCGTGGACCGGCTACGGCTTTCACGAGGATGGCTTGCAGGCCGGCATCTCCGTTGCCGAAGCACTCGGTTGCGCGGTTCCATGGCGGCAGCCGGACTCGTTGCTGGTCCAGGCAGCCGAGTAGCGTGATGGCCCGCACGAAAACTGCCGAAGCCGAGAATGCGACAGCACCAGCGGCGCTCTACTGGGGAAAAGTGATGCACGCGAGGTGGCGGCCGGTGCAACACCGGTTCACCTACCGCGTGATGAACCTGTTGATCGACCTCGATCGCTTGAACGAAGCGGATCGCCAGTCCCGACTGTTCGGCGTCAATCGAGCGGCCCCCTTCAGCTTCCACGAGTGCGATCACGGCGACGGTAAAGGCGCGTGCCTGAGCCAGCACGCCCGACGATTGGCGGCGGAGCGCGGCGTCGACCTCTGGGGCGGTCGCGTTCTCCTGCTCTGCTATCCCAGAGTCCTGGGCTACGTGTTCAACCCGCTTTCGGTCTACTTCTGCTATGCGGCATCCGGCGATCTTGCGTTGTTGATCTACGAGGTCCGCAACACCTTCGGCGAGACGCATTCTTATGTCGTGCCCGTGCAAGACGCGCCACCGGGCCGCGCCATCAGACAGAACCAGGCGAAAGAGTTCTACGTTTCTCCCTTCATGGAGATGGGAACACATTACCGCTTCAGCATTTCTCCACCCGGCCAGGATGTGACGATCCGGATCGTGCAGACGGGGGAGCAGGGCGCGATGTTCGCGGCAGCATTTTCTGGTCGACGTCGTGCTCTGACCAGCCGCTCGCTACTGGCGGCGCTCTTCGCTCTGCCCTTCCTCACGTTCAAGGTCATTGCAGCCATTCATTGGGAAGCGATGCGGCTTTGGCTGAAGGGGGTCCCCTACCTGCCCCGCTTGAAACAACGCGAGACTTGACCATGGACCTCGCCGCCGCTCGTCACTCTCTTCAGTTCGATGGGGTTCCATTCCTGGGTCGCCTCGCCTTGCGCCTGGCATCGCAGCTCAGATGCGGCACCGTTCATGTGCGCCTTCCTGACCGGAGGCTTGTGACGTTGCGCGGCGAGCTTCCGGGTCCGTCGGCCACGATCGAACTTGGCAATTACAGGTTCGCGCGCAGCCTGGTCCTGGGCGGGGACATCGGCATGGCCGAAGCCTACATCAGAGGCGATTGGACCACGCCCGATCTCACCCAGCTTCTTTATCTCTTCTGTCTCAACGAAGACCTGGTCGACAACGCCTTTGCCGGGAACCTGCTGGTCCGTTTGTGCCGGCGGGCGCTTCATCGGCTGCGCCGAAACACGAAAGAGGGCTCGAGGCACAACATCCACAGGCATTATGATCTCGGCAACGAGTTCTTCGGGGCCTGGCTGGATTCCAGCATGACCTACTCGTCGGCCCTGTTCTCGGCCGAGACGGCCGACCTGCCCGCTGCTCAACGCCACAAATACGAACAGCTGGCAAAGGCGATTGAACTGCAGCCCGGCCAGAGCGTGCTCGAGATCGGATGCGGTTGGGGCGGTTTCGCCGAGTTTGCCGCAAAGACTTACGGCGCCAACGTGCTGGCGCTCACCATCAGCAAGGAGCAGCACGAATTTGCCCGCCGGCGGATTCACGAAGCCGGGCTCGCGGAAAAGGTCGAGGTGAGGTTGCAGGATTATCGCGACCAGGACGGCCGCTTCGACCGCATCGCTTCCATCGAGATGATCGAGGCCGTCGGCGAGCAATTCTGGCCGGCCTACTTCAGCCAGCTGTCCCAAAGGCTGAAACCGGGTGGGCTGGCAGGCATCCAGGCAATCACGGTCCGCGACGAGCTGTTCGACAGCTACCGGCAGCGCGTGGACTTCATTCAGCGCTACATCTTCCCGGGCGGGATGCTGCCTTCGGCCACCATCCTGCGCTCGCTCGGCGAACGCGTCGAGATGCCCGTGGTTCGCGAGCGCGTCTTCGGACAGGACTACGCGAAAACGCTGGCACTCTGGCGCGACAATTTCAGCCGGGCCTGGACCGACCTCACCTCGCTCGGCTTCGACGAGCCCTTCCGCCGGCTGTGGGAATATTATCTGTGCTATTGCGAGGCCGGGTTCAGAGCCGGAAAGATCGACGTCGGGCAGCTGGTGTTTGCGCGGCGGGGATGATGGGGCTTGAGGCGGCGGACATGAAAACGTCTGCCCCGAGGGAATTGGACGCACCGGCCATATTTAAAGCTAGGTCGCACCGGCAAGGGGGCGATCAATATTCCCGGACGCGGCATCCGCCCGCAGGAGACGAGCTCCGGGCCAATCCCCGCTGCGAATGAGGCGTTCGACGACGTCGCGCAGGAGATCGCCAACCTTGCGGACCGGGCGGCCGGGATTGCTCCTGGTGGCTACATAGCTGCGCAA
>NZ_JAEMSD010000070.1:2550-11152 GCF_016462955.1 Bradyrhizobium sp. | reverse complement strand
GCCAGGATCTGCGCACGTTCCGTCGGTTCTTCCGTTGCGAGCGCCACGCGCGGGAGAATGGTATGGCCGCGGCCTTCGCGCGCGAGGGCTTTGAGCTGCCCCACGGAGTTGATCTGCGCCCCGAATTTCAGAGCGAGATGATGAGCCTTCGCGGTCTTGCTCAGCAATGGGCGCACGGGGTGCTCGCCATCGGTCGTGTAGATGAGCCAGCGGGGGAGTTGCTCCAATGCAATGCTCTGGCGCCCCGCTGCCTCTTCGCCAACTCGCCCGAACAACACCAGTTCGTCCTCGGCAAGCTCCGTCAGCGACAGGCCGTCGGCCTGGTCATCGCCATAGAGGATGCCGGTGTCGATCTTGCCCGACCGGAGCCAGCCGCGCAGGTCGCCCGTCAGACCTTCGAACACATGGACTTGCGCGCCTGGAAACTTGAGCTCGAGAGCCTGCAGCAGCGGCAGCGTCAGCACCGAGGCCATGCTCACGGGAATTCCGATGGTGACTTCCCCCGCCACGTCGGCGGCTTCTTGCACCTCGCGGCGAGCCAGGTCGAACTGGGCACGGATCTGGCGGGCATGATCCAGCAGGATCTCGCCGCAGGGGGTCAGCGTCACACCGCGCGCGTGACGGAATAGGAGCTGGACCCCCAAATCGGCTTCCAGGGCCGCAATCTGGCTCGAAAGCGCCGACTGGGCGATGTTGCCACGCGCAGCAGCCGTCGTGATGCATCCATGAGTCGCAACATTCTGAAAATGCACGAGCTGTTTGAGATTCATGGGTGCGCCATTGCAGCCGGACCGATCCGTCAGCGATCTTAAAATCAGATCGCAGTCAGCGCAATTTACTGTTTGATGAATTTTAAGGCAGGCCCGAAGATTGCCTCGCCGGTTAGCAGACCGTTCGAGGGAATATGACGAGCAGCAGAAATCACAACGGCCGGTGGAGCCGTCGCGACGTCGCCAAGGGGTTGCTGGCCGCACCCTTCATTCTGTCCACCGCAGCCCAAGCCCAGTCGTCGGCGAAATACGAGTTCGGCGTGGCCGGCATCGACCCGATCTACAGTGCGCCCTACGTCGCGTTCAAAAAGGGATACTTCAAGGAAGCCGGCATCGATGTGGGCTATTTGAATTCCCAGAGCGGACCGCGCACCAAGCAGATCCTCACGGCGGGGCAGGTGCTGGTGGGATGCAGCGGCGTCAACGACGCCCTCGCCACCACCGTCGCCGGCAAGCCCACCACGGTCGTGTTCGGGCTTGATCGCAGAATTACCTACGCAAACATCCTGATCCGCAAGGAAGACGCCGGCAAGTTCAAGTCGGTCGCCGACCTCAGTGGTCAGCGCCTGGCCGTGACCCAGCTGCAATCGGCCACCTGGCTGATGGCCGTCTTCATCACCGAGAAGGGCGGCGCCAAGGATGTCGATATCCGCGGCCTCGGCGACTTTGCGACCATGCTCGGTGCGCTGAAATCGAAACAGGTGGCCGCGACGATCGCGACCTCGGCCATGCTCGAACAGATGAAGGGCGAGGACTGGGCGGTGCCGCTGTTCAGCATCGGCGACGATGCCAGCTGGAAATCGACCTTCGGCGGCGATGTCCCGGGCATCGGCTGCTACGTCCTGCAGGAACAGATCGACAAGAATCCGGCAGCGATCCAGGCGGCCGTCACCGGCCTCGTGAAGGCGCAGAACCTGATCAACTCCAGTACGCCCGAAGAGCTCGCCGAGCTGCTGCACGAAGACTACATGAACTCGCTGCCGAAGGAGACCGTGAAGAGCGGCCTGACCTTCTACAAGCAGAACGTCTTCTCGCCCGACAACATCATTTCCGAGGCCAGCTACGCGCTTCTCTCCGACATCATCAAGGATCGTCAGTTCACGCCCGACCAGATGGCGAAGATTCCTTACAAGTCGGCGATCAACATGGATTTCGTGCGCAAGGCGCGCGCGGCATGAGCGCGATGATCGGGCTTCGTCACCTCGGCAAGTCGTTCGAGAGCAAGAGCGGCGAGATCGTCAAGGCCGTAGGCGACGTCTCCCTGACCATCGAGAAGGGAGAGTTCGTCTGCATCGTCGGACCGTCCGGTTGCGGCAAGAGCACGATCCTCAACATGATCGCGGGCTTCCTGCCGCCGACCGCAGGCGAGGTCCATGTCGACGGCGCGCGCGTCGATCGCGACGTGCCGGCTTCGCTCGGATACATCTTCCAGAAGGACACGGTGCTGCCCTGGTACACGGTCCGGCAGAATGTCGGCCTCGGCCTCAAATTCGCCGGCGCGGCCAGGAAAGACACCGACAAGAAGATTGACCGGCTGCTGCGGCTCGCGCATCTCAGCAACTTTGCCGAGGCTTATCCGCATCAGCTGTCCGGCGGCATGCGCCGCCGGGTCGCGCTGTGCATGAGTCTGGCGGTAGATCCGAAGATCCTGCTGCTCGACGAGCCGTTCGGCGCCCTCGATACCCATACCAAAACTCATCTGCACAGCGAGCTGCTCGAGATCTGGCGCGAGCTCGGCCAGACCATCGTCATGATTACGCACGATCTCGACGAGGCGGTCACGCTGGCCAGCCGCGTCATCGTTCTGTCGTCGCCCCCCAGCCACATCCTGCTCGAAGAAGTGATCGACATTCCCTATCCGCGCGACGTCTTCGAGCTGCGGCAATCGAACCAATTCACCGCTCACATCCAGCGCGTCTGGAAGGTGCTCGGCAACCAGTTCAGGGCGGCAGCATGAGCAGCGACCAGGTGCAGATCGCCGGCCCGGAGATTTCCGCAGGCCGCGCGTCCAGGACGCAGTCGCGGCGGCGTTCGGCCGGCGGCTTGCGGATCACGCTCACACAAGTGCTGATCCTGGCGGTAGCGCTCGGAGTGTGGGAAGCGCTGACGCGCATCACCTGGTTTCAGCAGAATACGATCTTCGACCCGTTCTTCATCAGCCGTCCTTCGCTGATCGGCGCACGCATCTGGCAGTGGATGCAGCCGGGCAAGAACGCGATATGGCCCCATCTGGCGTCGACCCTCTACGCCACCGGCTTGGGTCTGCTGGTCGGCACTGCGTCCGGCTTCGCCGTCGGCGTGATGCTCGCCCAGAGCCGGTTCTGGGCCAAGGTGCTCAACCCCTTCATCGTCTCGATGAACTCGATGCCGCGCATCGCCTTCGTGCCGCTGATCACGATGCTGTTCGGCCTCGGTCTCGCCTCGAAGGTCGTGACCGCCTGGTTCATGGTGTTCTTCCTCGTCTTCTTCAACACCTACAAGGGCGCGAACAGCGTCGAGCAGGAACTGGTGAATTTCTGCCGGACGCTCGGCGGACGGCGGTCGCAGATCCTGTGGCGCGTGCGCATTCCGACGGCGGCGGCATGGACCTTCGCAGCGCTGCCCAACGCGATCAGCTTTGCGCTGATCGGCGTGGTGCTTGCCGAGTTCGTGGGATCGACGACCGGCGTCGGCTATCTCCTGACGACAGCGCTGGCGACGCTCAATGCGACCGACATGTTCGCCTCGATCGTCATCCTCAGCCTGGTCGGCGTGGGTCTCGTATATCTGATCAGCGCGATCGAGCGACGACTGCTGCATTGGTCGTCCGAATTCCGCAACGATTGAGGTGCGCATGCCGAGCAGCAGCTTCGTCAAGACGGCTTGCCCGCACGACTGTCCGAGCGCCTGCGCGCTGGAAGTGGAGCGCTTGTCCCCGACCCGCATCGGACGCGTCCGCGGCAGCGCCGAGAACAGCTATACGTCGGGCGTCTGCTGCACCAAGGTGTCGCGCTATGCCGACCGCGTGCATCATCCCGACCGGCTCGCGCAGCCGATGCGGCGCGTCGGCGCCAAGGGATCGGGTGAATTTGCGCCGATCAGCTGGGACGACGCGCTCGACGAGATCGCGGACCGGTTCACCCGCGCGACACAAAGCCATGGATCCGAATCCGTCTGGCCCTATCATTCGGGTGGCAATATGGGCGTCATCCAGCGCTGGGGGCTCGACCGGCTGCGGCACGCATTCCGCTATTCGCGTCAGCAGACCACCATCTGCGTGACGCCGGCGGAGTCGGGCTGGAAGGCCGGCATCGGCGAATTGCGCGGCTGCGACCCGCGCGAGATGGTCGATGCCGATCTGATCCTGATGTGGGGCGGCAATCCCGTCTCGACCCAGGTCAATGCGATGACCCACATCGCGCGGGCGCGCAAGCGCGGTGCGAAGCTGATCGTGGTGGACGTCTATCGGACGCCGACCATCGCTGCGGCGGACATCGCCGTGATTGTCCGCCCCGGCACCGATGCCGCCCTCGCGCTCGGCATGATGCACGTCCTCCTGAAGGAAGGATTTGCGGATGAGGCCTATCTCGCGGGGCTGACAGATTTCGACGAGGACGTGAGGCGTCACATCGAGAGCTGGCCGCCGGAGCGGGCGGCGCAGGTGACGGGCGTCGATGTCGCGCAGATCGTCGAGATCGCACGGCTTTACGGACAGACCAAGCGCAGCTTCCTGCGCCTCGGCTTCGGCTTCACCCGCTCGCGCAACGGCGCCGCCAGCATGCACGCGGTGTCCTGCCTGCCGGCGATCACGGGTGCCTGGCAGCACAAGGGCGGCGGCGCGTTCTTTCTCGCGCTCGACAATTGGCGCCTCGACACGACGTTGGCGCATGGTCTCGACATGCGCGATCCCGACACGCGCATTCTCGACCAATCGCGCATTGGCGCCATCCTGACCGGCGACCCGGTCGCCCTCAAGGGCGGGCCGCCGGTCGCCGCGATGATCATGCAGAATGCCAACTCGGCCAATGTGGCCCCGGATAGCCGCAAGGTGGCCCAGGGGCTCGGCCGGGAAGACCTGTTCCTTTGCGTGCACGAGCAGTTCATGACGCCGACGGCGCGCTATGCCGATATCCTGCTGCCTGCGGCGATGTTTCTCGAAGCGGACGACATCTACTACGGTCTCGGGCACACATACATCACCGCGGGCCCGCGCGTTCTCGACCGCTATCGGGAGAGCTGGACCAATCACGAAGTGGTCTGCGGCATCGCGCGGCGGCTGGGATCCGATCATCCGAGCTTTCGCATGAGCGCGTTCGAGCTGATCGACAAGACGCTTACTGCATCCGGACGGGGAACGGCGGCGGAGGCCTTCGGCACCGGCTGGGTGGAATGCGCCGAACCGTTCGACGACGCTCATTTCACCCATCGTTTCCCGACCGCGGACGGCAAATTCCATTTCAAGCCGGATTGGGCCGTGATCGGACCGTACGGTCAGGGCATGCGATCCTTGCCGGACTTCATGGAGAATTATGAAGTCGCCGACAGCGAGCACCCGTTCCGCCTCGTTGCACCGCCGGCGCGGACCTTCCTCAACACCACCTTCACGGAAATCGAGAGCTCACGGAAACGCGAAGGCGCGCCTCACGTGATCATCCACCCCGAAGACGCCGCACGCCAAGGCGTGGCCGATTCCGACATCGTGCAGATCGGCAACCGCCGCGGCCGGCTCGAACTGCCGGCGAAGATCGACCAAAGCGCTCGTCCCGGCGTCGTGATCGTCGAGGGAATCTGGCCGAATGCGGATTTCTCGGGAGGCCTTGGCGTCAACCAGCTGATCGGCGACGATCCGGTACCACCCAACGGCGGCAGCGCCTTCCACGACACCGCCGTCTGGATGCGTCGGTTGCGTCAGGATGCGGTGATCGGAAATAGCTGAAAGCCGCTCGCGGACATTGGGGCCGAAGCACAAGCCAAACACCGCCTGCATTTCACCGAAGGTAAGCAAGCTCGGTTTGCAAGAGCCGTGGTGACCAGGGGCGGAGCCTTGGTGCCCGGGGGCTGCTCCACTCCTACGTTGAAATTACGCAGGTTTTACGCCTATCGGGCAAATCGAACAACCGTCCTACCCACCGGGCCGCGGGCTGCCGCGGTGAACAGCGATTAGATTCCCGCTGTGGGCATCGAAACGGCCCCGGTTGCAAAGAGAACAAAAACCGAACACTATCTCGTGCCACTGGGAGGAACTCGTTAGGGCGCTGTTAACCAAAACAGCCGCACATGGTTAATCGATGTCAGAACGGACCCACCTACAATTGGACGCACTATCGCAGCGCCGGCTGGTCGAAGCCGCACGCGACGGCGCGCCCGTGCGTGGTCTGACACACGGCTACTACAAGTACCCTGCTCGGTTCTCGCCGGTGTTCGCGAAAGCCGCGATCAGCGCCTTCACCAAACCAGGCGACCTTGTGCTTGATCCACACGTCGGCGGCGGCACCACGCTGGTTGAAGCCATCGCCTCCGGTCGGGAAGCGGTCGGCGTGGACATCAGCTCGCTCGCTGAGTTCATCACTAACGTCAAATGTACGGTCTTTTCAGAAGCCGAACTTGAGACCCTGGAGCGGTGGGGCAGCCGCGTCGCAACGTCGGTCGATATTCACAAGCCGTCTACACCGCTCTCTGACTACGAACAACTTGGTTATTACAAGCACCTCAATCATCGTTCGCGCTGGCGCATGCGCAAGGCGATTGAACAGTCACTCGCTCACGCGATCAAACTCGGCACGCCTCGTCTTGAGAGCTTCGGTCGCTGCGTCGTTCTGAGAAGCGCACAGTGGGCGCTCGATGGTCGCAGTAAGCGCGCGACCATCGAAGACTTCCGCCGGACGCTGACTGAAACCGCTGAAGATATGGTCCAGGGCGCTCGTGATCTGCGGGCCTCCGTCCGTCTCCACGGTCGCCAACAAGCCATCACGGTTCTGCGCCGCAGCGCGATTGGCATTGACGAAGAACAGACGCTCACGGACATGCGCGCGCCGCGCTTGGTCGTCACGTCGCCGCCGTATCCAGGCGTGCATGTGCTCTATCACCGCTGGCAGGTCGACGGTCGCAAAGAAGCGCCGCTCCCTTTCATGATCGCCAACAAGCTCGATGGTGCGGGCCTCAGCTACTACACGATGGGCGACCGGAAATATCCGGGCCTGAAAACCTACTTCGACAACATCAAGGGTTCGATGTCGTCGGTCGCGGCACTTGCCGACGAACAGACGATCATCGTGCAGATGGTCGCGTTCTCGTCGCCGGACTGGCAGCTCCCGCGCTACCTCGAAGCTATGGAAGAAGCCGGACTGACTGAATTTCGCCTGCCGATCCTCAAGGGCGAGGCAGACGGTCGTTTGTGGCGCAGCGTCCCCGGCCGCCGGTGGTACAGCGCTCAGCGCGGTACAACACCGGGCAGCCAAGAGGTCGTGCTATTTCACCGTAAAGCCGTCACGCGGCCTTCGGCAGCTTCTTTGGCAGCGTCAGACAGAGTGGCACGATAACGCGCGCCACACCGGCGCAATGCGCGTTGATGTCTTTGCGGCACTGCTCCTCATTTTCCTTCCACGCTGGTGTCGGCTTCACGTTCTCAAGCAAGCCCATCGCGATCAGCGCCAGACCGTACTTGAACACAAAGTCAACGGCAGGCTGTTCCTCGGGCGGGCGCGTATGCTTCGCCTGTTCCAACAAGTGCGAGTCCTTGTTGAGAGCGAGCTTCAGCCGGGTGCTCCCGGGCTCACGCTCCACCGTCAGCGGCAAAGCGTCGGCGCCGTTATTCACCTCGATCACGTCGGGACGGCTCGGCGACTCCTGCGTCTGCACCTTGTCCTGATTCGGTTCCCGTTCGCGCTTCTCGCGCTCCTTAACGACCGTGACGTGAATGGTGAGCTTGAACGAGTGATTGGCGTCGTCCTTGATTAGCACCTCGGTGGTCTCGGCCGTGCCAACAACCGCCTTCTTCGGGCAGTGGAAGGTCAACGTAAACCGACCGTTGAACAGCCGTGACGACGGCTCGAACGATCCGGTGGTGGTGACGACGCCGGGGTGCTTGTCCCGTGTGAGGTAGTTGTTCGCCACGTCAGTGATGAACGAAACACGGGTGTCGTCACCCTTCGGCAGGTCAACTCGCACGACGGTCATACCGTCCGCCCGCTTGAAATATGTCGGAAACTCCTTTCCGACATATTCATCCGGCTTGCCAGTCACCTTGTCGCCCGGGTTCTTGGTGGCCGTGGCGGCAGCAACCTTGCCCGGCAACATGCTGCTGAACAAGTCCGCCAATGAGGGGTCGTTCGCCAGCAACTCTTCCAGGGCACTGATGCCGAGGTCATCGGAGGTCGCGTTCTTGATTTTCTCCTCGTAACGCTGCTGGTTAAGCGCCTTCAAACCTTCGTGGTTCTTCAGCTCCTTTTGCAGCTTCTTGAACAGATCCTTCAGAAGGTCGTCCTCACGGAACGTCTCGCGGTTTGCCATGAAGATCGCGTTGCGCGAGGTCTGGTTGAGGCTCGTGCAGTCCAGCGTCACCAGCATGCTGCCGGCGATATGTTCGAGGTCGACCGCGCCGGTCTTGAAGAACTGCGTGTCGCGCTTCGCATGTGACTGACCGTTGATAAGCGCTCGCAAGCCAGTCTGCGGGGCATCGGCATCGGGATCGTCCTTGTCCAGGATTTTGAACACGCGGACCTCAGCCGGAATGGTTTCGCCGGTCATGAGCTTGATTTGGATGCTCGCGCCCTCCTCGAAACCGGGCTCAAGGTTCTTGCGATTCCACTTGGCAATCCGGTTCCAAATGGTGGTCTGCATGACGTTTGCTTTGT
>NZ_JAEMSD010000070.1:1100-2540 GCF_016462955.1 Bradyrhizobium sp. | reverse complement strand
ACTCGATGATGCGCAGCGGCAGTACCGGCTTCAGCAGGTAGTCTTCGAGCTTGCGGAACAACTCGCCGCAGATGTTCGAGCGCGGGGCTTTGAAGTTGTACATCTTGATGAGCGTGCCGCCGGAGACCTTGCGCTCACGCGGGGCGCACAGCTCGCCAGACTTGGCGGCTGTCTTCGGGACCAACGCCAGAGGCTCGGTTCCCGCCGTCATGACGTTGTTGTCCGTACCGACCAGATACTTCCACGACGGCTTGGACTTGTGGGGGAAGAAACAGAAGATCGTAAAAGCCCACTCATGCGGCTTCGGGTTCATGTCGTCCGGCACGCGGGAGACGATAAGCTGCATCTTGCGATTGTCGCCGCAAAAAGGGAGCACGCCGGTGCCTCCCATATTGAAGCGGCCCTGCGTGAACTCCACCGCGCCTTTGTAGGCGCCCTCGGCGCTGCCGAAGATCAAGGAGCAGAACGTCTTGGGGAAGTCCTCGGCCAACTGGCCCTCGCCCGCGTCGTAGAGCGAGATTGACGGGAGGCTCTTCGTGCCGGTGGCGTAGAGAACCATCGACTCTTCAGCGAGCTTGCGGATGTCCACCTTGTCGTCGGTCAGGTCCCCGAAGAACTTCTTCACGGCCGCCGGCATGTTCTCCGGCGCCTGCGGGGTGCGGGGGTTAATGCCTGCCGCGCGAACCTTACGCATCAAGATGGCGTCGATCGCGTTGGTGATCTTCTCGACCAGAGCCGCAGCGGCGGTGCTCTGCTGGGCATGCACCACCGACTGGTTGTTCGGCATGTCGCCCAGATAGCGCCAGCGCTTCTCGTCCTCCAACAAACCCTTTTTGGTCAGGATTTCCAGCGCGGCCTCCTCAGTCTCGGCCGCCAGAAGCTGATCCAAAAGCTGCTTATCCTGCACGTGTAGCCCCTCCCCAAGTTGTTGAAATATCAATCCAACTTGAACTCGACTGACTCTTTGCCGCCCGACGAGGACATGCGCGCCTTGAGCGCGTCGACCTCTTTATTCAGCGCCCTGACGATCTTTTGGACGTCTGAATCATCGAACTGGTAGGCGTTTTTATTGCCCAGTTTGCCAATAATCCTGATAGCTTTGATAGCATTTACGGTCCGGCTTTCGGCCAGCTCGACGAACTTTTGGCGCTTCTCTTCCTTCGCTGCAGCGGCTTTCTTTTCGGTCTTTTCGAGCATTTGCACTCTTTCTTCTGGCATATAAATTACGACTTCAGGGAGCCGATGTAATTTCCTCTAAATTACACGAAATAAAGAGTCCAGGGGAATCTGGTTTGCGCAACAAAGATTCGCGCTCTGGGCGGCGGAGGCATGATTTTAACCCATCAACTCCGAAAATATTTCCAATGATCTTCGCGATTTTGTTTGAAATGTTGGGATTGTGCGTGTAAGTATCTGTCACGCTTCCGGAGTGGCCGGGGC
>NZ_JAEMSD010000070.1:0-1090 GCF_016462955.1 Bradyrhizobium sp. | reverse complement strand
GGGGCGATTTCAGAACGAAAGGAATATTGAGTGGATTTTGACTCTAGGTATCAGGACGAGAAAAACGGTCCCTTGAAAAAGGAATTGCGCGATCGCCTGAGACGCTTCCGTAGCCTCTTCACGCTGGCCGAGATTGGCGAGACCCTCAAGTTTAGTGGGCCGTTCGTCAGTCAGATCCTCAACGAGAAGAACCCCGCTCGCATCGACAGTAAGCATATTGAGCGCATCGTCCGCGCGATCGAGGAAGGCGAAGTGAAGCACGCGAAGAAGTTGGGACTGAACAAGCCCCAGCATCAGAATGGTTCAACGCCGCAGCCGCCCGCTTCTGACGAGAAGCAGACGTTGGACTACCACCTTGCCGCAATTGATGCGCTGGGCTGGAAGATCACAGGACTTCAACGTAAGGACTGATTTTAGTGCCTAAACAAGCCGGCGGGCTCTCATTAAGGGCCCGCCGTTTTATTTTGCCTATCGCTTGCCGCGCTTCAGCGCCTTGGTGACCTTCTTCCTACTGCTGCCGACCTTCTTGACGGCCTTCTTCACCGAGGCGGCAGACTTGCGGGTCTTCTTCGCGGTGTATCGCACCTCGTAGTCCTGACCGCCGGCAACGCGAGCCCGATCCTGCGCGCGGCCACGGGCCGACTTCTTCTCGACTTTCTTCGCCATCCCTCAATCCTCCATGCGCCTCGCGATGCAACGCGCAAGATTCTTGCGGGTTCCGAGTGTCGGACACTACCGCTTTTGGCGTTGGTTACGGTGACAGTGCACTCAACTGTGATTTTGCGGCCTCTCGAGCTGAAGCCAAGGCTGCGACCCATCACTATAATTTGCCTGCCCTCGCCGCGCTCGGCCGCTACCTTCGATTCTCGGGCAAGCGGCCGAGCCGGCCGATCGAACTGGCCAACGAGAGAGAGGGGACCCAAGGGCGGAATCGAACCATCCGGCTTCGCCCTTCGGGCTACGCCGGGACGAGCTCTCGCTCGGGAGGTCTTTGGGTTACGGAAGCACCGAAATTAAATGGTGCCCAGGGGCGGAATCGAACCACCGACACTGCGATTTTCAGTCGCATGCTCTACCAACTGAGCTACCT
>NZ_JAEMSD010000482.1 GCF_016462955.1 Bradyrhizobium sp. | reverse complement strand
TCTGGACAGTATTTATCCAACGGGTTAATTTCTCGCCATAACGAAGAAGACTGCCGGGAGTGAAAATTGGCCGAGCCCAAGCCGCAGCACGCGATTTCCAAGCTGCTGAATGCAGCCTGGGTTCGGCCGTTCTTGTTCCTCGTCTTCATCGTCGTCGCCTGGGATCTCGCCATCCGGATCTTCAGGATTCCCGCCTACCAGATCCCGTCGCCGCTCGACGTCGTCGCCGTGCTGCGCACCGAATGGCCGGAGCTGCTGCGCCAGTCCTGGCCGACCACCTATGCCACCGTCTGCGGCTTCCTGCTTTCGGCGCTGTTCGGCATTCCCGTCGCGATGCTGATCGCGGGCTCGAAAACGGTGGAGAGCTATATCTATCCGCTGCTGGTGTTCTCGCAGTCCGTGCCGAAGATCGCGATCGCGCCGCTGTTCGTGGTCTGGTTCGGCTTCGGCATCATTCCAAAGGTCATCTCGGCATTCCTGCTCGGCTTCTTCCCCGTGGTGGTGTCGGCCGTGCAGGGTTTCAAATCGGTCGATCCCGACATGGTCGATCTCGCGCGCGCCATGCAGGGCAGCCGCTTTCAGGTGTTCCGCGCGGTGAACCTGCCGCATGCGCTGCCGGCGATCTTCTCAGGCCTGAAAGTGTCGGTGACGCTCGCCGTGGTCGGCGCCGTCGTCGGCGAGTTCGTCGGCTCCAATTCCGGCATCGGCTACGTCATGCAGCGCTCGATCGGCACGTTCGATCTGCCGACGATGTTCGCAGCTCTCGTCATTCTCGCGCTGCTCGGCGTGGTCCTGTTCTGGATCGTCGACCGGGTCGAGAAGCTGGTCATTCCATGGCATGTCAGCCAGCGCGAGGACGTCATTTTCGCGTCTTGAATCTAGCAACGGCCACCAACGGCCGAAACATAACGGCAAGGGAGAGAAGCGATGAAGCGGTGGATTGGAGCTGCATCAGTGGCACTGATGGCGTTCGCAGCCGTGCCGGCGCAGGCGGCCGACAAGGTCGTGCTGATGCTGAATTGGTACGTTTATGGTGAGCACGCGCCGTTCTATTACGGTAAGGCCAAGGGCATCTACGCGGCTGAGGGCATCGAGCTCGAGATCCAGGAAGGCCGCGGCTCGGCCGCGACCACGCAAGCGGTCGCCGCCAAGACCGCCGACTTTGGCTATGTCGACGTGCCCACCATGATGCGCGCCGCGATCAAGGGGGCGCCGGTGGTAGCGACCGGCGTGCTGCTGCAGACCTCGCCGATGTCCGCCATGGGCTTCGCCGACAAGAACATCAGGAAGCCCGAGGACATCAAGGGCAAGACGGTCGCGATCACGCCTGCGGACTCCATGACGCAGATCTGGCCGCTGTTCCTGAAGAAGACCGGCCTGAAGGAGAGCGACTTCAAGACCGTCGCCGGCGACGGCCAGACCAAGCTCAATGCCGTCATCAACGGCCAGGCCGACCTCCTGCTCGGCTACGTCATGGACCAGTCGATGAAGATCAAGGACGCGACGGGTAAGGACGTCTTTCCGATCAAGTTCGCGGACTACGGCATCAACATGGTGTCGTCGGGCATCATCGCCAACGTCGATTATGTAAAAGCCAATGCCGACATCGTCCGACGCTTCATGTCGGCGACGACCAAGGCGGTCGAGGCCGCCGAGAAGGAGCCGAAGGCTGCGGCGCAGGCAATCCTCGATGCGAACCCCAAGGGCGGCAAGATCGATACGCTGACGCAGGGCTTCGAGCTGACCATTCCGCTCTATAGAACCGCCGAAACCAAGGGTAAGCGGCCGTTCCAGGTCACCGACCAGAATATGACGGACTCCGTCAATCTGATGGTCGAATATGGCGGTCTCGACGCCAAGGCCAAGGAGAACCCGAAGGCCTTCTACACCAACGATTATCTGCCGAAGAGCGGGTCGTGAGCGCCAAACACACCGTCATTCCGGGGCTCGCGAAGCGAGAACCCGGAATCTCGAGATTCCGGGTCTGGTCCTTCGGACCATCCCGGAATGACGGGGTGTATCGTCGAGTGGACTTAGCCGAATGAACCACGCAACGAAGACCGCCGACATGCAGCCCACCGCGCATCTGCGCCTGGTGTCAGACCGCGCCAGTGATGCCTCCGGCATCAAGCTGTCCGGCGTCTCCAAAACCTACCGCACGCGCGACGGCGACGTGCCGTCGCTGCGGCCGCTCGACTTCAACATCAATGACGGCGAGTTCTTCGTCGTAGTCGGCCCTTCCGGCTGTGGCAAGTCCACGCTGCTCAAGCTGATCTCGGGCCTGCTGGCGCCGACCACGGGCGAGATCCTGGTCGAGGGCGAGAAGGTGACGGCGCCGCATGGCAATGTCGGCATCGTCTTCCAGAACGCGCTGCTGCTGCCCTGGCGCAACATCCTCAAGAACGTGATGCTGCCGATCGACATGAAGCGGCTGCCGCGGGACAAGTATCTCCCGCGCGCCAGGGAGCTGTTGAAGCTGGTCGGGCTCGAAGGCTTTGAGAAGAAACTGCCCTGGCAGCTCTCCGGCGGCATGCAGCAGCGCGCCTCGATCTGCCGCGCGCTGGTGCACGATCCCAGGATCATGCTGATGGACGAGCCGTTTGGCGCACTCGATGCGCTGACCCGCGAGCGCATGAATGTCGAATTGATGCGGATCCAGCGCGAGACCAGGAAGACGGTGCTCCTGATCACGCACTCCATTCCCGAGGCCGTGTTCCTCGCCGACCGCGTGCTGGTGATGACCGAGCGCCCCGGCGCAATCGCCGCGATCTACGACGTGCCGCTGCCGCGCCCGCGTTCGCTCGACGCGATGGCGGACCCGGTGTTCATCGAGCTGGTGCAGCGCATACGCAAGCACTTCTTCTCGCAAGGTGCGTTGGATTAGCTGTCATGGCGTTTTCCGAGGGAGCCACGTGCACGCTGCGCTCCCTCCCCCGCCTGCGGGGGAGGGTTGGGGAGAGGGTGTCTCCACATCGGGACACTCCCCTAGAGGAGAGAACCCTCACCCGGCGCTGCGCGCCGGCCTCTCCCGCAAGCGGGAGAGGCGAGTCGCCCGTGGCCACACCAGTCGCGCCAGATTCAATTCACGTCGTTGCAACACCATGTCCCACCGCCTGAAGCTGCGAGACATCGCCTTCTTCGAACGCCCCGTGCAGTTCGCGCGGCCGTTCCGCTTCGGCGCGATCACGATCAACGCGACGCCGCAGCTGTTCGTGCGGGCCGAGATCGAGGTCGAGGGCAGGGGCGTTGCGGTCGGCGCCAGTGCCGAAATGCTGGTGCCGAAGTGGTTTGACAAGCGACCGGAACTCTCGCCAGCACAGACGGTCGACGGCTTGCGCCGCTCGCTGGAGATCGCGCGCGGCCTCTATCTGGCGTGCACCGGATTCCAGACGGCATTCGATCTGCATGCCTCATGCGTCGGTGCCCAGATCGCGACCTGCGCGAAGAAGGACATTCCGCCGCTCGCTGCGGCTTACGGTCCGGCCGAGATCGACAAAGCCATTCTCGATGCGCTGCTACGCGCCTCGGGAGCAAACTTCTTCGACGGGATGGCCGGTAACATCGCTGGCATCGATGCTCGGCTTTCTACTGACCTGAGCGAGCACGACATCAGGACGTTTCTATCCAATAGGGTGCCGTTGGAACGTGTTGCCATCAGGCATACCGTTGGTCTTGATGATACCGTCGAAGGCGAGGGGGGCGTTGCCGATCAACGCGAGAACGCCGGTGCGCGCTACTTCAAGCTCAAGCTGTCGGGCGATCCCGCCGCCGATGCGGCGCGGCTTGCGCGGATCGGCAAGGAGCTCGACGCGCTCGGCCGCAACGTCAAGGTGACGCTCGATGCCAATGAGCAATACGCCGACCTCTCGGCGTTGCGTGCGCTGATCGACCGTCTCGATCACGACGCCACGCTGCGCGCGATCGCGGTGCGCCTGCTCTATGTCGAGCAACCGATGCCGCGCGATATCACGCGGCAGACGCCACTTGGCACGCTAGGCACGCGCGGCTTCATCATCGACGAGGCCGACGATTCCTACGATGCCTTTCCGGCCGCCCGGGCGCTCGGCTATCGCGGCATCTCCTCGAAGTCCTGCAAGGGTCTCTACAAATCCATCGTCAACGCGACGCGCGCGGCGAAATGGAGCGCGGGCGGCGAGCAGTTCTTCGTCACCGGCGAGGACCTGACCTGCCAGGCAGGTCTCGCCGTGCAGCAGGACCTCGCCCTCGGTGCCCTCATCGGCGTCACCCACGCCGAGCGCAACGGCCACCACTACGTCGACGGCTTTGGTGAGACGCCTCTCGCCGAAACTGCGGCCTTCGCCGCCGCGCATCCCGATCTCTACGCCGATGCCGGTCAGGGCATCCGGCTCTCCATCCATAACGGCGATCTCCTGACTGGATCGCTTCACGCAATGGGCTTTGCCACCGTGGTCCATCCCGACTGGTCGGCGCTGCGCCCGCTCGAACAGCCCAAATCACTTCAGGAGTAATTGGCATGACCACCCAACGCCTCGGCCTCATCATGAACGGCGTCACCGGCCGCATGGGGCTCAACCAGCATCTGATCCGCTCGATCGTTGCGATCCGCGATCAGGGCGGCGTCCGCCTGAAGAACGGCGACCGCGTCATGCCCGATCCGATCCTGGTCGGCCGCAGCGCGGAGAAGGTCGAGGCGCTTGCCAGGCGCTTCAACATCACGCGCTGGACCACCGACCTCGATGCCGCGCTCGCCGACAAGAACGACACCATGTTCTTCGACGCCGCGACCACGCAGGCGCGCCCCGGTCTGCTGACCCAAGCCATCAACGCGGGCAAGCATGTCTATTGCGAGAAGCCGATCGCGACCAATTTTGAGGAGGCCATCGAGGTCGTGAAGCTGGCCAATGCCAAGGGCGTCAAGCACGGTACGGTGCAGGACAAGCTGTTCCTGCCCGGCCTGAAGAAGATCGCTTTCCTGCGCGATTCCGGTTTCTTCGGTCGTGTCCTCTCGGTGCGCGGCGAGTTCGGCTATTGGGTGTTCGAAGGCGGCTGGCAGGAAGCGCAGCGGCCATCGTGGAATTACCGGGACGAGGACGGCGGCGGCATCATCCTGGACATGGTCTGCCACTGGCGCTACGTGCTCGACAATCTCTTCGG
>NZ_JAEMSD010000481.1 GCF_016462955.1 Bradyrhizobium sp. | reverse complement strand
CCTTGTGGGAGAGGGGAAGAGCGCGCCCCATAAACATCACCGCCGTCGCTCGTTCTTCTGCTTCCTGAACCGCACGCTCGCACCATCCGGCATCCGTGTCGCCACGAACCCGGCGGCGAGGCAGGCTTCGCGTTGCGGCATCTGGATGTCAGGGCTGCGCAGGCTGTCCCACCAGGAGGCACGCTGGGCCGCGCGCGGCAACGCCGCGCCGATGATCTCCTCGATCTGTTCGAAGCTCAGCACGAACTCCTCCTGCTTCTGCCGCTGCAGAAAATCGCGCAATGCGTCGTAATCGTTCACGTCTGTCCTCTCGTCGGCCCCGGAAGATCAAGCCTGCCAAAAATCGTTAGGCGCATAAACCGATCCTTAACTCATTGGCGCCGCGCCGTCCTGCCTTAAACACTACTCAAGATTTCGGGCGCATCCACTGGTATCGGGAGCGATGATGCTGTCTGGATGGCGTGAGATAACGGCCCGCGGGCCGTGGCGGATTTCGGCGAAACTGCTGATCGTCTCGTCCGTGGTGACGGTGATCGGATTTTCGGCCATTTGCGTCAACGTCATGCTCGACATGCGACGCGGCGAGGAGGCGCTCGCCCGCCAGACACTGGAGAACCTCGCGACCACCATCGAATCCGACATCAGCCGCAACGTCGAGATCTACGATCTGTCTCTGAAGGCGGTCGCCAGCAACATGCTGTTGCCCGAACTCACGACGGTCTCGCGGCCGATCCGTCACCTGATCCTGTTCGACCACGCCACCACCGCGAAACATTTCGGTGCCATCCAGGTGTTCGATGCCGGCGGCCGGCTGACCATCGACGCCTCCACGCTCGATCCCCTGCCGGAGGACCGGAGCGAGGAGGACTATTTCAGGGTTCACCGCGACAATCCCGGACAGGGGCTGTTCATCAGCCGCCCCATGCTGTTTCGCGGGGCCTACTCGATCGTGCTGAGCCGGCGCATCAGCGACTCGGACGGCGGCTTCATGGGTGTCGTCGCCGGCTCGATCCACTTCAGCTATTTCCACGAGCTGTTCGATCGGCTCAAGCTCGATCCCGACGACACCATCACCGTGCTCAAGCGCGACCGCACCATCATGATGCGGCGGCCGTTCGACCTCGACGTCATCGGCAAGAACCTGAACGAGCGCCAGACCTGGAAGGCCGACAATCTCAAATCCGGCGGAGCCTACGCCGGGCAGGGACCGGTGGACGCGACGCCGCGCCTCTACGTGCGCAGCACCGGCTCTGCTCCGATGTTCGTGGTAGCAGGCAAACCGCTGACCGCCGTGTTCGAGATTTGGCGGAAGGAAGCCTATCGTATCGGCGCCGTGGTCCTAGCGCTGATCCTGTTCATGCTGGCCTCGACGCTGGTGCTCGCGCGCGAGATCCACCGGCGCGCCGAGGCAGAGCGCAAGCTCGAGGAGATGGCGACGACGGACGCGCTCACGGGCCTGAAGAACCGCCGCAAGTTCGATTCCGTCATCGACGTCGAATGGCGCCGCGCCATGCGTCAGAAGGCGCCGATCGCGCTGCTCATGATCGATGCCGATCACTTCAAGGCCTACAACGACACGTTCGGCCACCAGGCCGGTGACCAGGTGCTGGTCGGTATCGCCATCTGCATTTCCGATTCGGTGAGCCGGGCCGGCGACTGCGTCGCGCGCTATGGCGGCGAGGAATTCGCGGTGCTTTTGCCGGACACCCCGGCCGCTAATGCCTTCAAGGTGGCCGAGACCATCCGCCTCAAGGTGCAGGGCTGGTCCGACGATCAGGCGATGTCGACGGTCTCCTGCGGCATTGCCAGCCTCGTTCCCGCCGCCGGCATGGACTGGCCCGTCCTGGTCGCCGCCGCGGACAAGGCGCTCTACGCGGCCAAGGCCGGCGGGCGCAACCAGTCGGTGGTTGCCAGCCTGTCTCAGCTGTCGCTGGTGGCGTGAGCCTCTCTCGCCGTCATTGCGAGCGAAGCGAAGCAATCCAGACTGTTTCCTTAGAGCCAGTCTGGATTGCTTCGTCGCTTCGCTCCTCGCAATGACGAGTGGAGAGATAGCGCCTGCTACTGCCCCAGATACTTTTTCATTTCCGCGATCAGGCCGTCGCGCAATTCCGGGCGCTGCATGCCGTAGGCGATGTTGGCGCGCAGGAAGCCTGGCTTGGAGCCGCAATCGTGGCGCTCGCCGTCGAACTCGACGCCGTAGAATTTCTGCGACTTGGCAAGGCCGATCATCGCGTCGGTGAGCTGGATCTCGCCGCCGGCGCCGCGCTCCTGGGTTTCCAGGATCTTGAAGATCTCGGGCTGGAGGATGTAGCGGCCGGTGATCGAGAGGTTGGAGGGCGCGGTTCCCTTGGCCGGCTTCTCGACCATGCCGTCGACCTCGAACATCTTGCCGTTGCGCTTGCCGACGCCGCAGATGCCGTATTGATGGGTGAGATGATCGGGCACCGCCTCGACCGCGATCAGGTTGGATTTCTCGCCGAGCGAGGAGGCCATCTCCATCATCTGCTTCAGGCAGCCGGGCGTGTTCAGCACGAGTTCGTCCGGCAGCACGACTGCGAACGGCTCGTTGCCGACGATGTCGCGCGCGCACCAGACGGCATGGCCGAGGCCGAGCGGCGCCTGCTGGCGCGTGAAGCTGACGGCGCCGGCTTCGGGCTGGTTCTGCGCCAGGATGTCCTGCTCGGCCTTCTTGCCGCGCGCGGCGAGCGTGGTGTCGAGCTCGAACATCCGGTCGAAATGATCCTCGATGACGTTCTTGTTGCGGCCGGTGACGAAGATGAAGTGCTCGATGCCGGCTTCCCTGGCTTCGTCATAGACGTACTGGATCAGCGGCTTGTCGACGATGGTCAGCATTTCCTTCGGCATCGCCTTGGTGGCGGGCAGGACGCGGGTGCCGAGGCCGGCGACGGGAAATACGGCTTTGCGAATTCTCATGTGATTGATCGAATACCTGGGGGCACATGTGACGGGAGCAATGGCTTCTTGCTAGCCTGTTTGCAGCCGCCAACAAAGGCGGATGTGGGGCCTCGGACAGTCAGAGTTAAGAAAAAGGCCGTCACCAAAATTTCACCTTTGTTAAGCTATTGGCAACGCTAACCGGGCCTCCTGTGGCGGATTATTCTCGGGCCGACGGGTGGGACATGATGCAATCAGTGGCAGGACTGGCAAGACGGGCGGGCGGAGCGGTGGTTGCGGCCGCTTTGCTGCTGCCGGCCGGCGCGCAGGCCCAGTCGCAGAACGGCCTGTCTAACTTGTTCGGCGGCATCTTCTCCGGATCGAACCCGGCACCGGCGCAACCCTCGCCCGGCCCCGGCGGTACGCCGACGGCAGCATTGCCCTGGACCGGCGAGGACGGCGCCTCCGGTCATCCGCTGATGACGGCTGCCGCGATCCGCGAGGCCGCGGGTAATTTCAGCAATTGCGTCGCCGCGATGTGGCCCGATGCCGCACGGCGCGGTGTCACGCAGGAGAACTTCCAGCGCTTCACCGCGGGGCTCTCGCCCGATCTGCGCATCATGGACCTGATGGACTCGCAGCCGGAGTTCACCAAGTCGATCTGGGCCTATCTCGACATCCTCGTGAACGACAACCGCCTCGCCAAGGGCCGCGAGGTGCTCGCCAAGTACAAGGCGCAGTTCGACGCGACTGAAAAGGCCACCGGCGTCGACCGCTACATCATCGCCTCGATCTGGGGCATCGAATCCAATTACTCGACGCAGATGGGCGACCGTAGCGTGCTGCAATCGACCGCCACGCTCGCCTGCATCGGCCGGCGCCAGGCCTATTTCAAGGACGAGTTCCTCTCCGCGCTGGAGATCCTCAACCGCGGCGACCTGCGGCCCGAGCAGCTGCGCGGCTCCTGGGCCGGCGCCTTCGGCCCGACCCAGTTCATGCCGACCGCGTTCAAGCGCTTCGCGGTGGACGGCGATGGCGACGGCCGGCGGGACGTCGTCGACAATCCGACCGACCTGATTGCCTCGACCGCCAACAATCTGAAGAAGGATGGGTGGCAGCCGGGCCAGACCTGGGGCTACGAGGTCGCGGTGCCGCAAGGCTTCAACTACATGCTGGCGGATCGCGCGAAGGCCATGCCGATCGCGCAATGGGAGAAGCTCGGGCTCAAGCGGGCCACCGGGCAGGCCTTCCCGCACCCGGCGGAGAAAGCCTATTTGCTCGCACCGGCCGGTGCGCAGGGACCGGGCTTCCTGATGCTGCAGAATTACCGCGTCATCATGAAATACAACCCGGCCGAAGCCTATGCACTGGCGATCGGTCATTTCGCCGACCGCCTGCGTGGTGGACAGCCCTTTGTGCAGCCCTGGCCGCGCCAAGAGCGCGAGCTGTCGCGGACCGAGCGGCTGGAGCTGCAGCAGCTGCTGGCCCAGCGCGGCTTCTACAAGGGTACCCCGGACGGCCAGTTCGGCGGTCAGACCCGCGAGGCGCTGCGCCATTTCCAGGCCTCGATCGGAGCGCCTGCGGACGGGTTTGCCTCCTCTGACATGCTGGACCGGCTGCGCGGGCGGTAAAATCGGTTTGAAAGTAACCCTGAAGGGGGATTTCGGCTGATGGCCTTGACGGGAGCGGCGGTTCCCCGGTGTATGGCCGAAGAATCTGCGAGAGAATCTGCCCGCTTGGCGCCTGATTCCGCTATTATGTCGAGATACCTCCAGTCCCCATGGCGCGTGCCCGAGATCGCATGTCGAAGAAGTCCCTGTTCAAGGCGCTGACCGAGACCGGCCCGTTGATCGCGCTGGGGACGGCGCTTGCGATCCTGGTTTCGATCGCAGCACCTGCTTCTGCGCAGTTCTTCAACTTCCCGGGCTTCGGCGGCCCGCCGCAGCGTTCGGCCCCACCGCCCCCACGGGGCGGCGGTGGGGGTGGCGGCTGGTTCGGCGGCGACTTCTTCGCGCCATTCCAGCAGCCGCCGCCGCAGGCGCCGCGCCAGGATTTTTCCCGCGCCCCAGCACCGGCCAAACGCGACACCATCCCTGAGAAGAACGTGCTGGTGATCGGCGATGCCATGGCCGACTGGCTCGCCTATGGCCTCGAAGACGCCTACGCCGAGCAGCCCGACATGGGCGTGATCCGCAAGCACAAGACCACGTCCGGCCTGATCAGGTATCAGCCCAGGGGCGAGC
>NZ_JAEMSD010000480.1 GCF_016462955.1 Bradyrhizobium sp. | reverse complement strand
TTCCGGGCGAAGCCTGGTCGGTCGCGACCACCTTCGACGGCTATCCGATGGCGCAGCAGGGCAGGGCGGCGGAGGCGCTGACCGCGGCGTTCACGTCCTCATTCATCGGCTCGCTGGTGGCGGTGCTGCTGATCACGTTCCTTGCGCCGATGATCTCGTCCTTTGCCCTGAAATTCGGGCCGCCCGAGTTCTTCGCGGTGTATTTGCTCACCTTCTGCTCCTTCGTCGGCCTGGGGCGCGAGGCCAAGCACAAGACCGTCATCTCGATGTCGCTGGGCCTGCTGCTCGCCGGCATCGGCATGGATACCGTATCGGGCAACCTGCGCATGACCTTCGGCTCGCCGGAGCTGCTCCGCGGCATCAACTTCCTGGTCGCCGTCATCGGCCTGTTCGGCATCAGCGAAATCCTGCTGACGATGGAGGAGCGCCTGGCGCTGCGCGGACATGCTGCGGGCATCTCGCTGCGCGTCGTGCTCGGCGTCTGGAAGGACCTGCCGAAATACTGGGTGACCTTGCTGCGTTCCTCCTTCATCGGCTGCTGGCTCGGCATCACCCCGGGCGGCGCGATCGCGGCCTCCTTCATGGGCTACAACCTCGCCAAGCGCTTCGCCAAGGACCCTGGCAGTTTCGGCAAGGGCCGCATCGAAGGCGTGTTCGCGCCGGAGACGGCGGCGCATGCCTCCGGTACCTCGGCGCTGCTGCCGATGCTGGCGCTCGGCATTCCCGGCTCCGGCACCGCCGCGATCCTGCTCGGCGGCCTCATGGTGTGGGGCCTCAATCCGGGGCCGCTGCTGTTCGTCGAGCACAAGGATTTCGTCTGGGGCTTGATCGCCTCGATGTATCTCGGCAACGTGGTCGGCCTCGTGCTGGTGTTGACGACGGTGCCGATCTTCGCCTCGATCCTGCGCGTGCCGTTCGCCGCGGTGGCGCCGATGATCGTGGTGTCCTGCGCGATCGGCGCCTACGCGATTCAGAACGCGATGTTCGACATCTGGCTGATGCTCGGCTTCGGCGTGGTCGGTTACGTCTTCAAGAAGATCGGCATTCCATTGGCGCCGTTTACGCTCGCGCTCGTGCTCGGCAACCGCGCCGAGGATGCCTTCCGCCTGTCGATGATCGGCTCCGGCGGGACGCTGAAGGTGTTCTGGTCGAACCCCCTGGTCGGCTCGATCACAACCCTGGCGATTATTCTGCTGTTCTGGCCCGTGATCGACCATTTGTTCGCCCGTGTCGGATTGACGCATAAGACCAGGGCGACATCCGGCTGAGGCGTGCGCGAAATTCTTTTCTACATCAATCGCTTAAGGCAGAAGGTGGCGTTCCTGTTCGATCACTACCCCGAACGCGAATGTTGCTGAATGTTGCCGCTGCGGCACAGCCATTGGGCAGGTGGGCGCGTATATTTCGATCACAAGATCGTGCAAGGGGGATTCTCCATGAAGCGGATAGTGATTGGAATGGCGGCGGCGATGTCGCTGTTTGCGACGGGTGCGCTGGCCGCCGATCTCGCGGCAAAACCCTATGTCAAGGCGCCGATCGTCGAGCCGGTCTGGAGCTGGACCGGCTTCTATATCGGCGCCAACGGCGGATACAGCTGGGGTCGCTCGCGTACCGACGTTTCCTATTTCAGCTCGGTCACGGGTGCACCGATCGCGCCTCCGGCCGGATCCCTCACCAGCGGCAGGTTCGACATGAACGGTGCTGTTGCCGGCGGCCAAGCGGGCTACAACTGGCAGAGCGCCAATTGGGTATACGGCATCGAGGGTGACCTGAACTGGTCCGACGAAAAGGGCCGCGCGACCTTCAGCTGCGTGGGCGTCGCGCCTGCCGCCGGGCCATGCCTTCCCGGCCTGACGTTCCTCCCCCCTGGCGGTCTCGCCGGCACCACCCTGACGGTCGATCAGCATCTTCAATGGTTCGGCACGCTTCGCGGCCGGGTCGGCATCCTGGCGACCCCCAAGGTGCTGTTCTACGGCACCGGCGGTTTGGCCTTCGGCGAGATCAAGACCACGGGCACCATGACCGGCTTCACCCCCGCGGGTGTGGCGATCGCCTCGGTCGGTTCAAACTCGACGACGCGCGCCGGCTGGACCGTTGGCGCGGGTGTCGAAGGCAAGATCACGCAGAACTGGAGCGCCAAGCTCGAATATCTCTACATGGACCTCGGGCGCTTCTCGTCCGGTCCGTTCACGCTCGCACCGGCCGCTGCAATCAGCGCCAACGTGTCGTCGCGCTTCACCGATCACATCCTGCGCGCCGGCATCAACTATCAGTTCGGTGGCCCGGTGGTGGCCAGATACTAAGATTAACAAGGCGTCAACAAGCAGCAAAGCCCGGCTCACGCCGGGCTTTGTCGTTGCAGACGGGGCGCAGTGACCTTCACACCACCTTGGCGTCCCTGAGCCCAGCAATCTCGTCGGCGGCGAAGCCGAACTCCTTCAGCACCTCGTCGGTCTGCTCGCCGAATTCCGGCGGCCGCGCCGCCATCCTGCTGGGCGTGCGCGACAGCGTCACGGGCTGGCCGATCAATTGGATATGCCGGCCATCGTCAGTCGGCACGTCCTGCGCAATGCCGAGATGCTTGACCTGCGCGTCCTCGAACACCTGGTCGATCGCATAGATCGGGCCGCACGGCACGCCGGCCTCGTTGAACTCGCGGACCCAGGTCTCGGTCGACTTCGACACCGTGCGCTTCTCGATCTCCGCGTTCAGCGCATCGCGGTTCCTGGAGCGGGCAGGGGCGGTCGCATAGTCGGGGTGGGCATAGAGTTCCGGTGCGCCGATCGCTTGGGCGCAGCGCTCCCAGATCCGCCCGCCCGTGGTGGCAATGTTGATGTAGCCGTCCGAGGTCTTGAACACGCCGGTTGGGATGCTGGTCGGGTGGTTGTTGCCGGCTTGCTTTGCGACCTCTTTCTCCATCAGCCAGCGCGCGGCCTGGAAATCCAGCATGAATATCTGGGCCTGGAGCAGGGACGTCTGCACCCACTGTCCCTTGCCCGAGACCTCGCGCTCGAGCAGCGCGGTGAGGATGCCCATGGCGCAGAACAGGCCGGCGCTGAGGTCGGCGACGGGAATGCCGACCCGCATCGGGCCTTCGCCCGGCGCGCCGGTGATCGACATCAGGCCGCCCATGCCTTGCGCGATCTGATCGAAGCCGGGCCGCTTGTGGTAGGGGCCGTCCTGGCCGAAGCCGGAGATGCTGCCATAGACGATGCGGGGGTTGATCGCGGCGAGGCTGTCATAGTCGATGCCGAGCTTCTTCTTCACGTCGGGCCGGAAATTTTCGACCACGACGTCGGCCTTGGCGGCGAGGCGCTTGAACACCGCAAGCCCGCGTTCGTCCTTCAGGTTCAGCGTCATCGCCCGCTTGTTGCGGTGCAAATTCTGGAAGTCGGACCCGTGCCGCGGGCCGCCCGGCTGCTCGCCGCCGGCATCTTCGGTCAGCGCGTCGATCTTGACCACGTTGGCGCCCCAGTCCGCGAGCTGCCGCACGCAGGTCGGCCCGGAGCGGACGCGGGTCAGGTCGAGCACGGTGAAGCGTGACAGGGCTTCCGAGGCATGCGGAAAGGGCATCGTGAAAGGCTCCGGGACAGATTGCTGGACAACCATAGTGCCCAAAGACCATGCGGCAAGCCGGGCCGACGCCGACGCCGTCTGCCGAAACGCCGTGCCTGCACGGCGCCCGAGATCAGCGCGACAGGCGCTTCAATTCCGCGCGGGCCTGCTCGGCCAACGGGTCGTCGCCGTGGCGCGCAATGAAGAGCTCGAAGGCCTCCCGCGTCCCCTTCCGGCGAGCGGCTTCGTATTCCTCCCTCACCGCAGCGGCAGGATCGCGCGCCATTGGCATGGAGGGCGCGCGTTCCGCCTTGCGGCTCTCGCTCCCTTCGACATCCGCATTGGCTTTCTGTGCCATGGCTGGCAGTCCTCCGAAGGGTTGATGGTCCGGCCCGCCGAACGCGATCAGGACGCCAAGCAGGCCGGCCGGGAAAGGACTTCGTTTCATGCCCCTGCAATATTACGGATGCCAGGTGAACAGCGGCCGTCGTTCGTGCCCCGTATGACTACGGGATTTGATGGCTAACCAAGCCTTAGGAAAGAGGCAGGCGGCGCCGCCCAAATACACCAAACGTTTAACTCTCAAGCTTGAATCATATGCCGTCCCGGCGAATCACGCCCGATGCGTCGCTCTGGAGGGTCAATTGGCCACCGCTGTCTATGTCAGTGCCACCAACAACGCCGAGATCGACGGTCTGCTATCCGGCTACAAATGGTCAGGCACGATCACCTACAGCTTCCCCGACGCGCCCGGCGACTTTTCGAACCCTTACTCCGGCGGCAGCGGCGAGCCGACCACTTCGGGCTTTGCCTCGGTACCCACGCAGATCCAGGCGGCGATCAACTATGCCGTCGGATTGATCCTCGGCTACACCAACGCCAACATCCAAAATGCGGGCACGAACGGCGCCGACCTCATGATTGCGCAGTCGCCGGCCGCAAACCCGACCGCTTATGCCTACTACCCCGGCAATTATGCGCCCGGCGGCGACATCTGGTTCGGGACTCAATACAATTTCTCGCTGGCCAAGCTCGGCAACTATTACTTCACCACTGCCCTGCACGAACTCGGCCACGCCCTTGGCCTGAAGCACAGCCAGGAGGCCGGCGGCCCCGGCAACGTGGCGGTGCCGAGCGCGCACGACAGCAGCGAATACACCGTCATGAGCTATCGCAGCTATGTCGGTGCTTCGACCACGGGCGGCTACACCAACGAAGCCTACGGATATTCGCAGACCTACATGGCGAACGATATCCTTGCGCTCCAGACGATGTACGGCGCGGACTACACGACGCAGAGCGGCAACACCGTCTACACGTGGAATGCGACCACCGGCCAGCAATTCATCAACGGCGTCGGGCAGCTCGCGCCGGGCGGCGGCGTCGGCGGCTCGGCCAATCGCATCTACGAAACCGTCTGGGATGGAGGCGGCGTCGATACCTATGATCTCTCGAATTACACGACGAACCTGAGCATCAACCTCAATCCCGGCGCGGCATCGGTGTTCTCCTCCGTGCAATTGGCCTATCTCGGTAACGGCCATTACGCATCGGGCAACGTCTACAACGCCTATCTCTACAATGGCGACG
>NZ_JAEMSD010000479.1:3994-5187 GCF_016462955.1 Bradyrhizobium sp. | reverse complement strand
TCCACAAGTGGAGCAGCCTGATCTGCACGATCTTTGCGCTGCTGCTGTGTCTCACGGGGCTGCCCCTCATCTTTCACGAGGAGCTGGGACCGAATCCGGCGATCGACGAGGTTGCCGAACCCGGCGTCCGCGCGTCGGTCGGCAAGATGATCGCCGAGGCGCTCGCGGAGCGGCCGGGTGAGGTCGTCCCGTACCTGTTCTACGATCGCGACAAGCCGATGGTGAAGGTGCCGACGGCCGCCAGCATGACGTCTGCGCCTGACACTTTCTTCTACAAGGTGTTCGACATCAGGACCGGCAAAGCACTCAGCGTCGACCAGCCCAATGAGGGCTTCCTCTACATCATGCTTCGGCTCCACACCGATTTGTTCGCCGGCATCAAGGGCATGCTGTTCCTCGGCGGCATGGGGTTGTTGCTGACCCTTTCGATCGTCTCGGGCATGGTGTTGTACGGGCCGTTCGCGCGCCGGCTCAGATTTGGCGAGATGCGCAAGCGGCACAGCAACCGGCTGCGCTGGCTCGACCTGCACAATCTGCTCGGCATCATCACCCTGGCCTGGTTCGGCGTCGTCACGCTGACGGGCGTGATCAATACGCTGGCGGGGCCGATCGAGCTGATGTGGCAGTCCAACCAGCTGCTCGAGATGGCCGCGCAAAACCGGGGTCAGGCGCAAAGCGACCGCAAGGCTCCGGTTGACCTGGTGCTCGCCAATGTCCGTGCGGCCGTGCCGGGAATGACCGTCACCACACTCGCCTTCCCCGGCAGCCCGTTTTCGACACCGACCCATTACGCGGCGTTCCTGACCGGCGATACGCCGCTGACCAGCCGCATCCTCAAGCCGGCCATCATCGATGCCGCCAGCGGCGAAGTCGTCGCGGTTCCCGACATGCCCTGGTACGCGACGGCCCTGTTCGTGTCGCAACCGCTGCATTTCGGCGACTACGGCGGCCTTCCGCTGAAGATCATCTGGGCGATCCTCGACATCGTCACCATCATCATCCTGATCAGCGGCCTGTATCTCTGGCTCGCCAATTGGCGCTCGGGCCGCGTTCGCCGCGAAGCACCGGAAACAATTTCGGCGGAGGCCGCCCGATGAGCACGGGCCGGACACGGCGGGCAGTCTGGGCGATCCCGGCACTTCTGGCGCTCGTGACGCTGTGCGGTCTGCTTGCGGCCCTGGTCGGTGAAGGGG
>NZ_JAEMSD010000479.1:0-3984 GCF_016462955.1 Bradyrhizobium sp. | reverse complement strand
TGGCCGCTGTCGTGGGCGGCACTGGCGGTTCCTTGCGCGTGCAGCGCATATTATTTCGTTTGCGGACTGTTCCCGCCGGAAAGGCTCTGACATCGCACCGGTTCACGTCTGCAGGGACACGCCGCCCGGCCATTGGCACCCGCTCCTCAATCCTGTAACCCCACCCGAAACCTTCTCGGGACGGGACGCTCATGACCACCGCCGCCAACGACGCGGGCATCGCGACCCGCGCGCTGATCTTCGCGCTCGTCGCGCTCGCCTGCGGGCACATGCTCTCCACATTGCTGCGCACGATTCCGGCCGTCAGCCTCGACCTGATGGCGGCGGATTTCCGCATCGAGCCGCAGGCACTGGCGAGCCTCACTTCGATCTATCCTTTTGCCTTTGCGGCGGCGCAGATCCCGGTCGGGGCGGCGATGGACCGGTTCGGCGTGCGGCCGGTGTCGCTCGCCCTGCTGGCGGGAACCGTGTTCGGCGCGATGGCGTCCGGCTTTGCGACGGGACCCGAGAGCTTCGCCGTCGGGCAGCTGCTGCTCGGCGTTGCCACCTCGGGCATGCTGATGTGCCCGATGACGCTCGCAGCCAAGCAATTGTCGGCGGCGCGGTTCGGATTGTGGTCGGGCGCCATCCTCTCGATCGGCAATATCGGCATGCTGCTGTCGGCGAGCCCGCTCGCCTTCGTGGTCGACGCCTATGGCTGGCGCGCGGGGTTCTGGCTCTCCGCGATCGGCGGCGTCGCGGTCGCGCTCGCGGTGTTCGCGCTGGTGCCGAACCAGCCGGCCGAGCACAAGGACGAGTCCTCGCCGCTGGCGCAGATGATCGAGGTGCTCAGGCTCGGCCTCTCCCGCCCGTTGCGCGGCCTGATCGCGCTGGCGCTGGTGTCGCTGGCGACCTCGCTGGTGCTGCGCGGCCTGTGGGGCGGGCCGTGGCTGATGGACGTCAAGGGATTGTCGCGGGTCGAGGCCGGCAACCAGCTCGGCGCGTTCACGCTGGCGATGATTGTCGGCCCCCTCTGCATCGGCGTGATCGACCGCAGGCTCGGGCACCGGCGCGGCCTGGTGGCGGGCTCGCATCTGGCCGCCGCCGTGCTGCTGGTGCTGATGGCCCTGGGCGCACCGCATGAAGCGGTCTCGGTGCTGTTCGGCCTGCCCGTGATGCCGCCGCAATACGACCTCGTGCTGTTCGTGCTGATCGGGCTTGCGACCTCCGCCCAACCGCTGCTGTTCGGCATGTCGCGGCAGCTGGTGGACGCGCAGGTCGCGGGCAAGGCGCTCGCGGCCGTCAACCTCGCCTTCTTCCTCGGCGCGGCCTTGATGCAGTCGGCCACGGGCGCGGTGGCGGCGCTCGCGGGATTGCCGGCGGTGCTGCTGTTCATGGCTGCCATGCTGACGCTCGGCGTGCTGATCTTCTTGGCTTACACCTCGCCAAGCCCATAGGATGACGCGACCTCGCCCGCCAAAGGAATCACTCATGTCCGTCGACACCAAAGCCGCCACCGACCGTCTCATGCGCTTTCTCTCGGTCGAAGGCGTCACCGGGCAGGAGGCGGCGATCGGGCGTGAGCTGACGGCCGCGCTGAAGGAGGCCGGCGTGCCGGCGAAGGCGATCCGGCTCGACGATGCCAACACCCGCATTCCCGTGCCGACCGAGACCGGCAACCTCATCGTCGACCTGCCCGGCCGCGGCGCGCTGCACAACCAGCCGCGGATCATGTTCATGACCCACATGGACACCGTGCCGCTCTGCGCCGGCGCCAAGCCGAAGAAATCCGGGCGCAAGATCGTCAACGAAGCCAGGACCGCGCTCGGCGGCGACAACCGCTGCGGCTGCGGCGTGCTGGTGACGCTGGCGGCCGAGCTCGCCAAGCAGAAGCTCGATCATCCGCCGATCACGCTATTGTTCTGCGTGCGCGAGGAGAGCGGGCTCTACGGCGCGCGCTACGTCAAGCTGGACGAACTCGGCGCGCCCGTGATGGCGTTCAACTATGACGGCGGCGCCGCCTCGAACGTCGTCATCGGTGCCGTCGGCGCGGACCGCTGGAGCGTCGAGATCTTCGGCCGCGCCTCGCATGCCGGCGTCGCGCCGGAGCGCGGCATCTCCTCGACCATGATCATGGCGCTGGCTCTGGCCGACGTGAAGGCCGGCGGTTGGTTCGGCAAGGTGGTGAAGGGCAAGGGCGCCAGCGTGAAGATGGGCACCAGCAATGTCGGCCCGGTCACCGGCGGCGAGGGCCGCCCGGCGGGCGATGCCACCAACGTCGTCACCGACTACGTCCATGTGCGCGGCGAGAGCCGCAGCCATGACGGAAAATTCTTCAAGGAGATCACCAAGGCCTACAAGGCCGCGTTCGAGAAGGCGGCCAAGAAGGTGACGAACGCGCAAGGCAAGTCCGGTAAGGTGAAGTTCAAGGCCGAGACCGACTATTATCCGTTCCGCATGAAGGACAGCCAGCCCGTGATCAAGCGCGCGGTGGAAGCCGTGTCCGCGGTCGGCGGCACGCCGAACGTCCGCACCGCCAATGGGGGCCTCGATGCCAACTGGATGGTCCGCCACGGCATTCCGACCGTGACCTTCGGCGCCGGGCAGAACGAGGCACACACGGTGGACGAATGGATCAATCTCGACGAATACGACCGCGCCTGCGCGCTGGCGGTGCAACTGGCGACGATGCGGTGAGTTGGGTTCGAAGGGTGGGTTAGCCCCACGACTGCGCAAGGCGCAGTTCGCGCGGCGTAACCCACCGCGTCTGCGCCGCGGAGATTATAGAGGTGGGTTACGCCGAGCACATGCGCTTTGCGCATCTGCTCGGCTAACCACCCTACGAAGAAGAAAGAAGAAGAGACAGGGAGGCACCATGGCACGCATTGCGACAATCGAGACCGGATTCTACCGGATCCCCCTTCCCGTCACGCTCTCCGACTCCACGCATGGCGAGATCACCGCGTTCGAGCTGATCACCTGCCGGATCCGCGATGCCGATGGCGCCGAGGGCGTCGGCTACACCTACACGGTGGGACGCAATGGCGGGGCGACGGCGGACATCCTCAGGCGGGAGATTCCGCCGCTGATCGAGGGGCGCGAAGCCGAGGACACGGAAGCGATCTGGCATCATGTCTGGTGGGCGCTGCATTATGGTGGCCGCGGCGGGCCGGCGGTGCTGGCGCTCTCGGCGGTCGACATCGCCTTGTGGGACCTGAAGGCGCGCCGCGCAAAACTGCCGCTGTACCGACTGCTCGGCGGCTTCGATGCGCGGGTGCCGTGCTATGCCGGTGGCATCGACCTCGATCTCTCGGTCGACGCGCTGCTCAAGCAGACCGACGGCAATCTCGCCAAGGGATTCCGCGCCATCAAGATGAAGGTCGGCCGTCCCGACCTGAAAACGGACGTCGCGAAGGTCGCGGCGATGCGACAGCATCTCGGCGACGGCTTTCCGCTGATGGCGGACGCCAACATGAAATGGACGGTCGAGGAGGCGATCCGCGCCGCGCGTGCCTTGGTGCCTTACGACCTCACCTGGCTGGAGGAGCCGATCATCCCCGACGACGTCGCCGGCCACGCGCGCATCCTGCAGGCGGGCGGCGTGCCGATCGCGGCGGGCGAGAATCTGCGCTCGCTGTGGGAGTTCAAGAACTACATCGCATCAGGCGCAGTGTCCTATCCCGAACCCGACGTCACCAATTGCGGCGGCGTCAGCGCGTTCATGAAGATCGCGCGGCTCGCCGAGGCGTTCAACCTGCCCGTTACCAGCCACGGTGCGCACGACATCACCGTGCATCTGCTCGCGGCCTGTCCGAACCGGTCGTATCTGGAGGCGCATGGTTTTGGGCTCGACAAGTATATCGAGCATCCACTGGTGCTGCAGGACGGGCTTGCGCTGGCGCCGGACAGGCATGGCCATGGGATCGGGTTCGACTGGACGGGGCTGGCAAAGCTGGCGGGGTAGGAGTGGGGCTCACCTCTCCCGCTTGCGGGAGAGGTCGGCGC
>NZ_JAEMSD010000002.1:57863-58802 GCF_016462955.1 Bradyrhizobium sp. | reverse complement strand
GCTTCAGTTCGCGCGCGCCTTGCGTCAGCGCGGTCCACTGCGCTTCCAGGTCGCCACGCAGATTGTCAGGCGTGCGTGAGTTGGCGGCCAGGATGGCGTCGATGTCGGGCAGCACGCCTTCGGCACTGCGCCAGAGCACCGGCGGCAGGCGCAGGCCCTCCTGGTACACTTCGGTTGCGTCGGGCGGAATGGAGCCGGCGGCCATGCCCCCGACATCCTGATGGTGCAGATTGGCGGCGGCGAAGGCGATCACCTCGCCATCGTGGAAGACCGGATGGACCAGAGCCAGGTCCGGCAGATGCGTGCCGCCGGACCAGGGGTCGTTGAGCAGATAGGCATCGCCCTCGGACATCGTCGCGAGTGGAAATCGTGCGAGCACGCCGGCAACGGCCGGAATCAGCGATCCCAGCAACAGCGGCAGGGAGCGCGCCTGGGCAAGCAAGCGTCCGTCCGGCAGGAACAGCGCCGCGGCACAGTCACCGCTCTCGCGGGCGATCGACGACACGGCGGCGCGCATCATGCCATGCTGCATGCGGTCGGCCGTGCCTTGCAGCGCCAGACGCAGCGGCTCCATGCGCAGAGCAATGACCGGATCAGGTACGACGTCGCGCGCGCGCGGCATCACGCCTTCGCCTCCAGCACCAGCGTCTGATCCGGCGTCAGCCGCCAGGACCAGCCCGCCGGCACAAAGGCGGTGATCATCGGCGTGAACAACGAATGCGGCCCTGCGCCTTCCGGCGGCAACGAAGCCCACGAACTATTGCTCACCGTCAGGCGGACGTCGCCCTCTTCCGGACCGCAGAGCATGCCCAGCGCCGACATCACGCTGGCGTTCGGCATCACCAGCACGCGGCGGATGCCCGCAAGTTCGGCAATCTCGGCCGCATGCTGCGCGCCGCCGCCGCCGATGGCGATGAGCACCGCCTCCGCCGGATCCAG
>NZ_JAEMSD010000002.1:35075-57853 GCF_016462955.1 Bradyrhizobium sp. | reverse complement strand
CGACGGCTTCAGCGGTTCGAAGCACCGACAAGCCAAGCGCGCCGGCCACGTCGCCAAGCGCGGCCTCCGCGGCGTCGCGGTCCAGCACGATCCCGCCGGCCAGCCGGGGCGGCAAGCGGTCCAGGACGCATAGCGCATCGCTCAGCGTCGGCAAGTCACCGCCGAGACCAAAGGCGGCCGGCCCTGGCCAGGCGCCTTGCGAGCGCGGCCCCAGGCGAAGCGCGCCACCCGGCAACACCGACACCACGCTGCCGCCCCCGATGCCAATGGAAGCGATGTCTGCGCAGCGCTGACGGATGGGCAAGCCGCCGCATTCCAGCACATCGGTAAAAGTCGGCCTGCCGTCGAGCAGAATGCTGATGTCGGCGCTGGTGCCTCCGATATCCAGAACGATCGCAGGGCCAGAGGCCGCGAGGCCGGCGGCCACGCCCTGCAGCGCCGCGCAGGGACCGGACATGGCAAGGCCGATCGGCTGCTTGGCGAGATCATGCCAGGGCGCAGTGCCGCCGGCCGATCGCATCAGGCGCAGCGGCGGCAAGCCACGTATCTTCAATGCGTCGGCCAGCGCGTGCAGATAATTCGCTGCCAGCGGTTTGGCATAGGCGTCCAGGGCCGTCGTCAGCCAGCGCTCGAATTCCCGCACTTGCGGATCGACTTCGCTGGACAGTGAAATGTGCAAGCTCGGAAGACGCGCATGCAGCGCCGCACGCAGTGCGCGCTCATGGGTCGGATTGCGGTGCGAGAACAACAGACCGACCGCCAGCGCGTGTACGCCGGCAGCGCTCACTGCATCCGCGATGGCGTCAACGGCCGACAGGTCGAGTGGCTCCACCTCACGCCCCTCGGCATCGATGCGCCCGCCGATCTCGAAACGCAGCGGCTCCGGAAATAGCTTTGCTTCAGGCACGGACGGCATGATCACCGGTTCATACAGCTCCTTGCGGTCCTGGCGTGCCAGGACCGGCACGTCGCGCATGCCGCGCGTCAGGACAAGGGCCACCGGCGGCTCGTTCAGCTCTAGCAGCAGATTGGTGATGACCGTCGAGCCGTGCACGACGCGGCCGACGTCACCTGCCCCGATCCCCTCCTGCGCGCACAACCGATCGAGTGCCTCGACGACCGGCTCGGCCAGCCGGCGTCCGGCGCGTGGATGTTTGAGCGATGCAACGCGTCCGTCGCTCCGCAAGGCCACCGCATCGATGAAGGTGCCACCCATGTCCACGGCGAGTGACCAGGACGCGCTCAACGGAAGCGCTCCGGCGAAAACGGAGTCAGGTCCACCTGCGTCGGTCGTCCGGCCACCAGATGCGCGATCTCGCGGCCGGTCGCCGCGCCCATGCACATGCCCATATGGCCATGGCCGAAGGCGAGCCAGGCGTTGTCGGCCGCGCGGACCGGACCCACCACGGGAAGACTGTCGGGTAGACAGGGACGATGACCCATCCAGCGCGTGAAGGACGATGTGTCCAGGTGCGGGAACAATTGCTGTCCCTGACGAAGCAGGGCATCGGCACGGGCCATGTTGGGTGGCGCCTTCAAGCCGGCGAATTCCACCGTACCGGCCAGCCGCAGACCCATGGCCATCGGGTTGACCATCAGATTGTGCTCCACCGCCATCACGGTGTGGCGCAGGGCCAGGTTCGAGCTCTGCACCGTGACGTGGTAACCGCGCTGCGTCTCCAGCATCACCGGGCTGTCGAGCTGTGTCGCCAATGCGCCCGACCAGGCCCCAGCTGCCACCACCACGCCGTCCGCTGCCAGCGGCTCGCCCTGCTCCAACAGCACGGCCGTGACGCGCCGGCCCTGCCGCTCGAAACCACGGACGCGGTCGCGGACGTGACGCGCGCCGTCGCCGATGCAGCGATTGTAGATCGCCTTGACGAGGGCAGATGGATCGGACGTGGAGCCGTTATCGGGCGCCAGAATGCCGAACCGGAAACGTCCCTTCAGGTCGGGCTCGAGACTTTCCAGCTCGTCCTGCTCCACGTCCTGCATCCGCACGCCCAGCGATCGCCGCAGATTCATGCCCCAGGCCCACTGCGCCGCCGTCTCGCGAGAGGAAAAAACGTACAGGCAACCGCTCCGCCGCACCAACTCCCGCGCATCGGCATGGGCGAGCAGCGGATCATAGCAGTCGAAGATCGGCGCCAGCAGCGAACGCAGCGCGGTGGCGATGCGTGTCACCTCTTCGCGTGACGAATGATGCAGCATGCGCAGCAGCCATGGCGCCACAAGCGGGGCATAGGGCCAACGCACCGTCAGCGGTCCCAATGGGTCCAGCAGCCAGCGCGGGACTTTCTTCCACATGCCAGGCATGCCGACCGGCAGGCAGGCGCTGGGCGAGAGCGAGCCGGCATTGCCGAAGGAGCAGGCCTCGCCCGCGTCGAGCGGGTCGACGAAGGTCACCGCGTGTCCGTCGCGCTGCAGCCACGCCCCAGTGCAAGCGCCGACGATTCCCGTTCCGATGACGACAATGTGCATGCGGGAATTCTGAAAAATAATTCCCCTATCACACAAGCCAATTCTTTTAATATCATCATCAGGTTTCCTGATATTCGATCCGTTCGAGCGAGGATATGTGATGCGGCCCGCCGTTCTCTCCACTCTCAGCCTGCGCCAGATGCGCGCCTTTGCCGCGGTCGCCCGGGCGGGCAGCTTCACGTCGGCGGCGAGACAGATCAACCTGACGCAGTCGGCGGTCAGCATGCTGGTTCAGCAACTCGAGGAGACGCTGGGGCTGAAACTGTTCGACCGCGGCGCGGTCGTATTGTTGACGGCGGCCGGCCAGCAACTGCTCCCCCTGGCGCGCCGCATCCTGGATGACGTGCGACAGATCGCGGAGGGCGCTTCGGACCTTCGCTCCCTTCGCACCGGCTTGTTGCGCGTGGTAGCGCCGCAGATGCTGGCGTGCACATGGGTCGCGGCAGTCCTGGGCGAGTTCGAGCAAGCCCATCCGGATGTCGGCCTGCGCGTGACCGACGCGATGGCGGACGAAGTGGTGGGCACGGTGCGACGTGGCGAGGCTGAACTCGGCGTTGGCCCGGAGCGTGCCACCGGCGAGGATGTCACCAGCACGTTCCTGATGGATGTTCCGATCCGAGTGGTCTGCTCAGCGCAGCACCCGCTGGCGCAGCAACGCGCCGTCTCGTGGAAGAAGCTCCGCGACGAGCGCTGGGTCATTTATTCCAGTGAGTTCAACCGGCACCTGGAGAGCCTATTGCATGCGCACGACAGCTCGCTCTCCATGCAGACCGCCGTCGAGGTCAAATATCTGACCACCGCTTTGGCATTGGTGGGCGTCGGTACCGGCCTGGCGGCCGTTCCCGATTACGGTCGGCTATTCGCGCCGAATTTCGACGTGCGTTTCATCAAGCTGCGCGCTCCGGAAATTCGCCGCCGCTACTATATATATCAACGGCGCGGGCTCGTGCTCTCACCGCCCGCGGAGGCGTTCGCCAAGCTGCTGCG
The DNA here is from genome assembly GCF_016462955.1 of Bradyrhizobium sp. Classification (GTDB taxonomy): domain Bacteria; phylum Pseudomonadota; class Alphaproteobacteria; order Rhizobiales; family Xanthobacteraceae; genus Bradyrhizobium. The sequence continues at coordinate 54,385 of NZ_JAEMSD010000002.1, read as the reverse complement.
CCAACGCGCGGCACGCGGTGGTGGGTGAACTTGCGAGCGCAACGCGGGTACATTCAACGACAAGCGCTTCGAATAACTTGATAAGAGCTTGCCCATTGTCTCGATGACAACCAAGGCCGCAAGCCTCAGTGCACCCCAACACCGAGCAGGCGGTCGACCATCTCAGGAGCGTCGCGTAGCTGCGAGCACTCCCCGCTCCAGACCGCCTTGCCCCGCTCAACCACCATGACATGATCCGCAAAGCGCAGCGCTCGTTCGATCTGCTGCTCGACCAAGACGATGGTCATCTCGCCAGAACTCGCCAGCGCGGTGATGATCTCCATGATCTGATCGCAGATCACCGGCGCGAGCCCCTCGAGTGGTTCATCCAGGAGGAGAACTGAAGGCCTTCCGAGCAGCGTCCTGGCGAGCGAGAGCATCTGCTGCTCGCCGCCCGATAATTGCGTCCCGAAATGGCGCCGGCGTTCGGCCAGCCTCGGGAACATCACGTAGATCTCGTCGAGCGCCTCTCGACCTCGATCCTTGAGACCTGCGACCAGGTTTTCTTCCACAGTCAGCGACCGAAAAATGTCACGTGTCTGCGGTACGTAGCCGAGACCTCGTCGAGCACGTGTCGATGCCCTGGAATCCGTGAGATCTGCTTCGCCCAGGAATACTCTTCCACCATGATGGGTCGTCAGCCCCATCAGCGATGCGAGCAAGGTCGTCTTGCCGACTCCGTTTCGACCAAGGATGCTGAGACGACCTCCGGGCAAGACCTCGAAAGACATGTGATCGATGACGCGGGTGGGGCCATACCCGGCACTGAGGCCTTTGACTTCAAGACGCGTGGCGGGCATCGGCGTAGCTACCTAGATAAGCTCGACGGACTTCCTGATGGTGCGTGACTTCTGCCGGACTACCCTGGAAGATCAGCTTTCCGTTGGCGAGAACGAGCACACGGCGGGCAAATTTGAAGACCAGGTCCATGTCATGTTCGATCATCAAGACCGCGATATCAGATGGCAATTTGTCGATCGCCTCGATGATCTTGGAGGACTCCTCTGACGGCACCCCTGCCGCGGGCTCATCCAGGAGCAGAACCTTCGGCTCGAGAGCAAGCCCGATTGCCAGGTCAAGCAGGCGCTGCTGACCGTATGCCAGTTGCGAGACCTGCTTGTCGGCCAGATGGCCGATACCGAGCGTTCCAAGGGCCCGTTCCCACTCCCGGCGAACGTCCGGTCGATCCATCGGGGAGGAAAACATGTTTCTCGTGAGCCCCTTTCGTTGCATCACGGCAAGCGCGACGTTCTGCGCGACTGTCAGGCTCTTGAACAGCCTCGTAATCTGAAATGTCCGGATCAAGCCGGCATCGACGCGATCGGAGATCGATAGCGCGGTCACATCAACCCCGGCGAGGTGCACCGCGCCCTGTGAAGGGGTCAAGTCACCGGAGATGACGTTGACGAGCGTGGTCTTGCCCGCCCCGTTGGGGCCAATCAACGCGACCCTCTCTCCCTTCCCGATCCTGAAGGAAATATCGTCGTTGACCCGCATTCCTCCGAAGGACATCGAAACGCTTCGCAGCTCGAGCAGCGGCTGGCTCACGGGCGCCTCCTCAGCACCGAGGCGGTGCGACCGGCAAGCAGGCCGCCCAGGGATACCAGGCCTTTCGGGGCGAACAGCACGACTGCGATCAGCAACGCACCGACCATGGTCATCCAATGGAATGGATTCGCAGCCGAGACATAGTGCTCGAACACCTGGAAGACGATGGATCCGATCAGCGCGCCCCACAGGCTGCCTGCACCACCCAGGACGAGCATGACGAGAGCCTCAGCCGACCGCTCAAATCCGACGCTATCCAGTCCCACGACGCCTGTATTGATGGCATTGAGAGCACCGCCGATCCCGCCAACGACCCCCGATACGCCATACATCAGCACGAGCCGGGGGTACACGCGGGCACCGATCATCCGGGCTCTCAGGCTGTCATCCTTGATCGCCTGACAAAGCAGACCGAAGGGCGAGTGCACGATTCGAAGCAGCACCACGAACACGACCATGAGCACCGCAACGGAGAACACGTAGCCGGTGCGACCGTACATGTCGAACGCATAGACCCCGAAGAGTCGTCCAGGCGAAATGCCGGACAAGCCGTCGCTTCCGCCCGTCAGGCTCGACAGTTTGTTGGCCAGCGCCGCGATGAGCTGTCCGACGGCAATGGATAGCACGAGCTGGGGAAGCCCCTTGAATCTCGTGACGAGGACGCCTGAGACCAGCCCCATGACGGCACCGGCCATCGCCCCCACGAGCAACAACAGCAGCGGGTCGGAATGTCCGGCAAGGCAGGCGTTACCCACGACGTAGGCGCTCACACCGTAGATCGCCGCATGCCCCAGGGTCGCGACACCGCAATATCCCGTGACCAGATCGAGCGACAGCACCAGAAGCGTGATGCTGATCAGTCGCGTCAGAAACGCGAGGTCCTCCGGAAAAAGCGTGTAGCCGATCGCCCCGAGCGCCAATGTGATTGCGACAGCGCGCAGCTCGAGCGGCACGGAAAAACGAGGTGGGCTCATGCCATCGACGATGGCTCGATCGGTCACGTCAATGCCTCCTGCCCAAAAGGCCATTCGGGAACAGAAACACGACCAGGATGACCGCAAGATAGAAGAAGAACTCACCATATTCCGGTGCAAGGTACTTGCCGGTCGTGTCCGCAAGGCCAAGCAAAATCGATGCCGCCACGGCGCCCGGAATCGATCCGGCCCCGCCGACCGAGACGACGACGAGGAAAGTCACCATATATCTGAGCGCGTAAAAGGGTTCGACGGGCAACAGTTCGGCGCCCACCACGCCCCCGAACGCCGCCAGGCCGACCGCAAGCGCGAATGTCGCAGAGAATAGGATCTGCGTTTTGATTCCGAGCGACTCGGCCATGTCACCGTTGTCGACCGCGGCACGCAGCCGGATCCCGAACTCGGTGCGGTCGATCAGCAGCCAGAGCAAGCCCGCGGTGCACACTCCGCAAATCATCACGAAGATCCGATGAGCTGGGATCATTCGGAAGCCGAGATCGACGGGACCGCTCAGCAGCGGAGGCAGCGGAATGGATTTGGTCGTCGGGCCAAGAATGTAGTTGGCAACGCCGATGATGACGAACGCGATGCCGATCGTAAGCAGTATCTGGGTCAGCTCATCGGACTTGCGATAAATCCGGCGGTAGAGAAGAAACTCAAGCGGAAAGGCGATCGCGATGGTGCCGAGGACCGCCAGGACAATCGCGAGCGGATATCCAACTCCTGCGTTCTTGAGCGCAAAGGACGCGAGATATCCCCCGATCATCGCAAATGCGCCATGAGCAAGGTTCACGACCCTCATCAGGCCCATCATGATGGAAAGCCCGATGGAGATGATGAAAAGCACCATGCCGTAAGAGAGGGCATCCAGCCCGATGCTGAGACCCGTCCACGCCATTAGTTCAATACTTCCGCGGCTTCGAAATGGTGCGACCCCAACACGTCATGCCGAATAGTCTCGCGGACCACCGTCATCAAGGTCCTGATCGACCCCTGGTCGACGGACAGGTCGAACGGGTCCTGCTCCAAGGCGAGCAGGTCCGCGACGCTGCCGGCGCGGAGAGTAATCCGGTCGCTGGCATCACGATAGATGCGACCATTGACGAAGCGAATAGACTGCAACCGACCACTCATTCCGGGCCCCTCTCCGACGCGTTGAAGCGATCGCTCGCGAGGTTCTACTTCGCGAGCGATTCGCTCTAGTTCTTCGCCAGGCCCCAGTCCGGCTGCGCGTCGAACGTTTGCAATTCCTTGTTGAGGAACTTGCCGTCCTGCTTCACGACTTCGCGCAGATATACGTTCTGACGAATATGCCGGGTATCCGGGTCGATCGACACGGGTCCGCGCGGGCTGACCCATTTCATGCCCTTCACGGCCGCAAGGGCTTTGTCCGGATCCTTCTGGCCGTTCGTGGCCTCAACCATCTTGTAAATGAGCCGAGCACCGTCATAGGCCGCGACCGACGCCATGGTGATGTCGTCGGGCTTGGCGCCAGCCTTGATCATATCGGCGAGGAAGGCCTTGTTCTCTGGCGAGTCGTGCGAGACCGCGTAGTGGTAGGTCGACAGGATGCCTTCGCCGCTGTCGCCAATGTTCGGAAGATCGGGCTCGGTTACGACATCACCGGTGGACAGCAACTTCACGCCGGACGCTTTCAGTCCGTTGTCGATATAGGCCTTGACGAACCCCAGGGTCGGCGGACCGGCCGGCAAGAACGTGAAGATCATGTCAGCGCCGGAATCCTTGATCCTTTGCATGATTGGGCCGAAATCGGTCGTATTGAGCGGCATCCTGATCGATTGGACGATGGTGCCTCCATCTGCCTCGAACGTCTTTTTGAAGGCTGCTTCGGCATCGACGCCCGGGCCGTAATCGCTGACGGCGATCGCCACCTTCTTGGCCGCTCTCGCCTTGGCCACCTTCGCGGCGGGGACCGTGTTCTGCCACATCGTAAAGGACGTCCGCACGATGTAGGGGCTCTTCTCAACGATCGCGGACGTCGCCGCGTTCATCACGATCATGGGCACCTTCGCTTCCTCGAGAAGCGGAGCCACGGCCAGCGCGTCCGGAGTGAAGTACAGTCCCGCGATGTATTGGACCTTCTCTTTGACGATCAACTCCTGAGCCAATGATTTCGACTTGGCCGGGTTCGGCGATTCTTCGTCGCGATAGACGAACTCGATCTGATGATCGCCGACTTTCGATCCATTCTTGGCCACCCAGGCGTCAATGCCGTACTTGAAGTTCTGTCCGAACAAGGCATACGGACCGGACATGGTGCCAATGATCCCCACCTTGATCGTGTCGCACTGCGCCGGCGACATCCAGGCGGTGGCAATCGCGACGGCCCCAACAAGTCCAAACCTCAAGCTCATGTCTCTCTTCTCCTGCTTCGGTGATGCCATTTCAGAACATCTCGAAATATTCTCGCTGCTCCCACTCGGTGACCGTCGATTGGAAGCGCTCGATTTCCGCGTTCTTGATGAAAACGTAGTAGTCGACGAATTTCTCTCCCAGGGCCTCGCGGAAGAAGGGGTCATCGCGCAACGCGAACACCGCCTCGCGCAACGAGGTCGGGAGGAGATTCGCCTTGGTCTCGTAGGGGGTGTCCGCCGACGGACCGGGATCGAGCTGGCGATCAATGCCGTTGAGGCCTGCCAGAATCTGCGACGCCATGTACAGATAGGGATTTGCGGCCGGCTCGCCGATCCTGTTTTCGAGCCGGGTGGCTTTGTCGTCGGGGCCGCCCAGCATGCGGATCATGACGCCCCTGTTGTCGCGCCCCCAGATCGCCCGATCCGGAGCCAGAGAATAGGAACGGTAGCGCTTGTAGCCATTGATCGTCGGCGTCGAGAAGACCGCGGATGCCCTGGCATGCTCCAGCAGCCCGGCCATGTAGTGCTTGCCGAGTTTCGACAGACCGGCCGGTTCGCTCGTCATGAACGCGTTGGCGCCGTCTTTCCGGGAGACCAGCGATTGATGAAGGTGCCATCCCGATGACATCACGTTCGGTATCCGCGGCCGGCACATGAAGGTCGCGTGATAGCCGTGGCGGTTGCAGATCTGCTTCACGGCCGTACGAAACAGCACCATGGTGTCCGCCGGCTCGATGCCGACGGTGGGCTGAAACACGAACTCGCACTGACTCGGCCCGTACTCCACCTCGATCGACCGAAGCGGCAAGCCAAGCGCCACGATGTTTTGCCTGATCAGCTCGAGCGCGGGCTCCATCTGGTCATAGCGTTGCTCCGTCAGGTACTGATAGCCCTGCGACAGCAGGCTGACCTCCGGAGGCTCACCCGGTTGGCCGGGACTGCCGGCGTCCCCCGGAGTCAGTCGAGCATTCTCGACTTTGAAGATGTGGCATTCGACCTCGAGGCCCGCTTTGAAGTCATAGCCCCGGTCTTTCAGCTGCCCCAGCACGGATTGGTAGAGGCCCCTGGAAGCGAAGGGCACCGGTCGCCCGTCCGAGAAGTAGAGGTCGCAAAGCACCCACCCGGTTTTTGGCGCCCAGGGGAGAACCTTGAAGGTGGTGGGATCGGCGACCATCATGATGTCGCCTCCTCCCTGCATCTCGTGCATTCCGAACCCGCCGCCGGCGGTGAAGACAGGAAACACCGTGCGATGAGAGGTATCTTTCGCGAGCAACGTCGTCGTTATCGAGCAGCCGCTCTCGATCGACGAGAGCGCCTCGGAAGCGACCAGGGCCTTGCCGCGCAAGATGCCGTGCTGGTCCGGAAAGGAGAGCCGGATCGTATGCAGCTCCTGCTCCTCCGCCATCCGCCGCATGCGGATGGCAGCCTCCTTCTGTTCGGCCGACCAGAGACCGTGCTTTTCGACGAAACTCAACGACATCTCCTTTGCTGAGCTGGGCCGGCTTGCATTATTCGGCGGCGGTCAGGTGAGGCACCTTCTTGGCGAGCTCGGCGGGCACCGGCGCGGCCCAAGGAGCGCCCCGACGGCGCTTGACGTCCACTTCCATCCAGTAGGTTTCCCACCCCTTCGTCGGACCGATGCCGTCCATTGTGGCCGGCCCCTGGATGCTGCGCGCGCTGGCAGCGTCGAGGAACAACAGCGGCTTGCCCCCGGAGGCCACCTTCTCGATCTCCTGGCGAAGCAGCCGGCGGTACTGAATGATCGCCTTGTCGGATTGCCCGAGATGCTCACGCGTCCGGTCCTGAATGGCGCCCATGGACTCGACGGCCCACTGGTCGTGGACGTTGATGTCCGCGCCCATGCCGGTGTAAGTCTCGGTCGCCTGCTCGTGCGGGTCGAAGCCGTAATCGTTCGACTTGTTCTTCCGCGAGCGGTATTCCGGCAACTCGTAAAGCTCGAGGCGCTGCGCTCGCATCTTCGCCTTGTCGACGGGCGCGGCATAGCTGGTGAAAATCGCATACCAATAGCAATTCACGTCGTCGACGGGCACATGCCATTGGGTAATCGTCATCTCCGTGCTCATCGGAATGACGAACGCATGCGGAAACAGCTGGTTGGTGACGCGGACGTGGGTGCGCTGCTCGTCGATCTCGCGCAAGGCGATGAGCCGCAGGCCGTATTCGGTGTGCTCGACGTTGATGATCGGCCGGTCGTACTCGCGCAGGACCTTCGTCATGGGCATCTCCGAGTCGGCCGACGCACCGCGAAACTGCTTGCCGTAGGCCGCCGATGTATCCTCATCCTCGAAGAACCGGTGGAGGAACGAGGCGTGAGCCGGGTCGATGCCGACTTCCAGGGCCTGCAGCCAATTGCATTCGATCAAGCCCTTGAAGGCGAAGGTGTATTCGCCCGGTGCCGCGAAGCAGTCGATCTCCGGAAACGCGGGCGGCTCGCCTTCACCCAAATACGCCCACAGAATTCCACCCTTCTCCAGCACAGGGTAGGACCGCTGCTTGATGTTTTTGCAAAGCGAGGAGTTTGCAGGCTCGGCGGGCGTCTCGAGACACTGCCCCGTGGCGTCGAACAGCCACCCGTGAAAGGCGCAGCGCAGGCCGCCGTTCTCGAGCCGGCCGAAGGCAAGGTCGGCGCCCCGATGCGGGCAGTCGCGATCGAGCAGGCCATAGCGCCCCGTTTCGTCCTTGAACAGAACGAAGTTCTCACCGAGAAGCTTGACGGCCTTGATGGGGCGCCCCTCTGCGAGTTCGTCGACGAGTGCAGCAGGCTGCCAATACATCCGCATCAGCTTTCCCGCAGGCGCCTTCGGTCCGACGCGGGTAATGAGGTCGTTCTGCTCTTGGCTCATCATGACTTGGGTCTCCTCTCTCCGGCTTCGAGATGCGTCCTCTTGGTATCGGGACGCAGACTAACGCTGAAACACGATTTTGCCGCCGACAATCGTCAGGTCGGCTTTGATGTCCTTGATCTGCTCCTCGGGGACCGTCATGGGATCCGCCGACAACGCGGTCAGGTCCGCCAGTTTTCCGGCCTCGATCGTCCCCTTCTCGTTCTCTTCGAACATATAATGCGATGCCGCGCTGGTGTAGAGGCGCAGCGCCTGCTCGCGGCTGATGGCCTCGTTCGCACCATAAACGCCTCCGGCGCGATCCTTGCGGGTCACCATGACATACATGTTGATGAAGGGATTGATCGTGTTCACCGGGAAGTCGGTGCCGGCGCCGAGGCTGTTCAGCCCCACCTTCTCGATGAGAGTTTTCGTGGGCACGGCCCGATTGGCGACCGCCGCACCCAGGAAACGCTCGACGGTGGCCGCCTTGTCCCACATGAACACGTTCTGTAAGTCGACCCTGACACCGAGGCGCTTCGCGCGCTCCATTTGCTCGGGCACGATCAAGCTTCCGTGGATCAGGACGAAACGACGATCCTTGATCGACTTCTCCTTGTCGGCTGCTTCGAATGCATCAAGAACCTGGTCGATGCCCTTGTCGCCGACGGCATGGACACCCACGCGCCAATCGTAGCGATTGGAAATGGACACCAGCTCCTTCAGACGTTCCGGCGATTGCTGGGCAATGCCGTGGTAGTCGTTATGCGAGTCCGGATAGGCATCGCGCATGAGCGCCGTCTTGAGCGTCATGCCGCCATCGTAGAGGATCTTGATTCCGCCAAACTTCAGCCAGTCATCGCCAAAGCCGGACGAGGCGCCGTTGCCGCGCATGATGTCCTCCCAGGCCGCGTTCTCGCCGGGGGGCTCGGGGCGCCACATGAGACCGACCCGTAGCGTTGCTTCACCGGCCTGGGCCACGCGCTGCAGGGCCGCGATGTCCCTGGGCGAGGTGGCCCCTTCTACGACGCTGGTGATCCCGAACGAGTTCAGCACACCTTCCGCGAGCTTGAATTGGCGAAACTCGTCGTCCGCTGTCCACTCCGGAACGGCCTTTTCGACCTTGTCGATCGCCGCCTCGACCAGAACGCCGGTCAGGTCGCCAGCGCTGTCGCGCTCAAACGATCCGCCGCTTGGGTTTGGCGTGGTCTTGGTTACGCCGGCTTTCTCAAGCGCCATCGAATTGGCCATCGAGAAATGGCCAACGGTTCGGAGATAGACCGGATTGTTCGGCGCGACGCCATCAATTTCCTGCCGTGTCAGGTAACGCTTTTCCGCAAGTTGCGACGGGGGATGCCAAGCGCTTCCGATGATCCACTCGCCGGGCTTTTTCTTCGCCACGAACTGCCTGATGCTTGCGAGAGCATCCGCAACAGTCTTGGCGCCGCTCATGTTCACGACGTAGTCGGATAGGCCGGCGGCCTTGAAATGCGCGTGTGTGTCGATCAACCCGGGAACGACAGTCTTGCCCTGCAAGTCGATCGTGCGGGTGCGATCGCCAGCCATCGCCTTGATCGTCGCCGTGTCTCCGACGACCAGGATTTTTCCGTCGCGAATGGCGAGTGCCTCCGCAACCTTTGACTGATTGTCCATGGTGAGAATCTTGCCGTTGATCAAGGCAAGCGAGGGAGCGTTGGCCTCCTGCTGCTGGGCAAACGCCGCACTGGATGTCAGCACCACGCCCATGATCGCCGTTGTCAGCTTCATTGCGCCACCCCCAAATGTTCGGTAGACGAACAGTCGTTCGATAGATTTCAGAATGACTCCAGTGTGTTGAGCAGGCAAGCAAAATATTTCCGCAAAGCCTGCCCAATGTAGCCGCAGCGAAGGCAATCGAGGCGAGATCGAAGGAGTGCCGAAATTGCTAAAACCGATTAACGAACTTATGTTCTTATACCGAACGATCGTAAGGGCGGATGCCGATGCCAGAGGTGAGATTTGTCCAGCAGGACACGAAAAATCCGTCTTGCTCGACCACGACATGAGCGGTGATGCTCGCGGCCGTTCGCAACGGTACTTCCGGTGTTGAGGGCGAATGCGGCGGCGGCTGCCCCGATCGCGCGCCCCGTCGCGTCAGCGTCACAAGCTCTGTCCCTCAGCCGACCGAAGAAGAGCTCGAGTTGCTAGCCGCCGTTGCTTGTCAGAGACCGCCACTATCCGGAGAAACCCTGGTGACGGCCGGAGACAAGGCTGGCGCCTCGCCCGCGTATTTGTGATGGTTCTCACTGCCACCGAGAGGGACCGCCCAATAGAATGCCAAGACTGAAGCGCACCGAAGAAGAGGAAAAGGCGCGGGAGGGAAGCGAGTTCATCGAGACCCTGGATCGGGGTCTTCGCGTGATCCAGTCCTTCGGCATCGATCGCCGTCCAATGACACTCAGCGACCTGTCCAAGAGCGTGAATCTCCCGCGGGCGACAGTGCGACGGATCCTGATGACCCTCGTCAGATCCGGATTTGTCGTGGGCGACGAGCGGTTGTTTTCGCTGACGCCCAGGGTGCTGCTTTTGGCTTCGGCCTATCTGACGTCGAACCAGATCAACACCGTGATGCAGCCGTTGATGGACGAGGTCGCCAGCAAGGCCAAAGAGGTCTGCTCCCTTGCGATCCTGCATGGCGAAGAGGTCGTTTTTATCGCCCGCTCGAGTCCGGCGCGGGTATTTTCGACCGGACTGGACATAGGATATCGGCTGCCGGCTTTCTGCACGTCAGTGGGACGCGTTCTGCTGGGCAGACTGGCGAACGACGAGCTGACGAGAACGGTCGACGGCATGAAATTGCTGCCTCAGACCCAATCGACGCTGGTCGACAAATCGGCAGTGATTGCCACGATCATTGCCGACCGCACCAAAGGGTATAGCCTTGTCGATCAGGAAGCCGAAGAGGGCTTTCGGTCTATATCGGTGCCAATTCGCCGCTACGATGGCGTCGTCATTGCGGCCGCAAATATTGGCGCTCATGTTGATCGCATCACGACCGGTGAGATGATCGATCGCTTCCTGCCTCTGCTCAAGGAGATGTCCCTCGCCGCGCAGCCCCTGCTCGTCTGAGAAGCTGCCGCCTTTTGGCAAGCACCCGTTACTTTAGCCGTTTCTTGTAGGCGACCGGGTCCATGTCACGGATATCCACGCTGATGCTGACCACATCCGGGCATCGCTCTGTCATCGTCCGCCGAAGGCTCGTACTCAGCTCGACCTTCTGGTCGGGCGATCGACCTTCGAGCAAGTAGACCGACAGATGGACGAAGCTGTCCCGCTTCCCGGCAACCAGAAAATCATCGTAGACGCACGCCCGCACCTTGACGTCTTCCGCCTTCATGACCCCCGTTCGCCAAGCGGCTTCAAAGAGGGCTTCCATCAAGCCTGTTACATCGTCGCGAGCGAGCGCCCCTTCCGAATATTCGATCACCAAGTGCGGCATGAGGTCGTTCTCGTCTTTAGGCGGCGTTCATGTGATGACCTCACCGTCGTAGACCGTTCGCCCCTCGACGATGGTCTGGACGACGGTGATGTCCTTGATGCTTTCCTCCGGAATCGTCATGATATCGTCGGACAGAACGACCATATCGGCATATTTGCCCGGTTCTATTGATCCGACTTTGTCCTCCGAAAACGAATATCGAGATGCTGCGCTCGTGTAGAGCTGGATAGCCTCCTTCCGGCTGATCCGTTCGCCTTCTCCATACACGTCGCCATTCTTGTCGCGGCGGGTCACCATGACATACATGTTGACGAATGGGTTCAGGAGGTTGATCGGATAGTCGGTACCTTGCCCAATCAACTTCAAGCCCATGACGTCGATCATGGTCCGCATGGGGAAGGCCCGGTCGGCGGTATCTTTGCCGAGAAACTTCGCCACGACAGCTGCCTTGTCCCAGAGGAACGAGGTCTGCGCGTCGACGCGCACATCCAATTTCCTGGCACGCAGCATTTGATCTGGTCGCATAAGGCTGCCATGGATGACGATGAAGCGCCTCCCCGCGATCGATCTCTCGGCATCCGCGAGCTCGTAGGCGTCCAAAACACGGTCGATGGCGGCGTCCCCAACGGCGTGAACCCCGACGCGCCAGCCGTAGCGATTGGCCGCTGCAACCAGGGCATTGAACCTGGATGGCTCGATGACGATGGTCCCTTTGTATTCGCGATCGTCGGGGTAGCCGTCCCGCATCGCGGCTGTTCGCAATGTCATCCCGCCGTCGATCTGAAGCTTGACGCCGGAATAGCTCAACCAGTCGTCGCCGAAGTCTGAAGCTGCGCCGATGCGGGAGAAGAACAGCTCCCATTCCTCGATCGTCATGCTGGGATTGAGGCCGCCCGTCGGCGCGTACATGGCGCTGATGCGCAAAGACGCCTGTCCGGCTTGCCGGACTCGCTGATGGGCGCGGAAGGTTGCGGGATCGACTGCCGCGCTGATTGCGGAGGTCAGCCCAAATTGATTGAAGTATCGCATCGCGAACTTCACCTGCTCATCGCGATCCTCATCCGACCATTCGGGCAGAAGGTCGTGAACAAGGCCCTCCGCGGCCTCCTCCAATGTACCGCTCGGCTCGCCGGTGGATTTGTCGCGATGGATGATCCCGCCATCCGGATCAGGCGTGTCCTTCGTTATTCTCGCGAGGGCCAATGCTTCCGAGTTGACGAGAGTGAAGTGGCCAATCGGCAAGCACACGGGATTGTGGGGAGCGGCCCGATCGAGCTCCTCGCGGGTCAAGAAGCGCTTTTCGGCCAATTGCGAGACCGGGTGCCATTGTGCACCGCGCACCCATTTTCCCCTAGGCAATCTACCGGCGTGTTCCCCGATACGGGCCAGTGCCTGCTCGACCGTGGTGACGTCGTTCAGCTGCACCGTGTACTTGATCAATCCCGCCTGCTCGACATGAGCATGGGTATCGATGAGGCCCGGAAGGACGGTTCGACCGTTCAAGTCAACAACGGCCGTGTTCGGGCCCGCGAGTGCAGATATTTCATCGATCTCGCCGACCGCGACGAAGCGGCCGTCTCGCACGGCGACCGCGCTTGCCACGCCGAACATCGGATCAACCTTGAGGAAACTTGCCATTGGTGTAGATCGTGTCGGGCGCGCCGATGGACACACTTTGGTTCGCGCCGCGCACACCTTGCCCACGTGAAACCATCATGCATCCGCCCTTGTTCGCCTAACGAACAATTGTTCGTCATACGTTTTTAGGCGTCCGGTTCGCAGTTGTCAAAGAGTAGACTTGGCGATCTCAAAGGGATGGCAGATTGCACCTGCAGCACGTGACTTGCGCAGAGCGAGGCACCCGACAAAGCAGAAGGGTCGTGTCCTAGGGAAGTGGTGAAGCTCGGTGGCTCACCGAATCATTCAGATCGCCTCGTCGCGCGCGTGGTACCAGCGATATAACATACGCTGGCCGATGCGGCGAAATGGCGTGAAGGGATGCGTCGGCAGCGGCGAGGTGAAGATCGGCAGATCCTGTCCCTTAAAGGCACGACCGCCGATCATCTCGGCCATGCGACGGCCAGCCTGCGCCGAATAGGACACACCGTTGCCACCATAGCCCAGCGCGTAGAACAGCGACCGTGCGGGATCGGGACGGAAGATGCGCGGCATCATGTCATGGCTGACATCGACCCAGCCCCACCAGGAATAGTCGATGTCGATGCCGGCCAGCGCTGGAAACTTGCGGTGCAACCCGTCGATCAGCAATTGCAGGTGGCGGGGATGCGCGGCGTCGGCGCCGGTGATCGCACTGCGGCTGCCGATCTGGATACGATTGTCGGGCAGGCGCCGGTAATAATAGCGCAGGGTTCGTGTGTCGGTGATCACCTGGGTGGTGCGGAAGCCCGTTGCCTTGAGTTCCGCATCGGTGAGCGGTCGCGTCACGATCGAGTTGGACATGATCGGCATGCAACGCCCGCGCAGCACAGGGGTCAAGCCGAGCGACGTGTAAGCACCGGTCGCGATGCCCACCGAGCGCGCACGGACGGTGCCGCCAGCTGTGCGCAGATAGTGAATGCCGTCGCGCGTCGTGATCTCCAGCACGGGGCTGCCGGGGTGCACTTTGGCGCCGAGCTCACGCGCCATGCGCAGATAGCCGAACGCAAGCTTTGCCGGATGGACGCCAGTGCCCAGCGGTTCATGCACCGCGCCGACACATTCGGCTTCATTCACATAGTCGCGGCGCACGTCCTCCGCGGACAGCACGCGCGTCTTGTAGCCGAACACCTCGTTCTGGACTTGCGACTCGGCTGCGATCTCGTCGAACATGCGCTGCCGATGCGCCAGATAGAGATGGCCGCCACGCTGCGGTTCGCAATCGATGTTTCCGGTCTTGATCAGGTCTTCGAAGGTCTCAAATCCGTCCTGGATTTCCGCATGCAGCCGCAGGGCTACATCGCGGCCCCAGCGCGCGATCCACTGAGAACGCGACAGCCGGCCTGACGCGTTCTGGCCCTGACCGCCATTGCGCGTGCTGCAGCCCCACGCAACGCGATTGGCTTCCAGCACCACGGCCTTGATGCCGAATTCGCGCGCCAGGAAGATCGCACAGGCAAGCCCCGTGTAGCCCGAGCCGACGATCGCGACGTCAGCGTCGATGTCGCCCGAGATCGGGCCATCGTCATCGGGCGGCGTGCCCGCCGTCGCGGCCCAATAGGTCGGCGCGTAGTCGCGATTGGTGCCAGGGCCCGGCGAGATCAGGGGATCGTAGTGCTGGTCATAGGGAGCGAAGGGCATGACGCTTCGGCCCGTCATGACGCCGCCTTGGCCGGAAGTGCGGGACGATCCTTACGGAAGGCGCTCTTGCGCGACAGCTTGTCGCCGCTGAACGTGAAGAGGTCGCAGCCCTCGGCCTCGATACGCGTGCCGTTCGCGGCAGTCCCGCGGAAGATCCACTCCGACAGCCCGCGATCGCCGAACACATTGTGCGACGTGCAGGTCCAGCTGACGTCGGGCATGCCGGCCCAGACCTTCTCGAACGCCGCCTTCACATCGGCGGTGCCGACGATGCGATTGCCGTACATCTCGGCGCCGGCGGCGGTATCGAACACCACGTCGTCGGTCATGCAGGCCATCACCCCGGAAGAGTCATGACGATTGAATGCCTCGAACAGCGCGAGGAGAAGCTGATGGCGTCTGGCCTGCTGATCGGACATGGACAACTCTCTTTGGTCTATGGCGCATGACGTCGGCAAGGGTAGCCGAACGATGGCGGCAAGCATGCCAGCGCCCGGGTCGCGGGATTAGGGCCAGTTTCCGCCAACCACCCGGCCAGACGATCTGGCCCAAGCATTGCTCTGCGCTGGCCCCTCCCTACGCTGGTAAATGCCGCCATGGTCGTTCCATGGCAGCGCGACGGGCCCGACGACATGCATGATCTGTTGAGCGCCATCGGCGATCTCGGCGCGACGCTGACGCCCCGCCTGGTCCTGCTGTCCATCACGGCGATCTTTGCAGCGGCGATCCTGCGCGGCTTCACCGGATTCGGCTTCTCGCTAGCGGCCGTGCCTTTGCTCAGCCTGTTCATGTCGCCGGCACAGGCTGTACCGATCGCCGTCGGTCTGCAGCTTCTGGGCAGCCTGCTGGATTTCCGCAGCGCCTCGAAGCAATGCGACTGGCATTCCCTGCGCTGGCTCATGCTCGGAGCGCTCATCGGATCGCCCCTGGGAACCCTGATCCTGAGTGAAATTCCGGCGGCGGTGGCGCGGCTGGTGATCAGCTCGATTACGCTGCTCGCCGTGCTGGCGCTCGGCAGGGGATTTGCCCTGCCGGCAATACCACCGCGTCCCGTCACGGCGACTACCGGCTTCATATCTGGACTGTTCAACGGCCTCGCCGCGATGCCCGGACCGCCAGCCGTGGCTTATTACATGTCGGTCCCTCTGCCGCGCGCGACGACACGCGCCTCGCTGCTGGTCTTCTTCCTGATGACGTCGATAGCCGCGGCAATCGCAGCCTTTGCGGTTGGCCTCATCACGGTCCGGACCATCAGCCTGTCACTGCTCGGCCTGCCGGCGATGTGGATCGGTACACAGTTTGGCGAGATGGCCTTCAGGCGAGGCACGGATGCCATACATCGTCACGTCTCGATCACCAGCCTCGGTCTGATCGCGCTCGTCAGCGCAATCCGGGGGATCAGCGAACTGATCTGATAGTGTTGCTTACGACATACGGAGGATCAGGCGCCCGAGGCGTTCGATCCCCGGCTCGATGCGGTCGGTCCGGATCGACGAGAAGCCGAGCCGAAAACACCCGACGTGGGTACCGCCGGTCATCGAGAACACATCGCCCGGTTCGATCACCACGCCTTCCGCACGAGCGGCTTCCGCCAGTGCCGTCGCATCGCAGCCTTCGGGGCAGGTCACCCAATAGCTGGTGCTGCCGGCACCGCGCACGAAAGTGCAATTGACGAAATGTTCCGGCAGCAGCCGGTCGAGGACGCGCGCCCGTTCCAGCAGAACACGCGACACCCGCTGCAAATGCGAGCGGTAGTGGCCGAGGCCGATAAACAAGGCAGCAACACGCTGGTTGTTCAACGGCGGATGCCGCACCATCAGCCGTCGCAGCGCGCGCAGTTCGCGAATCACCGGCGACGGTGCAACCACGTAGCCCAGCCGCAGACCAGGCGCGAGAACCTTGGACAGGCTGCCAACATAGAGCACCCGATCGTTGCGATCGATACTCATCAAAGGCGGCAATGCATCGCCCTCGGAGACCAGCTCGCTCTCGTAATCATCTTCGATGAGCAGGATATCGCTTTCCTGCGCTTTCCGGAGCAGCTCGATACGGCGCCGCTGCGGCATCGCCACCGTCGTCGGGCATTGATGACCGGCAGTGACATAAGCGAGGTCGCAGCCTTCGAAATCCGCGCCTGGCACCAGACCCTCGCCGTCGACAGCGAGAGGCACGATGTTGTCGGTCAGCATACCGAAGATATTGCGCGCATCGGGATAGCCGGGATTTTCCATGCCGACGCGCGTGCCCGGCTTGGTGAAGAGCCTGGCGATCAGATACAGCGCGTGCTGCGCGCCGATGGTCATCATGATCTCGTCGGGACGTGCACGCACACCGCGGCGCGGCAGCACCTGCAGACGCAATTGCTCGATCAGCGCAGGATCGTCCTCGTCGATGGCGTCACGCGCCCAGTTGTTGATCTCGGGAACGCTGAGCGCCGCGCGCGCGCTTTCGCGCCAGTCATTGGTGGGAAACAGGCTGGGGTCAAACTGACCGAAGATGAACGGATAGGGAAAATCCAGCCAGTTGAGCGGCTTGACAATGTTGCGATGGCTGGACGGCCGGACGGCATAGCGGGCGGTCCACCTGGTCTCGTCGGACCTGTCGGGAGCAGGCCGCACGCCGGTGCCGGCACCAAGATGCTTCGGCAAGCCGGCCACGAAGTAACCGCTGCGCTCGCGAGACACCAGGAAGTTCTGGTCCACCAGCTGTTCATAGGCAATGACGACCGTATTGCGCGACACTTCCAGCAGGGCCGCCAATTCACGGCTCGACGGCATGCGCACCCCGAGCGACAAGCGGCCTTCCTCGATGGCGGTGCAGATCAGTTGGCGTATCTGCAGTTGCAGGAATGGCCCGCGCCTGTCCAATCCCTGGAACAGCGACCCCCAGAACAGCGCATCGCTGATCCCCGACCACGCCGGCCGGCCTTCGGCAGGTGTCGTTTTGACCGTCTCTGCTGGACCACTCATGTCTTGCTCCACTCGTGTCACAGGATTGGAGCCACTTTTCCTGCCCGATCCACCGGAATTATAAAGCAAAAGCCGCGCCAGCGTGGGTAACCCGCCGGCCGCACTGGCCCCATTCGTGCTCCTGATCTGGCGCTGGTCTGGCGCGGCGTGAGGCCTCACGCTTCGGTGACAGACTCTTGAGGGTGGTCCAGTGAGCCAGGATACGGTTGTTTTTTCGGCCCGAAGGATCGTGACAATGAACCCGTCGCGGCCGGAGGCAACGCATGTTGCAGTGCGCGAGGGCCGGATCGTCGCTGTCGGAAGTCTCGAAGAAGTCGGCAGCCACGCTGGCAGGATCGACGACCGTTTCAAGGACAAGGTGCTGCTGCCGGGCTTCGTCGAGGGCCACAGCCACATCATGGAGGGAATCGTCTGGTCGATGCCCTATGTGGGGGCATTCGATCGCCGTGCGCCGAGCGGGGCGATCGTCGCTGGGGCGAACGGAATCGATGCGATCATCGCACGCCTTCAGGCTGCCGATGCCGAACTGACCGATCCAGAGACGCCCCTGTTTGCCTGGGGCTTCGACCCGCTGCATATCGGTGGCAATAAGCTGAGCCGGCATGACCTCGACAAGGTTTCGAAGACCCGGCCTGTCCTCGTCATGCATGCCAGCTTCCACATCACCAACGTCAACTCGCTGATGGTCGAATGCGCCGGCTTCTCGCGCAACACCAATGTGTCCGGCGTACCGCTTGGCCAGGACGGCGAGCCGACCGGCGAACTTCAGGGCATTGCTGCATTGTTCAGGACGTTTCGCGTTCTGAAGTCGAATCCCTTCAAGCAGGATTTCTCGGCGGCAGACCTTGCCCGCTATCAAGCTTCGGCCTGCAACCAGGGCGTCACGACCGTTACCGATCTGCACAGCGATCTGTCCGAAGAAACGATTGAACTGTATCGCGCCGCTGCGCGCCAGCCGGACTTCTCGATCCGGCTGGTCCCGGCCCTGGCGTCCGCCTCCCACACACCGGAGGAAGCCATCGCCAAGATGGCCAGGCTTCGCCCGACCGGCAATGACAAGCTGCACTACGGCATCGTCAAGATCATCGTGGACGGCTCGATTCAGGGATTTACCGCACGGCTGCGATGGCCGGGCTACCACAACGGGGCGCCCAACGGGCTGTGGTACATCGCTCCGGACGATTTGCGCGTCGCGGTCGAGAAGTATCACCGCGCCGGCCTCCACCTGCAGATCCACACCAATGGCGACGAGGCGACCGAACAGGCGCTCGACGCCATCGAAGCCGCGCAGATCGCCGCCCCCCGCCCCGACCATCGTCATACGCTGCAGCATTGCCAAATGGCCGACACGGCGCAATTCAAGCGGATGAAGGCGCTCGGCGTATGCGTCAATCTGTTTTCCAACCATCTGTACTATTGGGGCGATGCCCATTACGAGCAGACCATGGGCCCGGAACGCGCCCACAGGCTCGATGCGACCGGGACCGCGCAACGTCTTGGCATTCCCTACGGAATTCACACCGACGCCCCGATTACGCCACTCAATCCCCTGTTTACGGCATGGTGCGCAGTCAACCGTATCTCATCGGGCGGGCGTGAACTTGGAAAGGCCACCGAAGCGATCACCGTGCAGCAGGCGCTCGCCGCCATCACGATCGGATCGGCCTATACGCTCAAGCTCGACCATCTCGTCGGCAGCATCGAAACTGGCAAATATGCCGATTTTGCCGTGCTGGAAGACGATCCATTCGAAGTCGCTCCGGAAGAGCTGAAGGACATCACGGTAT
>NZ_JAEMSD010000002.1:16578-35065 GCF_016462955.1 Bradyrhizobium sp. | reverse complement strand
TTCCTCAACCATCTCCTGCGCACCGGGGGAACACGCTATGCGGTCCTCGTCAACGATTTCGGCGCCGGGAATATCGATGCCGATCTGATCGCACATCATGACGGCACCACGATGACCCTGACCAACGGCTGCGTCTGCTGCAGCGTCGGCAGCGGCTTCATCGACATGCTCGGCAAGATCCTGGACGACAGGATTCCGTTCGACCATATCGTCATCGAGGCCAGCGGCGTCGGCGATCCCTGGCGCATCGCCGAGATCGCGCTTGTCGAACCGGGCCTGCGGCTCAATGCGGTCGTCGTGCTGGCCGACGCAACGCGCATCGCGACGTTGCTGGCAGATCCGCGCGTCGGCGATACCGTTCGGAGCCAGTTCGAACGCGCAGATCTCGTCTTGCTCAACAAGATCGATCTGCTGGACCGCGCCGGTGCCCGCGCCGCACATAAGGCCGTCGCCGCACTGCGCGACGGGCTGCGCATCATCGAAACGTCCGAACATACGATGCCAGATCTTCCGGCCGGCGCGCAGAAAACCATCTCCCGCTTCAGGGCAACCGAAGCTCTGGATGCCGCCGATCACGAGCGCCAGTTTCGGCGATGGTCCTACAGCCGCAGCGGCACCTTCGATCGACGCAGGCTCGAAACCATGCTGCAGCAGTTGCCGCCCCAGCTTCTCCGTCTCAAAGGTCACTGCCGTCTGGCAGGCGAGCCACGTGCCTCGCTGCTGCAAATGGTCGGGCAGGACTGGTCGCTGACACCAGCGGATTCCGGCGGAATGTCCGGACAAGGCGGCATCCAACTCGTCGGTATCGGAACCGATGACCTGCCGGACACGCCCGACCTAGACGCCGTGCTCGACCTCGCCATCGCATCCGCGAGCGACGCGCCATCGATCCTCGTCACGAACGACAACGGCGGACGTCAATCGCCGCACAATCTCACTCAATGAAGGAAGGACAAAGCCGATGTCTCCGATTTGGTCTTCGCGAACGTGGTCTTTCAGGACGCCCGTCCAGAAATGCGTTCTTGGACTTGCCGTCGCCCTTTCAGTGTCAGGCGCGCATCTGGCACCGGCCTCAGCCGATGGCACCGTGGTGATCGGCTCCTCGCAGGTGCCGCGGCATTTCAACGGCGCCGTTCAATCCGGCGTCGCCACGGCGGTGCCTAGCACGCAGATCTTCGCAAGCCCGCTACGCTATGACGAGAACTGGAAGCCGCAGCCCTATCTGGCGGAATCGTGGGAGATTTCGGCAGACGGCAAGTCGGTCACGCTGAAACTGGTGAAGAACGCCGTCTTTCACGACGGCAAGCCGGTCACATCGGAAGACGTCGCCTTCTCGATCATGACCATCAAGGCGAACCATCCGTTCCAGACGATGCTTGCCGCCGTCGACAAGGTGGACACGCCGGATCCGTATACTGCCGTGATCCAGCTCAAGCATCCGCATCCCGCCCTATTGCTGGCGATGTCGCCGGCGCTGATGCCGATCCTGCCCAAGCACATCTATGGCGACGGCCAGGACGTGAAGAGCCATCCGGCGAATCTCAAGCCGATCGGCTCCGGACCTTTCCGCCTGACAGAATACAAGCAGGGTGAGTTCTACACGCTGGAGAAATTCGACAAGTTCTTCATTCCCGGCCGGCCGAAACTCGACAAGATCGTGGTCAAGCTGATCTCCGACCCCAACGCCATGCTGGTCTCATTGGAGCGCGGCGACGTGAACGCCCTGCCCTTGATCTCCGCCGTCCGCGATATCGAACGCCTCGAGAAAATGCCGAATGTCCTCGTCACCGAGAAAGGCTTCGCAGGCATCGGCCCGATCAACTGGCTGGCCTTCAACACCAAGAAGAAGCCGCTCGACGACGTTCGTGTCCGTCAGGCGATCGCCTTCGCCACCAACCGCGACTTCATCATCAGCAAGCTGATGGGCGGCAAGGCGGCAGCGGCGACCAGCCCGATCGCACCGGGCTCGCCGCTGGATGAGCCCGGCGTCGAAATGTACAAGCTCGACCTCGCCAAATCGCAGAAGCTGCTCGACGACGCCGGCTATCCGAAGAAGGCGGACGGATCGCGGATGGCGCTCACCATCGACTACATCCCGGGCAATGACGAACAACAGCGCAATATCGCGGAATATCTGCGTTCGCAGCTCAAGAAAGTCGGCATCAATCTCGACGTTCGCGCGGCCTCGGACTTTCCGACCTGGGCGCAGCGCGTATCGAGCTTCGACTTCGACCTGACCATGGACACCGTTTTCAACTGGGGCGACCCGGTGATCGGCGTCGACCGTACCTATTTGACCAGCAATATCCGCAAAGGCATCATCTGGTCGAACACGCAGCAATACAGCAATCCGAGGGTCGACGAACTGCTGGCCGCTGCAGGGCAGGAAACCTCCGCGGAGAAGCGCAAGGCGCTCTATTCTGAGTTCCAGAAGATTGTGGTCTCCGACGCGCCGATCCACTTCATCAACTCGACGCCCTACCGCAACGTCTTCTCCAAGGGACTGGGCGGACTGCCGACCACGATCTGGGGCATCATGTCGCCGCTTGACGAACTGTATTGGGCAACCCCGCCGCGGACCTGATCGGCCCGTGTCTCCGCCTCGGGCAGCTCAATCATGAACCTTCTCCTGCACATCGTGCGACAGCTGGCCAATGCGATTGGCCTGCTGTTTGCCGTGCTGGTTCTCAACTTCTGCCTGATCCATGCCGCGCCAGGCGATCCCGCAATGGTAATCGCCGGCGAGATGGGCGGCGCATCAGCCGACGTGATCGCTGCCCTGCGCATCAAATACGGCCTCGACAAAAGCCTGTTCGAGCAGTTGTTCACCTACATGTCGAAAGTCGTCACCGGCGACTTCGGCTTTTCCTACTATTTCAACGAACCCGTCGTCAGTCTGATCTTGCAGCGTATCCCTGCGACGCTGTACCTGGTGATCGCCGCACTGGTGATGTCCGTCGTCATCGGCACGCTGCTTGGCGTCGTCAGCGCACGTAAGCCGAACGGGCTGTTCAGCCAGGGCGTGACGGTCATTGCGCTGGCGGGCTATGCTGCACCGGTGTTCTGGACCGGATTGATGCTGCTGCTGCTGTTCGGCTCGGTCTGGCCGATCCTCCCGGTGTCGGGCATGATCGATGTCGTCCGTCCCAAGACCGGCTTCGCGCATGTGCTGGACATCATCCAGCACCTCATTTTGCCATCGACCACCCTCGCGCTCGTCTTCATCGCCCAATACAGCCGTCTGGCGCGCGTCAACATGATCGATGCGCTGACTGCAGACTATGTCCGCACTGCCCGTGCCAAGGGCCTGCCGGAAACCATCGTCATCGGCAAACATGCGCTGCGCAACACGCTGATCCCGATCGTGACCGTGGCCGGTCTGCAATTCGGCCATCTGTTCGCCGGCGCGGTACTCGTCGAAACGGTATTCAGCTGGCCCGGCATGGGCCGGCTGGTCTTCGATTCCATTCTGCGCCGCGATTATCCGACGCTGCTGGCCGTTCTGTTCTTCTCCGCCGTGCTGGTGATGGCTGCCAATATCGTTACCGATCTGGTCTACCGCCTGATCGACCCGCGCATCCGATCAGGGGCCCGATGACATCGATCGACACGCCCGCCCTCCCGCGCGATGCATCCACACTGCCGTCACGTCCGGCGATCTCCCCGACGCTGGTGGCATTGCGCCAGTTTTGCCGCAGCCCGTCCGGCGTGGCCGGCGCTGCGGTTCTGCTGATCCTCGTCCTGACGACCGTTTTCGGCCCGCATTTCTACGGCATAGATCCGCTCGATCTCGTCGATGCGCCCTTCACGCCACCCGGCGAGGATGCCTGGTTGGGCACCGACTATCTTGGCCGTGATATTCTGGCGGGGTTGATCCATGGCGGCCGCGCGACCCTGACCGTGGGCGGTGTCGCTGCGATCATCACGATCGCGATCGGCGTGACTATCGGCTCTCTGTCGGGATTCTTCGGCGGGGTCATCGATACCGCGCTGGTCAAGATCACCGAGTTCTTCCAGATTCTTCCGCCGCTGCTTTTCGCCATGGTGTTGGTGACGTTGTTCGGCCAGACGTTGACGACCGTCACCATCGCCATCGGCGTCGTCAGCTGGCCTACCGCGGCACGGCTGACGCGCGCGGAGTTCCTGCGATTGCGCAATCTCGATTTCGTCAAGGCCTCGCGCGCCGCCGGTGCCGGCAACGGCCATCTGATCTTGCGCGTCGTTTTGCCAAACGCACTGCCTCCGATCATCGTCTCGGCGACCATGGCCATCGGCGTCGCCATCCTGTTCGAGGGCGGCCTGAGCTTTCTCGGTCTCGGCGACCCCAACACCATGAGCTGGGGCCTGATGATCGGCCAGAACCGCAACTACGTGCTCGACGGCTGGTGGACGGTAATCTTTCCTGGCGCGGCCATCTTCGTCGCGGTGCTCGCTATCAGCCTGATCGGCGACGGGATCAACGATGCCATCAATCCGCGCTTGCGGAAGCGAGGCTGAGCCATGCCCTCTGTTCTGCCACCTGTCCTCTCCGTGCAAAACCTCAGCGTCTCGATGAGAGGCAGCAACGGTTTCGTGCCCGTGCTGGAGAACCTGTCGTTCGACGTGGCAGAGGGCAAGACCATGGCGCTGGTCGGCGAATCCGGCTGCGGCAAGAGCATGACCGCTCTGGCCATCATGCGCCTGCTGCCCGAGGATTTCATCGTGACGTCGGGTAGCATCATGCTGGACGGCGGCGACGTGCTGGCAGCCACGCCCGCGCAATTGCGCGGGCTGCGCGGCAACAAGATGTCGATGATCTTCCAGGAGCCGATGACCGCGCTGAACCCGCTCTACACCGTGGGGGACCAGATCGGCGAAGTGCTGCGGCAGCACCGCAAGCTCGGCCGCCGCGACGCCACCGAGCAGGCGATCAACTTTCTCAGGGCAGTGCAGATTCCTGCGGCTGAGAAGCGCGTACATGCCTATCCGCATCAGCTTTCCGGCGGCATGCGGCAACGCGTCATGATCGCAATGGCGCTGGCCTGCCGACCGAAGCTTCTGATTGCCGACGAGCCGACCACCGCACTCGATGTCACCGTGCAGGCGCAGATCTTCGATCTGCTGAGCCAGTTGCAGGACGAAACCGAGACCTCCATTGTGCTCATCACCCACGACCTTGGCGCCGTCGCAGAACTCGCCGACGATGTGGCCGTCCTCTATGCCGGCCGCTGTATCGAGAAGGGTACATCGCATGAGGTGATCTCTCATGCGCGGCATCCCTATACGCGCGGTTTGATGGCCTGCGTGCCGCATCTGCAGCTCGGCCCCGCCACGCGCAACACGCAACTGGAGCTCGAGGAAATTCCCGGCATGGTGCCGCCGCTAGGCGCGCGCGGCCCTGACTGCGCCTTCCTGCCACGGTGCGCCTCTGCCGGTGATGTCTGCCGCACGCAGCCACAGCCGCCGCTCGAGAGCGTCGAAGCCCACGCGGCCGTCTCGTGCTGGCGTCATCGGGAGATCGCGCCATGAGCGGCGGCCTTCCCGCACTTACACGCCCCGCAGAGGATCGGACCGATGTGCTGCTCGATGTCAACGATCTCGTCGTGCATTTCCCGGCTGGGCGCCGCGGCATACTCGGCCCGCCTTCCAAAGTTCATGCGGTCGATGGGGTGAGCTTCCGTGTCCGCCGCGGAACGACGTTCGGCATCGTCGGCGAGAGCGGCTCCGGCAAATCCACCACCGCGCAAGCGGTGATACGCCTGATCCCTGCGACATCCGGCCAGATCGTATTCGACGGTGAGAATATCGCCGACTTCCGTGGAGAGCGGCTACGGCTGGCGCGCAGCAAATTCCAGATTGTGTTCCAGGATCCGTTCTCGGCACTGGACCCGCGCCGCCGTGCCGGCGAGCTGATCCGCGAACCTCTCGATCTCCTGAACATCGGCTCCCCGAAGGAGCGCGAAGCCCGCGTGCGGCAATTGCTCGAAGAAGTCGGACTGCCGCCGCAGGCTGCCGACCTGTTCCCGCATCAATTCTCCGGCGGTCAGCGCCAGCGCCTGTGCATCGCACGCGCGATGGCGCCTGAGCCCGATTTGATCGTCTGCGACGAAGCCGTCTCCGCGCTCGACGTCGCGATCCAGGCACAGATCCTGAACCTGCTGAAGAAGCTACAGCGCGAACGCGGCCTCACTTACATCTTCATCTCGCACGATCTTGGCGTCATCCAGCACTTCTGCGACGACATTGCGGTGATGTATCTCGGCAAGATCGTCGAGCAGGCGCCGGCTCCGGTGCGTGCTATTCTCGGCGCCGCGCCACCCCTATAGCTGGTCACTGATCGCGGCGGCGGCGCCGCCCGGTGCGCTGCGCGACCGGCTCAAGCAACGCTATCTCGTCAACGGCGACCCGCCCAGCCCGGTCGATCCGCCGCCAGGGTGTCGTTTTGCCCAGCGTTGCCCGTTCGCGATCGATAAGTGCCGGGATGAACTGCCGCTCCTTGAAATTGCGGGTCCCGATCATTTTGCGGCGTGCTACCGCACCGGTGAGATCGAGGCACCGAACTTTTGAACGAGCACGTCGCGCGAGCTTTCATCGTGGATGTCCGCTGCGCCCCGATGATGCGAGGGTTGGCTCGCCGCATCAGTTTCGCATCTATCTTGAATCCCCGAAGGCGGCGACAAATGTCCGACGCGTTAAACGCGGGGCATCTGTTCGTACTCCAAAGAAGCCGAATTCCCTACGCGCGGCGAGGAATGCTTCTTTATAGTTCTTTTGCTTCGCCAGGACTTTCGCTTAATAAGCCGAGAGTAGCGAGGCTTGCTAACGATCTGCGACAGCACTGGACATTCATACCGAAGCGCGCATACCATCGTGAAGCACTACAGCGCCCGCAACGCGGCTCGCGCCGATTCCGTATCGACAGGCTTGAATTGCAGGTGCGCGGAAGGAAGGCATGAAGACCTGAAACGCAGACCGGTGAGCCTCGTGCTAAAGTGTGGACGAGCTTCGGTCCCCATTATCCGACTCGTCGCACGGCGTGCGACCATTGAAACGTCGCACGAGCCCCGGTTTGTTCTGCCCAGGAATTTAAAAAAGCCCCTTGCGGGCCAATATCCTGGGGTGGTGGGCGCACCAGGGCTCGAACCTGGGACCCGCTGATTAAGAGTCTGATGTTTTATAAGTAATCTGAGGCACTTAGGTGTAAAAATCCGTTGCGAAGTACCTATATCGATCAATGGGTTACAGCTGAAATGTAAACTAAGAAGGCTGCGACCCAGCTTGCGCAGGAATGCGGTCCAGAACATCTCGGCCTCCGAGGGGCCGATATCCATGCCGAGGACCTCGCGCCGGCCGTCGCTATTGACACCGACCGCCATGATCACCGCGACCGAGACTATGCGCCCGTTCTGGCGCACCTTCACATAGGTGGCGTCGATCCACAGGTAGGGCCAATCGCCCTCGATCGGGCGGTTGAGGAAGGCCTTCACCTTGTCGTCGATCTCACCGCACAGCCGCGACACCTGGCTCTTGGAGTTGCCGCTCATGCCCATCGCCTGCACCAGATCGTCCACCGAGCGGGTCGAGACGCCCTGCACATAGGCCTCCTGCACCACTGCGGTGAGCGCCTTCTCGGCCATCCGCCCCGGCTCCAGGAAGCCGGGGAAGTAGGAGCCCTTGCGCAGCTTGGGAATGCGCAGCTCGATGGTCCCGGCCCGCGTCTCCCAGCTCCGATCGCGGTAGCCGTTCGCTGGACCTGCCGCCCCTGGCTCTTCTCGCCATCGGCGGCCCCGGTCAGGCCTTCGACCTCCAGCTCCATCAGCGGGTGGGCGGCAAAGCCGATCATCTCGCGCAACAGATCGGCGTCGGGGGTCTTCTCCACGAGCGCGCGCAGGTTCATCATGTCGTCGGTCATCGGTGGTTCCTCGAATCAGGTTGGCTGTCGCAATCCAAACCCTACCGACGAATCATCTGTGACCACCCGCAAAGCCGCTCGCTCGCTGCGGCGCTATATGAGGGCGCGCTTCGCGAGCGGCTTTGCTCCAGCTACACCGCCGGATGGGACACGACCGCGACCAATGCTTATCAGTAGCAAGCGGGTCTGCTTTGGCGTCACACGCCCACTATCGCCCTCAACAGTATCGCGGCAACAACCACGACCTCGCCGGATTTATGAAGGCGCTAGTCCGTTCGGTCGAACCTTAGGTTCTGTCAATTGATGTACCAAGACTCCTCATGTGCTGGAGGAGCAAGCTGCGGTGTTGGGACGGCATTTGCGAAGCGCCCACAATAGCTCGTCCTATTACGCTTGCGTCAGCATCTAGATCAGCTTGGCATCGAGCGTAATCGCCGCATTCAGCGCTTTCGAGACCGGACAATTCTTCTCGGCCTCGCCGGCGATGCGTGCAAAACCTGCTTCATCGAGATTCGGCACCTTGGCGCGCAGGGTCAGGGCCGATTTGTTGATCTTGAATCCCTTGCCCTCGGGTTCCAAAGTCACAGCCGCTTCGGTGGAGAGCTCTTCCGGCGTGAAGCCCGCCAGTTGAAGACCGAACGCCTGAGCCATGGTGAAGCAGCCTGCATGTGCGGCGGCGATCAGCTCTTTCGGATTGGTGCTTTTCGGATCATCGTTCAACTTCCTTTCTGTAACGCTCGCCACATCAGGTTTTCAGGAGAGCGGGATCGATCGGTAACTGTCGCAAGCGTTTGCCGGTCGCAGCAAAGACGGCATTTGCGATAGCAGGAACAATTCCGGACGTTCCGGCCTCACCCATGCCTCCGGGCGGCTCCGTGCTGCTCACGAGGTGGACCTCGATCGCGGGAGCTTCGTTGATACGCAACATCTGATAGGTGTCGAAGTTTCCCTGCTCGACCCGCCCATTCTTCAGCGTGATTTCGCCGTATAGCGCGGCGGTTACGCCGAACATGACCCCGCTCTGGATCTGAGCTTCGACGGTATCGGGATTGATGACGGTGCCGCAATCCATCGCGCAAACCACGCGGTGAACCCGGACGGAGCCGTCCGTAGCGACTTCCACCTCGGCAACTTGAACGAGCAGGCTGCCGAACGCCTTCTGCAATGAAACACCTCGGCCCCATCGTTGCGGCAATGGCGTGCCCCAGCCGGATTTTTCTGCAGCCAGATCGAGCACGGCGCGCGTCTTCGGATTATGCGCGAGCAGGTCGCGGCGATAGGCCAACGGATCCCGCTTCGCAGCGGCGGCGAGTTCGTCGACGAAGCTTTCGGTGACGAAGACGTTGTGCGAGGGGCCGACGCTCCGCCAAAATCCCGTCTGAATCCCCGGAGGTTCGACCCTGGCATATTCAACGTGAACGTTGGGGATCGCGTAGCTCAGGTCGATGGCCCCGTCCACCGAGTCCGGGTCGATGCCGTCCTTGAAGCCCGGCGGCAGCCAGCGTGCGACCACGGACGAGCCGGCGAATCGATTGATCCAGGCCAGCGGCCTTCCATCGCGATCCAGACCGGCCTCGATCCGGTCTACCCAGCTTGGCCGATACAAATCGTGCTGGATGTCCTCCTCACGCGTCCAGATCAATTTGACCGGCCCATCGACCTGCATCGCGACCTGGACCGCACGCACCGCGCCGTCCGTTTCCAGGCGGCGCCCGAAGCCTCCGCCGATGAGGTTGTTGTGAACGGTGACCTTCTCAAGCGGCACGCCGGCCGTCTTGGCAGCCGCCGCCTGTACACGGGCGATCGCCTGGGTGCCGAGCCAGAGCTCACAGACGCCGTCGTGAAAATGAGCGGTGCAGTTCATCGGCTCCATGGTGGCATGGGCGAGGAACGGCAGGCGGTAGCTTGCGGTCACGCGGACTGCCGCACTTGCCAAAGCCTTTTCGGCGTCACCAACGTCCTGCGCGACGGCGCCGCGGCCCTGGACTGCCTGTTCGAGCTGCCGATAGACCTCCTCGCTGGTCAAGGCCGCATGCGGGCCATCGTCCCATTCGATCTTGAGTGCGTCGAGGCCCTTCTTCGCTGCCCCCATGTGGTCGGCAACGACGGCAACGGCATCATCGAGCCGGACGATCTGACGCACACCCTTGATGGCCTTGGCCGCGGTGTCGTCCACCCGTTTGACGCGGCCGCCGGGAACGGGCGACTGGGCCAGCGTCGCGATCTTCAGGCCCGACGGGCGGGCGTCGATGCCGAAGAGGGCCGTGCCGTTGACCTTGCCCGGCAAATCAAGCCGCTTGGCAGACGTACCGATCAGCGTGAACCGATCCGGCGTCTTGAGCGAAATGGCTTTCGGCGGCGTCAACCGCGCCGCACCGCCAACCAGCTCGCCATAGGAGAGTGTCTTGCCGCTGGAATGGATGACCTTGCCTGCCTTGGCGTGGCAGGACGAGGCGGCCACGCCCCAGCGCTTCGCCGCCGCCTCGATCAGCATGAGGCGCGCAGCCGCGCCGGCCTCGCGCAGCGGCTTCCAGGCGCCGCGCATGGCGTTCGAATTGCCGGTCGCCTGAACGCCGAGCAGCGGATTGTAGTAGAGCTTTTCGTCGGGCGGCGCATGTTCGAGCCGGATCTGTCCTAGCTCGACCTCGAGTTCCTCGGCGATCAGCATCGGAATCGAGGTGTAGGTGCCTTGCCCCATTTCAACATAGGGCATGATCAGCGTGACCTGCCCGTCCCCGCTGACGCGAATGAAGGCATTGGGAGAGAAGGTCTCGGCCGCCGCGGCGGCGCTGCCGTCGACGGGAAGGCTGAACCCAAGAACCAGACTGCCCCCGGCGGCAGCGCTATTGACGAGGAACTGGCGGCGGGACAAGCGGGACGATGACGCGCTGAATGTTTTGACCATGATCAGCCTCGCTTGCCCTGCGCCTGCGACGCCGCCTTGATGGCGTTGCGGATCCGAACATAGGTGCCGCAGCGGCAGATATTTCCGCTCATGGCATCGTCGATCTCGGCGTCGCTGGGTTTCGACTTCTCGTTCAGAAGCGCCGCAGCCGACATTATCTGGCCGGATTGACAATAGCCGCACTGCGGAACCTGGTGGTCGAGCCAGGCTTTCTGAATGTGCTCCCCGCTCGGTGTCGCGGCAATCGCCTCAATGGTGGTGATCCTGGACTCCCCGATGCTGTCGATGCTGGTGATGCAGGAGCGGACCGCGCTGCCGTCGAGGTGCACGGTACAGGCGCCGCACAACGCCATGCCGCATCCGAACTTCGTGCCGGTCATGCCCAGCACATCACGGAGCACCCAGAGGAGAGGGGTATCGCCGTCGACGTCGACGCTCCGTTTCGTGCCGTTGATCTCGATTGTGAAGGCCATCATCATCTCCATGGTTGGCTCGTGACGCAGGACTGACGGTCCTGCCCGCACGCGTGTAAAAGATCAGGCGCGGTCACGGTCCGGCGCCGTCTCCTGCGAGGCCTGCTCGACTAGCCGCGCGGGCTCGTCATAGCCACTGCGGCTGCTGTAGAAGACCAGCGCCATCAGCCCGGCGCCGACGACCAGCGAAAATCCGACGCCGATTGCCAGCGTGACGTAGCCGACGCCGGGTACATCCGTGTCAGGCGCCGACTCCCAGCCGAGCCAGGCCATGGCAGCTGCCGCGATCAGAAGCGCACCGAGAACTCCCAGGAGCACGTAGCCCCCCGCACTCAGCGAGCGCAGGCTCGATGCGGTCTCGCGCGTCAATTGCCGAAGGGCTCCCATGGCAGACTCGATCATTGCTTCTACTCCGCGTGGCTTCGACCGCGCCTGCAAGTCCGACCCGGCTACCTCGCCATCATGACGGTTCAGGCAAGACAGCACAGGCCAACGAAGGGTCATCCAGACGACAAGAGAGCATGGGCCTCCCACACCAAAGTTCAGGCAGACAACGCTGCCGCGGCGGCGCCACCTTTCCCCTCTCAGGCTTCAATGCTGCCCATTCAATCCCTCCGACCCTGATCCCGGAGATCGCCGGAGTGGTCGCAAGCGCCGTTCAGCAAAGGAAATCAGAATGTCCGCCGATCATGTTCACCCAGCTCGCGATCCCTATGCCGATCCCCGCAGTCCGTTGCTGCCGAAGGCCGACATGCGGCTCGACGCGGCCAGGGCGGCGCTCGTCGTGATCGATCCGCAGATCGACGCCCTGAGCCCGAAGGGCGGCGCTTGGGCGGCGGTCGGCGAAAGCGTCACCGAGCATAACGTGGTGCCCAATCTGGTACGGCTGTTTGCCGCCGCCAAGCAGGCGGGCATCATGGTGGCGGTGTCGCCGCATTATTACTACGGCTGGGATCACCGCTGGAAAGTGCATGGTCCGCTCGAGGTGTTCCAGGCCGAGGCCGGCGTGTTCAATCGAAGCGGGCCCTACACGCTGGACGGATTTCGCGAGTCGGGCGCCGATTTCATGCCGGAGTTCAAGCCCTATATCGAGGACGGCAAGACCGTGATCTGCTCGCCGCACAAGCTCTACGGCCCCCAGGCCAACGATCTCACACTGCAGCTCCGCAAGCAGCGCGTCGACCAGGTCATCCTCGCCGGCATGCTCGCCAATATGTGCGTCGAATCCCATCTGCGCGACCTGCTTGAAAATGGCTTTGAAGTCGCGGTGGTCAGGGACGCAGTGGCCGCGCCGAAGATTCCGGAAGGCGATGGCTATCAGGCGGCGATCATCAACTTCCGCTACATAGCCAACGGCCTTTGGACCACGGAGCAAACCGTGCAGTTCCTCACGGGGACCGGCAGCTGAAATCACACGGGATCGGCCCGGTCGCGGCGGCGCCGGGCTGATCATCCGTTGGGCTTCAGGACAGGAAACGATCGATCTCCGCCGTGAAATCGTCGGCGCATTGAAACAGGAAGGCGTGGCCCGCATCGGGATAGAGAACGAGCTTACCGTTCGCCACTTCTTGCGCGAGGACATAGGAGCGGTAGGCCGGGATCATCACATCGTGCTGACCGTTGGCGACTAGCACCGGGTTTTTCAGTTCGGCCAATCTGTCGCGCACGCCCGACCAACTGCTGAAGGCCTTGATTTGATTCATGAACGACGGGCCCGTGACGGCAGGGCCGCGATCAGTGATCGCCTTGAGGCGCGCGTAATAGGCGCGGCCGGCCGCGCGCGCCGTGTCCGTTTCCGGGAAGAACAGAAACAAGAAGTCATCCTCCGTGTTCGCCGCATGCGTCATGACCTCCTGCACACGAGGATGCTGCTTCGGCCCATCGCCGATGCCGCCCGGGCTCGAACCGGCGACGATCAGGCGGCGGACAATGGCGGGATGATCGAGCGCGGTCTGCTGGGCCACAAGTCCGCCCAGCGACCAGCCGAGAACATCGACCTGCTCGAAGCCAAGCGCAGCCACGACCGCCGCGGCCACATCGGCCATGCCGGCAATCGTGGTCGGCACCTCGCCCTCGGAGCGACCGATCCCGGCGCTGTCGAAGGTGACGACGGTCCGGCTACGAGCAAGCAGCGCGAGGAAGGCCGGGTCCCAATCGTCGTGCGTGCCGCGAAAGCGATTGGCTAGCAACAAGGGAACGCCGCCGGGGGGGCCCATGACGCGATAAGCGAGCCTGCCGGCCTTGGTCTGCAGGAATTTGATGTCGGACATGTTGTCATCTCCTCTGATGTCGCAAGCCGCGCAGCTTAGGCGAGCTTTATGTGCGACAGATCGATCGAGACGACCAAAGGTTCGGTCAGCGAGCGGCCATCCGGACCACGCGGAAAAATCCTGCGCGAGGTCGGAATCCTGAAGCCTTGTACATCCGCATAGTCGGAGATGTAGTGCGCTCCCGGCGTATTCCCGGCGATCTCGACGTCGTAGTCGTGACGCTTCAGCAGGCCATGATCGTCGGCGTATAGGGTCTGCACCGTGCTGTGGGTCGCAACCTCGCGCGGGAACGTCACGCGCAGCCGCTGCCAGGTGGCTCCGCCCTCCTCCCAATCGGACAGGCGTTCCGACTGGACGCCGTCACGAGCCAGCAGGAACGGCAGGTTCAGATAGGTCCACATCGCGATGCCGGCGAAATAGGCGAGTTGCAGCTCGGACCACGGTGTCTCCAGCGTATGACCGGCGAACGAAGCACGCGGGTCCTTCAGCTCCTCGAGAACACGGCTGTCGCGATCCGCCAGTTGCACCATGTCCGGCCGAAACGAAGAGATCTTGCCGTCGGGACCGAACGGCGCGTGCGAGGCCCACTCGTCCTGCAGTCCCACCGTGACCGACGTCTCGTCGAGCTTTCCCGGATGTCCCTTCAGGCCCCAAAGCGCACCTCCCTGCTGCAACTTGGCGCTGAGGCTTTTGAACTTCCGCCATTTGGCAATGTCGCCATGGGCGTCGATGATCCGGGCTGCGAGCGGGTCCATGAGAATATCCTATGTTTGAGCAGGTTGACGTGGTCAGGCGGACAGAAACGTCTCGACGTGAGACGCAAAGATCTGCGGATATTGGAAGATCGCGCCATGCGCGGAGTCCGGATAGACGATCAGCGTGGCCTCGCTCATCTGTTCGACCATGGTGAACGCGTTGGTGACCGGAAACATGGTGTCGTCGCGGCCGTGCACGATCAGGCTCGGCTGACCAATGCGCTTCAGGAGCGAATGTGTTGCGCTCTTGTCGGCACACCAGCTGATGATGGCCTTGGCCTGCGCGGTCCTGACGTTCTCGCCGCTCTCGGGGGCGCGTTCCGTGGTTCGGGCTGCTGCGCGGGCGACGAAGGCGCGGCCGGCCGCCTGGCTCGCCTCGGAAGGCGTGAAGAACAGCGGCAGGCGCACATCCGGGGCCTGTTGCGCGAAGGCTTCCGTCACGACCGCGAGCAGATGCTCCTCGCCGCCTTGTGGCGCGCTGCCGGCCGACACGATACGGCGCACCGGCAGCTTGCCGCGGGCGGCCATCAGCTGCGCGACGAAGCCTCCGAGCGAGAAGCCCAGCAGATCGACTTCGCCGAGATCGAGCGCCTCGGTGAAAGCCTCGGCATCGATCGTCATCTGCGCGACGTTGTCCGGCGTTTTCCCGCCCGACAGACCGACACCGGCATTGTCGAAGATGACGACGGTGCGATGGCGTGCCAAGGCGTTGACAACGGCCGGATCCCACGAATCCATCGTTCCGGTGAAGTGCTGCATGAAAATCAGCGGCCGCCTGCCGGGTACGCCGAGCCTGCGGTAGGCGTATTTCACGCCATCGCTCGCGACGACATAGCGATTTGGAGC
Organism: Bradyrhizobium sp.; assembly: GCF_016462955.1. Classification (GTDB taxonomy): domain Bacteria; phylum Pseudomonadota; class Alphaproteobacteria; order Rhizobiales; family Xanthobacteraceae; genus Bradyrhizobium. Next base: position 19,925 of record NZ_JAEMSD010000002.1, on the reverse strand, counting down.
TGACTCGAATTGCGTGCTCATGATCATTCCTTTCGGCCTCGCCACCGGACTGCGGAGAGGATTCCTGAACCCGGTGTGGAAGCCGCTACTTGCCAGACTTCGCGCCGCCCTGGGATCATACCGAGTTGTGGGTTTGTCCGACTTCAGGATGAGGTCAATCAGGACCGACATCGTCGTGATCGACAACATCTACCTTGGTGTGCGTCCACCAGCCCTAAGCACCGCATCCGCAATCCTTGGTGTGTCTCGCAGTCGAGCGCGAACTGGGGAATGCTCGCAGCCATCAGCGGAGGGTACGGGCGATGACGAGCCGGCGGCAATTTGTTCAATGGACGACCACATTGGCCATCGCAGTCGCGACATCTGCCAGCGCAGCCCAGGACAAGGAGAGCGGAATGACCGCCATGACCAGACTGCCCAGCGTTCATGCGTTTGCGGACACAGTCACCCGCCTGACGACGGCGTTGCAGGCCAAGGGCTTCACCATCTTCGCCACAATCGATCAGCAGAAGGCGGCACGATCGGTCGGCCTCGACATGCCGCCGACGGTGCTTCTGATCTACGGCAATCCCAAGGGCGGAACGCCCTTGATGCTCGCCGCGCCGGACTTCGCGCTGGAGCTGCCGCTGAAGGTGCTGGTGCGCGAAGACGCCGGCAAGGTGCTGGTGGTGTTCACGCCGGCCAGCGCGCTCGAGGGCCGGCACGGTCTGCCGGCCGGCCTCGCCGCCAAGCTCGGCGGCGCCGAAGCTGTCATCGCTGCCGCGATCGGCGGCGGATCGAACTGATCAAAGCAGGTCTGTCGAAAGGGACTCGAACATGAGATCACCCGCGCAAAACGGCGGACGCCGGTTGACGCGCCGCGGCCTGCTCGGCGGCGCAGCCAGCCTGGCCGGGGCTGCTGCAGGCGGTTCAGTCAAGGCCGACAGTCTTCTGGACGTACCGCCCCGCGGACCGGGCGCGCCGCTGTCGGCGACCAGCGAAAGATCCAGATATGTTCATCAGGCACGTATTCCCGAATCCACCCCGGGCATGCGCCCCGTTGACCCGAGCGTCGCGATCAACTCGAAGGCGCCGATCGACAAGCTGGTCGGATCGATCACGCCGACAGATCTGCATTATGAGCGCAGCCATTCCGGTGTCCCCGATATCGATCCCGCCCAGCACCGGCTGCTCGTTCACGGCATGGTGAAGCAGCAGCTGGTGTTCAGCATGGACGACCTCCGCGCGATGCCGACCCTGTCACGCGTCGCGTTCCTGGAATGCACCGGAAACGGGTGGGAGAACTGGAAGACCGCGTCGCCCGACGTCACCGTGCAGAACACGCACGGTCTGATCAGCACCAATGAATGGACCGGCGTTCCCTTGTCCTACGTGATCGACGTGATCGGCGTCGACCCGCGCTCGACCTGGATGCTGGCGGAAGGCGGCGACGGATCGGCCGTGGCGCGCAGCATTCCGCTGACGGACGAAATCATCGCGGAGGGTATCCTGGCCTATGGCCAGAACGGTGAGCCGTTGCGGCCCGCTCACGGATTTCCGCTGCGGCTGTTTCTTCCCGGCTTCGAAGGCAACCTCAACATCAAATGGCTGCGGCGGCTGAAATTCGGCGATCGTCCCTTCATGACGCGCTGGGAGACTGCGCGTTACACCCAGCTGCAGGCCGATGGCCATGCCCGACAATTCCAGCTCCGCCAGGACGTCAATTCGGTGATCACGAGCCCCTCGGGCATGATGCAGATCCGGCCGGGCTACAACCGCATCACGGGACTCGCCTGGAGCGGACATGGCCGTATCGACCGTGTCGAGATCAGTACCGATGGCGCAAAAACCTGGCGCGAGGCGCAGCTTGCCGGGCCCGTGCTGCCGAAGGCCCAAACCCGCTTCCAGGCCGATTGGGTCTGGGACGGCAAGCCCACCAAAATCGTGAGCCGCTCCACCGACGACAAGAAGCAGGTGCAGCCGGACCGCGCGGCGTTCATCGCCAGGACCGGGACCAATGCGCTGTTTCACTACAACGCGCAGCAGACCTGGGCGATCGACCAGGACGGAAAGGTGCGCAATGTCCTTCAATAGTACGCTGGCCTTCGGCATTGCCGCCCTGCTCTGCTGCAGCGACTCCGCTACCGCCGCCGAGTTCGGCCGGCAGGCCACCGCCGAGGAGATCAAGGCGTGGAACATCGACGTTGCGCCGGACGGCACCGGTCTGCCGGACGGCCATGGCGACGTCGCCCGCGGGCGGCAGGTGTTCGAGGACAACTGCTCGGCCTGCCACGGCGCCAAAGGCGAAGGCGGAATTGCCGATCGCCTGGCCGGCGGTCGCGGCAGCCTGACGACCGATCATCCGGTCAAGACCGTCGGCAGCTTCTGGCCATACGCGACGACATTGTTCGACTACGTGCGTCGCGCGATGCCCTATCCGGCCCCGCAGACCCTCAGCGACGACGACACCTATGCCGTCGTCGCCTATATCCTGAACCTCAACGACATCGTGCCGGCCGACGCGGTCCTCGATCGCAGCAGCCTGCCGCGCGTGAAGATGCCGAACCGCGACGGATTCGTTCCAGACAGGGAATTCTCCGTCATCACCAATTCCAGACAGCATCAGGGACGAAAGCCATGACGACAGCTCGCGCCGACTTGAACCGCCGAACGACGCTCGGTCTGCTCGGACAGGTCGCGTTGCTGGCGGGCACCGCAGGCACCGCCTCCGCAGCATCGCCGGTCCGGGACGAGCGAGCGACCAGCCGCGAGCTCGAGGCGCTGCAGCAACGGTTGGCGCTGGCGCCGCGACGACGTGACTTCAAGACCGTGCCATTTATGGTGACGCGCAAGGACCAGTGGGATCACGAGGCTGCCGAGCTGGTGCTCGCCTATCGCAATCGATCGCTTCAGGTCTGGGAGGCCACCGACATCGGCGCTCCCTGGCTCAACTTGATGCGGGAAGCGCTGAACGGGCAGGTGTTCGCCCATGGCAACCCGGGCTTCCTCGCCGTCGCCGCGGTCCACGGCTCGGCGCATCTGTCGCTGTTCAGCCAGCCCGCCTGGGACAAGCACAAGCTTGCGTCGCTGACAGGCGGCGCGGCCGGTGCGAACACCTATGTGGCCGCCAAGGCAGGGGCGTCGGCCTCCGACGATGTGCAGGACGTCACCGGCTATTACGGTCCCGGCAACAACAACATCGCGACGCTTCAGCAACGCGGCATGGTTTTCGTCGCCTGCCATGATTCCATTCACGCGATAGCACGCTGGCTTTGCCATGCCGGCCACGGTGAAGCTTGCAGCCCTGACGAAGTCGCCGCCGATCTCACCAACCATCTGGTCCCCGGCGTGATCCTGGTGCCTAGCGT
>NZ_JAEMSD010000002.1:11586-16568 GCF_016462955.1 Bradyrhizobium sp. | reverse complement strand
GGCTTCACCTACGCGAAGGCGGGATGAGGCGGAGCGCCTCCAGCCGGCACAGCATGGCCGATCACGTCGCCGTCTTAGGAGCTGACGCAGCGACCACGGGCGGCAAAATCTTTCCCGCCACGAGCAGCCACAGCGTGCGCAGCATCAGGGCCGCCATGATCAGATTCACGGCACCGAATACGATCGGCGCCATCGTCGCCGCAGGCCCGGTGTCGCCGCGCAGCACCATCCGCAGCAGCGAGCCGGCAAGAGCCGTCAGGCCGAACGTGAAGCCCCAATATCCGGCAGAGACCGGCTGCTCCAGAATCCATGGCAGCAGCCGAACCAACAGCAGCAACTGAAGCAGGCCGTAGCCGATCAGCGCATAGACCACCATGTCCGGCGGCCCCTCGCTCACGCTGAGATAAGCCAACGCACCGACCGTCGCGGGCGCAAGCTGAATGCCCAGCGCAGGACGAATGCCGGGCGCCAGCGGTTCCGACGTATAGAGCCGGTGCAGCAAAACCGATTCGACGGCGAGCCAGGAGAACAGCCCGGAGCCAAACGCGAGCTTGCCCCAGTCAGGGAAGCCAAGGGCTCCGGCGCCGATCGCTGTCACGAACGAGCCCGCGACTGTCGGGAGGTACAACACCGGCGTCGAAGCGGCCGGATCGCGGCCGCCGCGCCACAAATGCCCGGTCCGCCACAGTGCAAACCCAAGCGTGAAAACCAGGCCGACGAAGTAGATGCAGAGCGCGGCGATATGCTGATAGGGCTGCACCGCAACACCCACCAGCATGGTGGAGACGCCAGCCAAGCCGACATAGCAGCATTGGACCGGATGCAGCGCTTCCGCCCGGGCCGCTTCCGCGGACACGATCCACTTCAACACAAAGAACAGCAGAACCGCAGCCCAGATCAGGATGCCAAGGGCCATCAGCCCTTCGCCGATCGCGCTTGGCAACGTCCATAGCTGATGCGCGATGCGCCAAGTGCTGCCAAGGCCAATCACGCCGAGAACGATGCCGAAGAACGACGCCGGCACGAGCGGCAGCCGGGCAACAAGCGAGCTCATGAGACCATCCAATTTCCAACAGGCCCGCAGCGCGCGGGCAGCGATCGAGCTTAAGCCGCGCGCCCAAGGGGATTAAACCCGTACGACGGTATACCTCTTCGTGCCGGGAGAGCCGCGAAGGACGGCGATCCGGCCTGCGTCCTATTGGTTTGCGGCTTCCGCCAGCAGCCAATCCCGGAACGCCATCACGGCCGCGTTGCCTGCGAGCGCTGGCGGATAGACCACGTAGTGCGAGATCGGCAGGCGATAGCTGTGTTCCGACAACCGGACCAGCCTGCCACCGAGCAGATCGGCCTTTGCGACCGATCGGCGCGCCAGCGCCAATCCGTGTCCGGCAATCGCGGCCTCAAGCAGCAGATTCGCGTCCGTGAAAGAGTTGCCCACGAGCTTGCGATCGACCTGGACGCCGACCGATCTGAACCAGGTAGACCAGGGCACGTTTGGGTCGATCAACAGCCTCTCGGTGCCGAAAGCTGCAGGGTCTTTTGGAAGACGCCCGTCGTTGTAGTGCGGACTGCAGACTGGGAACACCTCCTCGTCCATGAGCCGGATCGCAGTCAGGTCCTTCCAGCTTCCGCCACCGAGGCGAAGGGCAATGTCGATCCGGTCCGACTTGAAATTCGACAAGTGCCGATCGGATCGGACGTTGATCTGGATATGAGGATAGATCTCGTTGAATCCGGGCAGGCGCGGGAGGAGCCATCGCGCCGCCATGACCGGTAGCAGACTGACCGTCACTTCGGCTCCCGGACCGGACGCCGACAGCGACGTGATCGCCGCCGTCAATTCGGTCAGCGACCGGGTGACACGGCCATGAAGGCGGCGGCCTGCTGCTGTCAGCTCCATTCGGTGCCCGCTGCGCTCGAACAGTGCGATGCCGATGTGCTGCTCGAGCTGTCGGATCCGCTGGCTGACCGCGCCATGGGTAATGTGCAGTTCGTCGGCGGCCCTGGAATAGCTGCGATGCCGTCCGGCTACTTCGAGGACACGTAAGGCTTCAAGCGGGGGCAGACGGGCCATCGAGGATTGTTAGTTTTTCTAACAAATGGTGTCAATTCATATGGTTGGTCAAGTCTGTTGGCCCATGGTCTGGTCGCGGTTCTCCGTCGGAGATCGCGCCTGTGAATGCTCATGCAACGATCCGCTCGACAGCGGCTCAGGATGGACAAACGCCGCCTGCATCGCGGGCGGACGTGCTGCTGGCGCGTCCGGTGGCATGGACCATCGTGCGGCTTGCGATTCCCAATTCGGCGGTGATGCTCGTCCAGGTGCTGATAGGTTTGCTTGAAGTGTACTTCGTCTCCAGGCTCGGGCTGGAAGCTCTGGCGGGCGTCTCTCTTGTATTCCCGCTGCTGGCCCTGACGGTCGCCGTGTCGCAAGGCGCCACGGGTGGCGGCATCGTGACGTCCGTCGCGCGGGCGCTGGGGCGCGGCGATGCGGCCGAGGCCAACACCTATCCCTGGTATGCGTTGCTGCTGGCTGTCCCACTCGGAATCGCGACCACCATCGTGATGTGGATCGCAGGTCCGGCGATCTATCGCGCTATGGGCGGCCACGGAACAACACTCCAAATCGCGATGCAGTATTCAGGCGTCGTGTTCGGCGGCGCGACCCTTATCTGGACGTTCAATCTGCTGATGGCCGCAGTGAGGGGTACCGGAAATCTTCGCCTCCCGGTCGTGGTGGTGTGCTCCGGAGCGGCGCTGCTCGTTCCTCTCTCGCCTCTCCTGATCTTTGGCGGTTTGGGCATGCCTGCGTTGGGGCCGATCGGCGGGGGCGTCGCCCTGCTGATCAATTATGGTCTCGGCTCGCTCGCTTATGCGTCCTATCTTTGGGGGCACCTCGGCGTGTTGCAGCCGTCGCGGTCCCCGCCCCGGCTGGCGCTCGCTCCCGCCATCACGATCCTGAAGATCGGCGGCATCTCCGCGATCATCGCGGCCAGCACCAACGTAACCCTCACTCTGGTCACGGCCTATGTCGGCGCCCATGGCCTTCAAGCGCTGGCGGGCTATGGCACGGCCTCCCGGCTGGAATTTCTGCTGGTCCCGATCTCATATGGAATCGGCGGCCCTGTCGGAATGATCGTCAGCGCGAGCCTCGGCGCCGGGCTTGTCGAGCGCGCGCGGCAGGCGGCCTGGACCGGCGCCGCGATCGGCGGCGCGCTGACTGGCACGATCGGCCTCGGGGGCGCGCTGTTCGCGCCGATCTGGATCGAGCTCTTCAACAACGACCCGGCGGCCGTCCAGGCCGGCGTGCGATACCTTCACGATGTGGGTCCGTTCTACGGGTTCTTCGGCCTCGGCTTTGTGCTGTATTGCGTCGGCCAAGCGACCCGCCGACAGATGGCCTCGCTGCTCGGGGCACTCACGCGAGCCGCTGTTGCCGCCGCTGGCGGCTATCTGCTGCTGCGCTTGCATGCCAGCTTAGATCTGAACTTTTTCGCCGTCTCTGCCGGCATGATGATCTTCGGCCTCATCCCGATGTGGAGCCTGTTTCGCCGTGTGGGTTTTGAGGATGTTACGGTGACGGTAAACAAGCAGTCCCTTCAGCCGGCACGCTAATTGCTGCAAACAACCCAGGTCTGCGACGCGGGCCAGGCCGGCTTGTCGTCTTGCACCCGGCCGACCGAGACAAGTAAAGCGACATTCTGCGGCTGTGACCGCTCGCCCACGAGAGGCACGTTCTCTACCGATGGCACTGCTATGAACATACCAACCGATTTCGGCTTCACGCAGCCGGACGTCTTCAATCTGACACGCGAGAGCGTGATCGTGCGCGATGCCGTCGGCCGCGTGCTGGCTTGGAATCGCGCCGCCGAGCTGCTCTACGGTTGGTCGGCCGGCGAGATGGTCGGCCGCGTGGCGGACGAGATGCTCCGAAGCAGCCCGCCCGTGACGATTGCGGCCGGCGCTGGGGCGGAGCTCTGGTCCGACCAGATCGTTCGCGTCGGACGAAATCGCAATACGTTGCTGATCGACGCGCAATTCAGCGTCCAGCGGCGCGATCAAAACGGTGCGCCCGTTGAGATCGTCGAAATCAGCCAGCTGATCTCCGGTGCCCGGACCGCATCTTCGCTGGAGGGAGAGCACCGCTACCGCACGCTCTTCCACGCCATGCCGACATCATTCCTCGAACTCGACATCACCGGCGTCAGACCCATCCTCGCCGAGTTCCGGGATTGCAGCATCGAGGAGATCCGGTCACGGTTGCATGCGACCCCGGCCACCGTCGAGCGAATGATGCGGGCGACCCGCGTGGTCGACGTCAACGAGCATGCCATCGAAACCTTCGGCGACGGCGACAGAACCGGCATGCTCGACTGTGTCGCGCCATTCTGGCCGATCGAAAGCTACGGGGTCTATGTTGACAGCCTGATCGCCCGCTTGACCGAGACGCCGCGTTTCACGCGCGAGACGACCATGACGACGCTACGAGGACGTCCGGTTCACGCCATCTTCACGGCGTCGCTTGATCCAAGGCTCGTCGGCAACGGACGGGTGATCATCGGCATTGTCGACGTGACCGCGCTGACTCTGGCCAATCTGACGCTCGCGGAGAGCCGGGAGCGCTACCGGGCGATTTTCCACCGCATGCCGATGCCGTTGTTCCGGCTCAACGGCGACGCCGTGAGCCTCGAACTGAAGGATTTCACGGCCGAGCAGCGCGACGATCCCGAGGCAGTTCTGCGCGCCCGTCCCCAGATACTCGATCACGTCATGCGCACCTCCTTCATCGAGGAGGCGAATCTGCCGGCAGCAAGGCTGCTCGGCGTGGACGACCCCGAGCAACTGATCGGCCTGCCGGGCGGCCCCCTGCTGGCGAGCCGCCCCGACTCGTTGCGCCGTTTGGCGCTCGCCTCGATTCACTCGGTCAGCTTCGAGGAGGAGACCCAGATCACCACGCCACAAGGCCGGGTTCTCGACGTGCT
>NZ_JAEMSD010000002.1:0-11576 GCF_016462955.1 Bradyrhizobium sp. | reverse complement strand
ACGTGCTGCTGACGATGAATTTTATCAACGAGAACGGCAGGCGCTTCTCGCTGGCCGGGATGATCGACGTCACGGATCGACGGAAGACCGAGGCGGATCTGGCCGCGCTGCAAGCCGATTTCGCCCACGCGGCCCGCATCTCCATGCTCGGCGAACTGGCGGCTTCGATCGCGCACGAGGTCAACCAGCCCCTCGCGGCGATCGGCGCGAGTGGCGAAGCCGGCCTGCGCTGGCTGGATCGCGATCCTCCCAACCTCGATCGGGTGCGAAACCAGTTGACGCGGCTGGTCGGCCAGGCGGAACGCGCCTCGCGTATCATCGAACGGATCCGCGGCGCGGCCCGGAGTTCGGCGCCCGAGCGCCAGTCCCTTGACATGTCGAAGGTCGCGCAGAACGCTCTCGGCCTCGTCGAACATCAGGCGCGGGCCATGCGGGTGACGCTCGACCTTCGCGTCATGGGCGGCTCCTTCATAGTGATGGCCGATCGAACCCAGCTCGAACAGGTGATCGCCAATCTGGTGATCAATGCGATGCAGGCGATCGCCGCCGGCGAGGCCGCGCATGGCCATGTGGTCGTCGGCATCGGCGGCAGCGACGGCTACGTCGAATGCTCCGTGGTCGACGACGGACCCGGCCTCGAGCCTCATGTCGAGCGGCGCCTGTTCGACAGCTTCTTCACCACCAAGAAGGACGGCATGGGGCTTGGCCTGTCCGTATGTCGCTCGATCGTGCAGTCGCTCGGCGGCAGCCTGACGGCGGAGAATCGATCCGACGCGCCGGGTGCACGCTTCATCTTTCGCGTTCCACGCGCTGCGGCGGGCGACGGTTAGAGGCCGAGCGCGGCGATCTTGCCGACGATATCCGCAGCGGATACGGCGTTGAGCTTTCGCTTGGCGCTGCTGCGATGCATTTTCACGGTGATCTCGGACACGCCGAGTTCGTGAGCGATCTGCTTGTTGAGGAGGCCGCGGCCGACTCCACGCAACACGTCGCGCTCGCGCGCCGTGAGCCGCTGCGCCAGCCGGCGCAATTGCACCATCTCCTCGTCTTTCGAGCGCCGCTCCTCGTCGTCGCGCAAGGCCCCCAGAACGGCGTCAAGCAACTCCTGATGGCGAAACGGCTTCGGCAGAAAATCGACGGCTCCCGCCTTCATGGCCCGGACGGAGGTCGGGACATCCCCGTGGCCCGTAATGAAGATTACCGGGATCGTGAAACCCATCTCAGTCAATCGCGACTGCAGTTCGAGCCCGCTGGTCCCGGGCAAGCGGAGGTCGAGCACCAGGCAGGCTGGCCGATCCGGTAGACCGGCCGACAACAGTTCCTGGGTTGAGCCGTACAGCAGAGACTCGATACCGACCGAAGCCAGCAGATCCCCAAGACTCTCGCGCACCGCGATGTCGTCATCCACGACCAGAACCACGGGATCACCGGTCGGTGCGCTCACAATATTCGGCCTCCGCTTCGAAGTTGACGGGTCGGGCGACAGCATCTCGCTCCTCTGGCTCGTCAGCACAGGGCATCGCTCCGATCGCCCGAATACAGGCTACCAAACCAGATCACCGGCCTCAACGCCCCCCGTATTTACCCTGCCCTATACCTTGGTAGTCGGCCACAAGCGCCTAATCGCGTTGCATCGGCGGCATCCCTCGTTCAGTGTGACGGATATTGATCGAGGAAAAGACTGAATGCACTAGTCTTTAACTCTCAATCCGCAAAAATCAGATGTTCCCGGCTCGGCCGAGAGCGCAAGGAGGATCATCTTTGGTCGGACGATTGCTATCCATCATCGATGATGATGAGGACGTCCGGCAATCCTTGCTGGCCCTGATCGAAAGCGTCGGCTACAGCGCCCGGCTGTTCGCCAGCGCCGAGGAGTTCCTGGCCTCGGACGCATGGACCGAGACCTGCTGCATTCTCAGCGATGTCCAGATGGCTGGAATGTCCGGAATCGAATTGGCCGATCGCCTGGCGCAGTCCGGCAGCCGGATTCCGATCATCCTGATCACCGCATACGCCAAGGACAACCAGAGCTTCGCGCTCAGCCGACCGGGCGTGGTGGCGGTGTTGCCGAAGCCGCTGCAGCTCAACGCGTTGATCGAGCAGATCGGCCGCGCGCTGGACTCCGGCGCCGCCGGCTGAAGAGCGCACCTCTCGCAGTGCATGGACCGCGCGCCCGGCTGCGCCGGATCGCGCGAACCTGCCGGCTGCGGCTCCTGGTTCTCGGCAGCGGTTCAGATGTGCTGAGACATCAGCCGGACATAATGGCACGAGGCCGCCTTTGTCCGGCGTGCCTCGAGCGATGGATGCGATGACTGCCGAAGGCCTCAGGGCCTTCGGCAACGAGATCAGGGAAGCGCTTGAGATCGCTGACGGTGACAAACCCGGGACCTTCCGCTGCGAGCGCAGCGTGCACCGAGGGCCGGCGGTCGACCCGTTCCAGCAGACCGAGCAGCCGCGGACAATCATCGAGCGGGATCTTGAAATAGCGCGTCCAGCTCGCGATCACGAACAGATAGGTGTCGGCCGCGGTGAAAATGTCGCCGGTCAGGAACGCCCCGGTCATTTCGCGCTCGACGAAGCCGAGCCGCCCGCGGATGCGGGCGACCACGAGTTCGCCCGTCCGGGCCTCGACGCGCGGCCAGTACAACGGCACGAGACTCTTGTGCAGTTCGGCGGCGATGAAGCTCTGCCACTCCATGACGTGGTAGCGGGACATGGTGCCCGCCGGAGGCATCAGGTCGTGGCGCTCGGAACGATCGCAGAGATACTGGGCGATAACGAGGTTCTCCGTCAGCCGCTCGCCATCGTCCAGCTCGAGCAACGGCACCATGCCACGCGAGGCGACGGCCTTGTAGTCCGACCCGTCGGCGCGCCGCTTGGCGGTGACGTTGACGACCTCGATGCTGAAGGGCAGCCCGATCTCGCGCAACAGGATGTGGACCGAGAGCGAGCTTGCGCCGGGGATGGGTATAGAGCTTCATGGCCAGGATCCCTGAATGGCGTCAGAACGAGGTGATGACGGACCACAACCTCATGGTCCGACGCGGAAACGCAGGCCTTGGCATCAACGTTCCGACTGGTGTCAGTAATCGTCCGATGCCCAACGTGGGGGGGGTGATTGGTAAGTGAAAAGCACAATCCCTATGACGTAGGTTTGGATCAGGGTCCGGCAATCCGTCGCAACCAACCATGTATGCCGACAGACTTTCAGGCGCGAGCTTTGAGTGCCATTTTCTTCAATCTGTCAGGTCACGACAAGAATCTCGCGATACCTTCCCGGATACAGGCGAGGATTTCGTCCTGCCTTTCCTCAAGGCGGGATACCGGCCCGCCGACGCCAAGGACCAAATTGCGTCCGAAATCACGCTTTGGCAGCAGGACGGCGATGACGCCGGCGTCCTGGACGATAATGTGCTTGGAGAACATGTAACCGTCGCGCCGGATGCTGTTGACGATCTTCATCAGCGCGTTCAGTTCGAAGTGCTCTTCCGGCGGGCAAACGGCGTTAATCCGCCGCAGGAGCCGTTCAATCTCCACGTCGGTATGACCACTGAGCAATGTGCGTCCGATTCCGCTAATTGCGAGCGGCCGGACATCGCCGGGCTTCACTTCGAAACGAAGGCGCTTGCTGGTTTGCAAGGCGTGAATGTACTGAGCATACAGATCAGATTGTGTGCTGATGCTGACAAGCTCGTCGAGTTTCCCATGGACGAAATCGACTAAGGCAAGGATGGCGCTGTCGCCAAAGAGCCCCGTGTCCAGCCATCGACCCATTTGCGCGATGCGCATCGTCGGCATGTAGGTGCGGTTGTAGCTGTCGTAGAATAGGTATCCGAGCATCGCCATGCTCTTCAACAGGGCAGCGGCACTGGAGGTCGGATAGTCGCACTTCGTCGCCACCTCCTTCAGTGAGATCGGGCGCTTCACATCCTCAAAATACTCGAGGACCTCGAAGATACGCTTGGCAGACTTGATGCTGGAAGTTGTCATTTACATATACGTAGAAATGATTCTACCGGAAAGCGCGGGCAATAGAACTCTGACCTGACAGACTATCGCCAGGACTAGTAACCGATTAGCACCTCTCAGGACCAAGCTCAACCATTTCCATATATATAGAAATAGAGCTACATATATGTAACACGATGGACTCCAAGCGGTGCCGCTAATAATGTTCTTCCCGCCGACGAGGCTGCGGCGTTAGCGCCGCTCAAAAACAAAAATGCCTGCCACAGCCGGCGGGACTTGCAGGGAGGCGTCATGGAGCCGCGAATGAATTGTTCAGCCGCGATTGACTGATATCGGCCGGTCGCTGGGCGGACTCCGATCGCCGCGTTGAAGCCCGCGACCGTTCTCCCCGAGATCAAACCAGCCCGCTCACGATGGCGACGCCGGCCAAGCCGCTGCGCGCGGTGGCGGCAACACCTCTCGAGACCGAACAGGAATTTGAAAGCATGAACCACCGATTGCCTGAAGGCAGCTGCGATTGTCATTTCCACGTTTACGGTCCCTTCGATCGCTTTCCGCCTGGAAACGAGGGACGCTTTACCGCCTCACGACCATTCACGATCGAAGACGCCTTTGCCGTCTGGGACAAACTCGGGGTCACCCGCGGCGTCATCGTTCATGCTGTCGGATCAGGAGAAGACAACGCCGTCACTTACGACGCGCTTCGCCGTTATCCCGATAGGCTTCGTGCCGTCGCGATACTCCGGCCTGACGTTTCGGATTGCCGGCTCGATGAACTTACCGATGCCGGCTTCAAGGCGGTGCGTGTCACCATGATTCGGCAGGACGGCAAGCCGGTTTCGACGCTCGGCACCAGCTACGACGATCTGATCAAGCTCGCTCCTCGCATCGCGGAGCGGGGCTGGCACGCCCAGCTCTGGATCGAGAGTTCGGATCTGGCCGATGCAGCGGCCGATCTGGAGAAGCTGCCGCTGAATTACGTGATCGATCACATGTCCCGGACGATGGCCGACAAGGGCCATGAGCATCCGGATTTTCGCGCCTTCACCGATCGGCTGAAAACCGGCCGCTATTGGACCAAAATCTCGGGTGCGGACCGCAACACCCGGATTGGACGCCCTTATGCGGACACTGCACCGTTCATGCGCGCCATCGTTCAGGCTGCGCCAGATCAGGTGGTGTGGGGTAGCGATTGGCCTCACGTCGGCCATAACGCCGAGACGATGCCGGATCTTCAGGATCTGCTTCGCCTGCTTCACGAATGCGTTCCCGACGAAGCCACTCGCCACAAGATCCTGATCGCCAATCCGGCGCGGCTCTACAATTTCTGACCACACCGAGGACATTTTGGACAACAACAGCAAGAAGCTGCCGCTCGACGGCGTAATCGTCATCGACCTCGGCCAGGTCTATCAGGGTCCCTATGCCGGTTTCCTGATGGCACAGGCCGGCGCGACCGTCATCAAGGTCGAGCCGCCGAACGGCGAGCCGGTGCGCCATCGCGCCCGCATCAGCAAGGGTAACGCCGTCCCGTTCGCGATGCTCAATGCCAACAAGCGCAACATCAGCCTGAACCTGAAGTCGCCTGATGGCGTAAGGGTCCTGAAGGAGCTCGCGGCGAAGGCCGACGTGCTGATCGAGAACTACGCCCCCGGCGTGCTCGATCGACTGGGAGTCGGCTACGCCGCACTCAGCGCCATCAATCCACGGCTGATCTACGGCTCGGCTACCGGCTACGGTCTGTCGGGGCCCAGCCGCGACAATCTGGCAATGGACCTGACCGTCCAGGCCGTGTCGGGCATCATGAGCGTGACAGGATTTGCCGATGGTCCTCCGGTCAAGGCGGGTCCGGCCATCACCGACTTCATCAGCGGCGTGCATCTCTATGCCGGCATTCTCACCGCGCTCTACGATCGAGAGAAAAGCGGCCGCGGCCGGCTGGTCGAGATCGCGATGGTCGAGACCGTCTACCCGGCGATGGCCTCGAACCTGGCCGATGTCTTCAATCGCAAGGCGGCAGCCCCTCGCACCGGCAATCGTCACGGCGGGCTGGCCGAGGCGCCCTATAATGTCTATCCCGCATCCGACGGCTATGTCGCCATCATCAGCGTCAACGAATCCCACTGGACCGGACTGACGCGCGCGATGGGGCAGCCGAAGCTGGCCGACGATGTGCGCTTCAAGACGGTGCTTGACCGTTTGAAGCACATCGACCTGACGGACCAGATCGTGTCCGACTGGTCCTCGCAGCTCACGCGCGACGAAATCACCGAGCTTTGCCGTATCAACCGGGTGCCCTGCGCCGCGGTTCGCGACCTGCGAGAGGTGATCGAGGACAAGCACCTTCACGCCCGTGGCATGCTGCGTGAGATCGCGCATCCCGAATACGGCGACATCCTCGTTCATCGCAGTCCGCTTGTACTGCACGACACGGCGGCGCCCGACTACGTCCCGTCCGCGCGTCTCGGTCAGCACAATCGCGAGGTCCTTTCGCAATATCTCGGCCTGTCCGACGGCGAGATCGACGCGTTGCGCCGCGCTGGTGCCATCGCACAAGCATGACGAATATCGGGGCGCAAATGTCCTGCTTCGCGAATTCAGGGGGAGATCACAATGGTCAAGCTGTTTGAAAGCATCGCATTCCGTGGCGTCGAGCTGAGCAACCCCATAGTCGTCTCGCCGATGGGGATGTATTCGGCCGTGAACGGTTATGTCACTCCGTTTCATCTGGTTCACTACGGCAAGTTCGCCCAGGGCGGGGCCGGTCTCGTCTTCGTCGAACAGACGTCGGTCACGCGGAAGGGACGCATCACCAACGGCGATCCGGGATTGTGGGAGGACGGCCAGATCGATGGCATGCGCCAGATCGTCCATGTCATCAAATCGCATGGCTCAAAAGCTGCGATCCAGATCAATCACGGCGGACGGAAATCCAGCCAGCAGCGCGCGTTTCGAGGCAACAGCCATCTGACCGATCGCGACATCGAGATGGGCGAGGAAACCTGGGTGCCCACGGGTCCGTCGGATGTCGCGTTCTCCGACGGCTTCCAGACTCCCATTCCTCTCAGCAAAGAAGGCCTCGTTGGCGTGCGTGATGCCTTCGTCGCAACGGCGCGCCGAGCGTTACTTGCGGGTTTCGACGTCATCGAGCTTCACATGGCTCACGGTTACCTGTTGCAGTCGTTCCTGTCGCCGCTCGCTAATTTCCGCACGGATGAATATGGCGGCAGCCTCGAAAACCGGATGCGCTTTCCGCTTGAAGTGGCGCGCGCGGTGAGAGCCGCGCTTCCTTCGTCGACACCGCTGTTCGTGCGCATTTCCGCGACGGACTGGATCGACGGAGGCTGGGAGATCGAAGACAGCGTCGTTTTCTCCCGTAGATTGAAGGAACTGGGCGTCGACCTGGTCGACTGCTCGACGGGCGGCAATCTGCGCGCTGGATCAACCAATGCCAATCTCAACCGGGGTCCGGGGTATCAAGTGCCGTTTGCCGAACGCATCCGGCACGAGGCAGGTATTGCGACCGGAGCCGTCGGCATGATCCGCACTCCAGACTTCGCCGAGAAGGTCCTGCAGGACGGCCGGGCCGACCTCATCTTCCTCGCGCGCCAGATGCTCTACGATCCGTTCTGGGCGCTCCACGCCGCAGAGCATTTCGGATTGACCGGCAACTTCGAGAAGTGGCCCGAGCAATATGGCTGGTGGCTCGCAAAATGGGGCGGCGCCCTTCGTGCCAATGGCGAAAGCCTGGACGGGGTGGAGCGATACCGCGAGGCCGCCGAGTAAGGTCTCGCTCGCGCAAATCACCTCGCAAGATCAATTCTGACTTCAAGCATCAAAATTTCAAAAGGGAGTGAAGAAATGAGAACTGTGCTGGCAGCATCGATGGTTTTCCTGAGCCTTGCTTCGGCTCATGCGCAGGCGCCTGCATCGAAGCCGGTCAAGCTTGGCGTGCTCAACGACCAGTCGGGGCAGTATGCGGATGCCGCCGGGCCTGCGGCGGTCGAAGTCGCCAAAATGGCGATCGCTGATTTCGGCGGCAAATTGCTGGGTCGGCCGATCGAACTCGTCTTCGCCGACCACCAGAACAAGACCGACATCGCTTCGGGCATTGCCAGGAGATGGATCGACACGGAAGGCGTGGATGTTATCCTTGATATCGGAAACTCCGCGGTCGCGTTGGCTCTGGCCGATCTGGTACGGGACAAGAACAAGATGATGATCGTGTCGTCGGCCGGCGCTTCCGCCATCACGAACGAAAAATGCTCGCCCAATACATTCCAGTGGACCTACAACACCTACACGCTGGCGCGCAGCACAGCGAAGGCGCTGATGGGCCAGGGCGGCAATGAATGGTACTTCCTGACGGCCGATTATGCCTTCGGACAAGCCTTCGAGTCCGATGCGTCTGCCGTGCTCAAGGAAGCCGGCGGCAAGGTGGCTGGTTCGGTGCGGCACCCCTTCAACACCAGCGACTTCTCTTCATTCCTGCTGCAGGCGCAGAACTCGAGCGCCAACGTGCTGGCGCTCGCCAATGCCGGCGGTGACACCACCAACTCGCTGATGCAGGCTCACGAGTTTGGCCTGCTCGGCCAGAAGAGCAAAATGCGGGTCGCCGCCCTGCTGTTCCAGATCACCGATGCCAAGTCGGTCGGCCTTCCCAACCTGCAGGGTCTCTACACCTCGGAGGCCTTCTACTGGAATCGGAACAATGCCTCGCGCGCGTTCGGAAAGCGGTTCTTCGAGAAGGTCGGCCGCATGCCTACCATGGTTCAGGCCGGTATGTACTCGGCGACCATGCACTATCTGAAGGCCGTCGAAGCGGCCGGAACGCTCGATAACGCCGCCGTGCTGGCAAAATTCCGTTCGATGCCCGTGAACGACTTCTTCTCGGAGAAGGGCTATGTGCGCGAGGACGGCATGCACATCCACGACTACTATCTGCTGCGAGCAAAGACGGTGGAGCAGTCCAAGACGCCGTGGGACTTCTACGACGTGGTCGCGACCGTTCCGGCCGAGGATGCCAACATCCCCCGCGATCAGAGCAAGTGCTCGCTGATGAAGAAGTCCTGATCTCCAGGCGTCGTAGGAGGAATTCTGAGCGGGCAGCCTGAGGCTGCCGCTCAGAGGGCGGCTTCCACCGCTCCGATCGAGCCGGAGTCCCGGCTTGGCTTCCGGTCACACCGAATTTATGCTTATCTCGCCCCGAACAGGCTTCGGGAGGGGATGAACCGTGACCGATCAGGCGAGAGAAGCAATCGAGCTTCTGCTGAAGAACCGCCAATCGGAACGTCGACAATCCTATCTCGTGCGCGGCCGCCGGTACGAACGGCTCTCGGCCGACGATCTTTGCAAGCTCTGGGCGGAGCAGATGAACCGCTGGGCTGACGACTCGATATCGTTCGATCAGAGGGCCCTCAACGATCTCGGCGTCGAGATGGGTTTGCGGGACATGTCACCGCCTCTCGACTGGATCGCTGAAGCGAGACAGAAGATCCTCGCGAAATCGGGACAGGCCTTGGCGGCAGTTTTGCAGGCGACGCCAGAATAGCAGTCGAGAGCACGATGCCGTCTCGCAGAACACCCCTTTTCATATCCATGTAAATGCGACGCCGTCACTGACGCGCATTGGCATGCCTGGGCCGGCCTCCTAATCTTGATCAACAAAAGGGAGGCCGGGATGAAGGAAACGCTGCTGTTCTCGCCGCTACGCATTCGGGATGTGACGTTCAAGAACCGGATCGTGGTCCCGCCGATGCTGCAATACGTGGCAGAACGCGGCTTCCCGACACCCTGGCACATCACCAATGCGGGCAAGTTCGCCGCAGGCGGCGCGGGCCTTGTTATCATCGAGTCGACCAAGGTCGAGCGCCGCGGCTGCGGCACGGTTGGAGATCTCGGCATCTGGGACGACAAGTTCATCGCGCCGCTTCGCGACATCGCGAGCTTCATCAAGTCGAACGGCGCGGCGGCCGGCATCCAGCTTGGACACACCGGCCGGAAGGGAAAGGCCCGGCGCCCCTGGGAGGGAGATGGAACCCTCTCCGCCCAGGAGCTTGCGGAGGTCGAGGATGTGAACGGCTGGGACCTGATCGGTCCGAGCGCGCTTGCATTCGGCAATGGCTATTTCATGCCGCGGGCGCTGCAACGTCATGAAATTCCCGATGCCATCGACGCCTGGGGCAAGGCTGCGGCGCGCGCCGACCAGGCGGGGTTCGACGTCGTCGAATTGCATGCCGCCCATGGCTATCTGATCCATTCGTTCCTGTCGCCGGAGGCGAACCAGCGTTCAGACGATTATGGCGGCAGCGAAGCCAACCGTATGAGATTCGCCATTGAGGTCGCCGAGTCCGTTCGTGCGCATTGGCCCGCGTCCAAACCCCTGTTCGTCCGCCTTTCGATCGAGGACGAAGCGGGTTGGGGACCGGCGGAGAACGCCAGGCTGGTGCGCATCCTCAAGACGAAGGGCGTCGACGTCATCGACTGTAGCACCGGCGGTCTCAACAGCAAGGTGCCGAACTTCTTCCGGCTCAACGAGTACGGTTATCAGGTTCAGTTCGCGGACTATATCCGCCGAGAAGCCGATATCATGACGATGGCAGTGGGCCTCATCATTCACGGCGACCAGGCCGAGGCGATCCTGCAGGACAAGAAGGCCGACCTCGTCGCGGTCGGCCGCGAATTCATCCACAACCCGAACTGGGCGATGGATGCGGCCCAAAAGCTCGGCGTCGATCCGACCTTCAGCGCGGTCCCGCCGCAGATGGGCTACTGGCTCGAAAAGCGGGCCCGCCGCGGTTTTGGCGGAAATCCCTCCACGTGGTAAAAGGGCATCGCGGCGGATAGCTGATCACCGCCGGGCGCGGTTGCGCAGCGACACGGCCTGTGTTGATTGTTTTGCGAGGCGTATTGCGGCGCGCCTCGTGAACATCCATCAACTGCGAGCCATCACCGAAAATGTCGTATGAAGACTTGATCAGGCAGACCGAGGCGCGACGCCCTGCCGCGTGGGAATTGCTCGGCGTCGGAGGCGTCTCCTATGATCAGACACGCGATCGCGTCATGATCGAATGGCATGCCGAGCCGCGGCACTGCCATTCTACGGAAGGACATCCCAAGGGCGGTATCGTGCAGGGTGGCATTGTCACGGGCTGGCTCGATGCGGCCATGGCGACCGCGAGCCTGCTGCGCGGCGAATACCTGATTACAGTCGCGAGCCTCGAGATCAAGGTCGCATTCCTGCTGCCCGCGCACCCGGGCCTGTATCGCGCTTACGGCAAGGTCGTCCGGCAAGGACGGAGCGTCGGCTTCCTGGAGGCCGAGCTGCGCGATGCCAACGACGTGCTGATCGCCACGGCAAGCTCGACGGCCGCCCTGCGTCCCAAGACTCCCGCCGGAAGCAGCCCGGCGTGATTCCTTCGCGGCCTCCGGCTCTCAGAAGCCGTAGAGCCGGGCCGGATTGTCGATCAGGATCTTCCTGCGAACGGCCTCGTCAGGCACGCAACGCCCAAATAGATCCATCAGCACGGACTCCTTCGGGACCGCATCGTCGGCGTGCCCGACATGCGGCCAGTCGCTGCCCCAGACCAGCCGATCGGGGTTGGCGG
>NZ_JAEMSD010000478.1 GCF_016462955.1 Bradyrhizobium sp. | reverse complement strand
CGATCGCCGCTGCCAGCCGGTTGCGGTTGGCGGTCACCGCCGCCGGATCGTCGCGACCGAAGGCATGGCCGACGCGTACCGTGGCGGCCATGCCGATGCCGAGCGGGACCATGAACAGCACGGCCGTGACCTGGAGTGCGATCTGGTGCGCGGCGAGCGCGGTCGTCGAGATCAGCCCCATCAGCAGCGCCGCCGAGGAGAACAGGCCGTATTCCATCAGCAGCGAGAACGAGATCGGCGCACCGACCGCAATCAGCTGGCGCATCAACGGCCAGTCGATCCGCCACAGATGGGCGAGCGGATGATAGTCCGCGAACGGCTTTCGCCATGCGGCGATCGCGAGCGCGGCGATGAAGGTGCCGAGGTTGACCAGCGTGGTTGCAAGCCCCGCGCCGAACAGGCCGAGCTCCGGCAGGCCGAACAGGCCGTGGATCAGGACATAGACGAGGCCGGCATTGACCGGGATCGCCGCCACCGTGATCCACAGCGGCCCCTGCGGCCGGTTCACCGCGCTCATCATGCCGCGCAGCGCGATGAAGCCGAGCGCCGGCGCGATGCCCCAGGCGAGGCCGCTCAGGTAGCGTTGCGCCAGCGCGGCCAATTGCGGGGTCTGCCCGAGCGCGAGCAGGATCTGCTCGCCATAGAGCGGCGAGGCCATCATCGGCAGCGAGATCAGCAGCGCAACCCACAGGCCGACGCGCAGGGAGCGGCGGATCAGCCTGACGTCGCCGGCGCCGAACGCCTGCGCCGCCAGCGGCGACACCGCGGAGGTCAGTCCGAGCCCGAAGGTGAAGCTGACGAAGTAGACCGTATGGGCCAGCGCCGCCGCGGCCACCGCGTCCTCACCGAGCCGGCCGATCATCGCCAGATCGGTCGTGATCATCGCGATCTGGCCGAGCTGCGTCAGCATCAGCGGCACGGCGAGTCGCAACGTCTCGACGAATTCTTCGGCGAGACGGTTCGGCGGCGCATCCGAGCCTGCGAGGCCCGGCTGCCTGGTGTCCAAAAGCCCGGTCATGGCAAGGCCATAGCAGCCTCGATCGGCGAAGTAACGGCAAAGAAACGTCGGACCGGGTCGCGCCGGAAAAAAGATCGCGCTGGGCCGAAGGAAAGTTCGACCTGCGCCGTATTCGTCATGTGCGGCGAACCGGCGCCGGTCTCACATTGGGAAGTTGAGCATGACAACGAGATTCAGGCTGAGGTTTGCCGCGCCGTTCATCGGCTCGGTCATCATCGCTGCCGGCCCCGCCGCAGCGGCAGATCTGAGGCTTCCCGCATCGCCGCCCCCGCAAATCCAGGCGGCGTCGGCGGCTCTGCTGAGCTGGGCGGGGCCCTATCTCGGCGTGCAGGCCGGCTATCTCTCCGGCCGCTCCGATGTTTCGTTTCCCGCCACCGGTGAGTTTCACTTCCTCGATCCCAAGGGCGCGACCGTGGGTGCGACCGCTGGCTTCTCGGCGCAATGGGGCCGGATCGTCGCCGGCGTGGAGGGCGACGTGAATTTTGTCGATGCGCGCGCGACCATCGACACCGGCTTTCCGCCGACGCCATCGCTCACGCAGCTTCAATCCGCCGTCAACTGGAACAGCCATCTGCGTGGGCGCATCGGCTATTCCTTCGGCCGGACGCTGCTGTTCGCCAGCGGCGGCCTCGCCATCGCGGGCGTCGAGAGCAAGGCGTTCGACAATGCGAGCGGGGCGGTTGCCAATTGGAGCGATACCCGCGTCGGCTGGTCGATTGGAGCGGGCACTGAATTCCGCTTTGCACCGAACGCCTCCGCCCGGCTCGAATATCTCTATGACAATTACGGCTCGAAAACCCTCGGAAGCCAGACGGTCGGCGCCGTCAATTTCGCCGATCGCACGTCCAAGCTCGATACGCACACCGTTCGAGCCGGTGTTTACTGGCGCTTCTGACGGGCGATCGCGACTTGTTGCCGCAGATGATACGATTGAGGAGGCGTCGTATTCGAGCGATGCAGCATACCCTCACGGTCGGGACCAACGCGTGTTCCGCAGCAATGGCGGCCGCAGGCCAGAGCAACAGATCGGGATGATGGAAGAGCCTTCGGACGAGGCTTTGATGTCGGAGGTTTCGGCGCGGCGGCAGCAGGCGTTTCGCATCCTGATGCGGCGTCACATGCCGCGGGCACTCCGGGTCGCGCAGCGGATCGTGCGCGATCCGGCCGAGGCTGACGACATCGGCCAGGAGGCCTTCATGCGGGTCTGGACCCACGCCGCCTCGTTCGATCCGCAGGTCGCGAAATTCACGACCTGGCTCTACCGCATCGTCCTCAACCTGACCTTCGATCGCACGCGGCGCCGAACGTTTCTGCCGCTCGAAGAGGCCGGCGATGTGCCGGATTTGGGACCGCACGCCGTCGAGCGCCTGATCGCCGACGAGGAGCTCAGTCTGCTCAATCGCGCGATGGCCGGCCTGTCGGACCGGCAGCGCGGTGCGATCGCGCTGTTCCACATGGAAGGATTGAGCGGCGAGGAGGCTGCGAAGGCGATGGACGTCAGCGCCAAGGCGTTCGAGTCGCTGCTGGGCCGCGCCCGCGCGACGCTGAAGGCAAACATACAGAAAATACAGGAGACGGGGAGCTACGCATGACGCCCGAACAGTTCAGACAATTGGCCGAGACATGGGGAGGCGATGTCGAGCGCTGGCCCGAGGCAACGCGCGAGGCCGCGCGGCGACTGGCGGCGAGTGCGGAAGGCGCAGCCGTCCTGGATGAGCAGGGGCGCCTCGACCGCCTGCTCGCTGTCGCCCCGGAGATCGAGACTGCGCGGGCGGATCGGTCGAGCTTGCTTGTGCTGCAAAGACTGGCGGCGATGCCGCAGCAGAACCATCGGCCGTCATGGTATCGCCTGCTGCGCTGGCCCGCGCTCGTTCCCGCCGCAAGTCTCGCCTGCTCCGCGCTGGTCGGCGTGTGGCTGGCGGGGGCGATGCCTTATGTCCATTCGCCGTCGGACCCCTTGTCCGTCATGAGCGGCGTCTTCGACGTCTACGCAATGGGATTTGGATCGGTGCAATGAAGTTCTGGCGAGAATGGTCCACTCCCTGGCGGGCGCTCATGCTGTTGTCGCTCTGCGTCAACGTCATCCTGTTCACCTATGTCTCGGTGCAATGGCTGCGGCCGGGCGGCTTCATGCCGGGCGCGGGTGCGGGCGTGCCGCTCCGCATGATCGAGCGTGTCGCGGAGCGATTGCCCGCGGAAGACGCAGAGATCCTGTGGGGCATCTATCACGGCAAGGAGGCCGAGCTCCAGCCTCTCCAGTCCGAGTACCGGCTCGCGCTGATGAAGGCGATGAAGACGGCGGCACAGGCGAATCTGGACAAGGCCGAGCTGGAAGCAGCCGTGAAGGATGCCCGCGACAAGCGCGTGAAGATAGGCGACCTCGTCGTCGCCACCTTCGTCGAGATGCTGGAGCGTATTTCACCGAAAGGACGCCGCCAACTCGTCGGCGGCTATTTTCGCTGAGCCGCGCCGAGTGAACGAGGGATTCGGCCCGTCCAAACGTATCACCTACATCGATGTCTGCGACATAGTGGAGATGATATGGTGCAACGATCTGGCAGGACGGCAAGCGGACCGGTGGTGAGGTTCTCGCGTCGGGCCGCCGTCTACGTGCGTGCGGCTCTTGCGGCCGCGAGTTTGATCGCACTTCTCGTGTTGTTTCTTTCGCAAGCTTCCGCAGGCGATGCGCGGAGTGAGGCAAAGCAGGCCTGCAAGGCGGATTATTCGCGCCTCTGCGCCGGAACGATGCCGGGCGGCGGCCGCATCCGAAAATGCCTCGGCGACAATTACGCGAGCTTGTCCGCGGCCTGCAAGCAGGCGTTCGACGCGAACCCGCCAAAATAGGATAGGCTAAATCCGCTCCGGCACGCGCTTGATCTTCGCCCCAAGCGCGTTCAGCCGCTCCTCGATGCGCTCATAGCCGCGCTCGATCTGGTCGGCGTTGTTGATGGTCGAGGTGCCCTCGGCGCAGACGGCCGCGAGCAGCATCGCCATGCCGGCGCGTATGTCGGGCGAGGTCATCGTCGCGCCGTGCAGGCGGCTGGGGCCTGCGATGATGGCGCGGTGCGGATCGCACAGCACGATGCGCGCGCCCATCGCGATCAGCTTGTCGACGAAGAACATCCGGGATTCGAACATCTTCTCGAACATCAGGATCACGCCCTCGCATTGCGTGGCGGTGACGATGGCGATCGACATCAGGTCGGCCGGGAAGGCCGGCCAGGGCTGGTCCTCCAGCTTGGGCACGTGGCCGCCGAAATCGTCCTGGATCTTCAGAGTCTGGTTCGAGGGCACGATGAGGTCGTCGCCCTCGACGCGGCAGACGATGCCGAGCCGTTCGAAACCCATGCGGATCGAGCGCAGATGCTCGACGCCGGCGCGCGTGATGCGCAAGGGCGAGCGCGTTACGGCGGCCAGCCCGATCAGTGAGCCGACCTCGATGTGGTCGGGTTGGATCCGGTAGGTCGTACCGCCGAGCGTGGCGGGACCATGGATGATCATGGTGTTGGTGCCGATGCCATCGATCTGCGCGCCGAGCGCGACCAGGAAATTGGCGAGGTCCTGCACATGCGGCTCCGATGCAGCGTTGCGCAAGTATGTGACGCCGTCGGCGGCAACCGCCGCGACCAGCGCGTTCTCGGTCGCGGTGACGCTCGGCTCGTCCAGGAAGACATCCGCGCCGGCGAGTTTGGCCGCGCGGAATTCGAGCCGGTCGGTCGCGGTGACCTTTGCCCCCAGCTGCTCCAGCGCCAGCACATGCGTGTCCAGCCGGCGTCGGCCGATGACGTCGCCGCCCGGCGGCGGCAGCATCACCTCGCCGCAGCGGGCGAGCAGGGGCCCTGCGAGCAGGATCGAGGCGCGGATGCGCACGCACAATTCAGGATCGAGATCGGCGGCGCGGATGCTCTTGGCGTGGATCTGCAGTGTGTTGCGCGCGGTCCATTCCGCCGTGGCGCCCACCGAGCGAATCAGCTCGACCAGCGTCTCGGTGTCGCGGATGCGCGGCACGTTCTCCAGCGTGACCGGATGCTCGGTGAGCAGCGCCGCGGCGATGATCGGCAGCGCCGAATTCTTGTTGCCGGACGGCTCGATCGAGCCCGAGAGCCGGTGACCGCCCTCGACGATGTATTGGATGGGCGCCAAATGGATACTCGCTGTCCTGATGGGGTG
>NZ_JAEMSD010000477.1:3576-5205 GCF_016462955.1 Bradyrhizobium sp. | reverse complement strand
GGAGGGGGCGGGCGCCGGCTGCGGCTGCGCCTGGGCGATCTCGATGGGCTCGGAGCCGAATGCCATGTTGCTGCCGGCCAGCGCCAAGGCGGGCAGGACGAGCGCGACGACGAGACGGCGCCAGGCTACCAATGAAGTCACGAGAAGGTCCCGGTGAGAAGGCGAGGCGAGATCGCGCGATTTCAACGGGGGATGGCTGAATGGCGGATGAACGCGTGTCGAGAGGGCGTTTGCACGCGCGCAATGCTGATGGAGGACTGGCTATCTCCACATCGTCATGGCCGGGCTTGACCCGGCCATCCACGACTTGACACACGATCCGGAGAGCGTGGATGCCCGGGACAAGCCCGGGCATGACGACGTCGTATGCTTTGCGATGTGACACCGTCGGTGTCAGCCCACGCGCTTCCAGGTCTGGCCGCCGCAGAACATGCCGCCGAAGGCGCAGCCCTGCACGCGCATCGTGTTCGGACCCTTCATCGAGATCGTGGAATCGTAGTTGCGGCCGGAGTTGGGGTCGCGAATGCGGCCGCTCCACTTCGATCCCTCGGGCTTCATGTTGATCAGGACGCGCTCGTTGGTCTTCTCGGCGTAGCCGCAGAGATTGACGCCACACTGCTCGACGCGGACATTGCCCTTGTTCTCTTCGGTGGCCCAAATGCCGATCGGGGTGTTCGCCGCTGCCACCGGCGCGGCCGCCACGGGAGCCGGTGCCGGAGCAGCAGCGACGGGTGCGGGGGCGGCCACGGGAGCAGGCGCAGCGACGGGAGAAGGCTGCGTGCCGTCGAAGCCGACGGAGGGAGCGGCAGCAACGCTCGCGGCCGGGGCCGCGGGTGCTGTCGCGGCTGGTGCGGCCGGCGCGGTCGCCTGCGGCAAGGGCTGCTGCTGGACGGGGGCCGGCGCGGGCTGCGCCGTCGTCGTCGCCGGAGCCGGCGTGGTATCTTCGTCATCATCCTTCGAGCCGCCGAGACCCTTGAGATTGATGTTGTTCAGCTTGATCGGCTTGTCGGACAGGCCGGGCGCCACGATGGTCACGCAATTGAGCGAAGCGCAGTTGCGCGGCGTCTCGATGCGGATGCGCTGGCCCTCGATCTGGAACGAGATCGAATTGCCGGCGTGCGCGGCAGCCGTCGAAGCGAGGAAGAGGGCGGCGGCGGCGATGGTGAGCCTGTTCATGACAACCTCCGAAAATAGCGCGGTCCCGATGGACTGGTCGCTGGTGGATGAAGCGTGGTTCGACCCTACGCCGGGGTGGTCAGGGGTTCTGTGATGGGCATCACAACGAGCGCGGCCGCCTGGGTGAGGTAGCGCACATTCAGCCGCACCTGGCCTGATAGAGTCGCCGTGACATCGAGGGAGACGCCGATGCAGCGGCTTGCGACTTGGCTTGCAACCTGGCTTGGCACATCGATCGCGCTGATGGCGATCGCGCCAACAGCGCAGGCGGGCTCTTACACCTTCTCGATCGGCGGCCACCGGGTCCATGTCGAAGCGCCGCGCAAATGCCGATCCGCCTCCTGTGTCACGGTGTCCTCCAACCGCAGCCTGCGGCCGACGGCAGATGCCGGCCCAGCGGCGCCCGCGCCGCTCGTCCAGGCGCCGCAGCCGGCTTGTCCGGCGGCGGCAGTC
>NZ_JAEMSD010000477.1:0-3566 GCF_016462955.1 Bradyrhizobium sp. | reverse complement strand
GTCGAGCCGCCACAGGCGACCGTGGTGCCGCCGTCGGCGCCTCCCGTCCTCGCTGCGGCGACGTCACAGCCCGCGGTGCCGCCGCCGGCGCCAAGATTGGAGACGTCAAAACGCGAAACGGCGCTCTCCGGCCTGTCGCGCGTTGATCCGCCGCGCCTGGATCAGCCGAACATCGCCGCGGTCGATCCGCCCGCCACCAACCCGAGTCCGCAGATCAAGCAGGCCGCAACGGTGGCGCAGCCTGGCAATGGCGAGAGCTACACGCCGCTTGGCGAATGGGAGAGCGCCGGCGCCAAGGGCACCGTCCGCATCGAGCGTTGTGGACCTGCACTGTGCGGCTACGCGCTGACGGACGCCTCGCGCAGGGGCGAGAGCGTGCTCGTCAACATGAAGCCGAAGAAGCACGATGTCTGGACCGGCAGCATCTACAGCCGCTCCAGCGGCAACACCTATCACGCGAGGATGACGCTGAAGAGCTCCGGCAAGCTGCGTGTCGAAGCCTGCGCACTCGGCCGCTTCTGGTGCTCCGGCAACGACTGGACGCGCGTCGAGGCGCCGCGCGAGCAACTGATCACGACGTCACCTGAATGGAGCGCGCGGTCGTAGCTCTTCGTGATGCGCTGCGCGTTACTGTGCCCTCGCCCCTTGTGGGAGAGGGCAGCTCCGCTGGAAGATACGGGCTCGCCGGGGTGAGGGGTTTCATCCACGAGCACAAGCGCGGGAGGATAGAACCCCTCATCCGGCGCTTCGCGCCACCTTCTCCCACAAGGGGAGAAGGAGAGGAATCCGTGCGGTCGATTGTTGTCCCTAGACCATCCCGAGCACGATGGCGCCGACGAAGGCCATGGCGAGGTAGGCGGTGAAAACGCTCAGTCTGCTGCCGAACGTCATGAGGTCGCTCCGCTGGTCACGCACTTTGCCGCGACCATCATGGTTAACAGAGAGTCTCTCGGCGAAAAAGTCAGCGTTGTTGTCTCTGATCGGCGGCAGGGTCCAGGCAAGTCCGGGCCATCATGGTTAAAGAATACTGAAATCAATACGTTGAAGAGTCTTTAAGTAAATTCACCGAACGTGCGTCCATGACGCGCGGAGTTCGTTTGTATCTCGTCGGCTCCATCGTCCTTGTTTCGCTAGCGGGTTGCGGACGCGGCTTTTTCCAGGCCGAACGCGAACCGTGGCGGGCCGAGGCGGAAGCCGCATGCTTGAAATCGGGCGCGGTGAAGGAGAATACGGACATCGTCCGCATCGACCCGATTTCCGGCCCCGGCCAGTGCGGCGCCGAATTTCCACTCAAGGTCGCAGCGATCGGCGAAGCCTCCGGCACCTATGGCTTTGCCGACGAGCCATTGCGTCCGCCGGGCAGCATCGGCAACCAGCCGCGCTGGCCCGTGAGGCAGCCGCAATCGAACTATCCGCAGGGTCAGAACTACCCGGCCTCGTCCTATCCGCCGCGGTCGAACTATCCCGAGAGCCCGACGCGCCAGCCGTCCGGCTATGGAGCCTCGGCCGGACCGATGTCGCTGAACGCGCCTGGCGTGGCGCCGCAGGAAGACGAGATCGATTTGCCGCCCGAAGGCACCGATGCTGCCGGAGCCGCGCGCTACATGAATGCGCCGAGCTATCCGACACGGCCGGCGCCTTACTCGCAGCCGCCGGCGCAGCAGCCCCTGCCGCGCCTTGGTCCGGCGCAGGGCAATCCCGTCACGGCCGTCGGGCCCGTCGCGATCAAGCCGACGGCGACGCTGGCCTGCCCGATCGTGTCCGAGCTCGACCGCTGGCTCGCCGACACGGTGCAGCCCGCGGCGATGCGCTGGTTCGGCGTCCGCGTGGCTGAGATCAAGCAGATCTCCGCCTATTCATGCCGCGGCATGAACGGCAACTCGCGGGCCCACATCTCCGAGCACGCCTTCGGCAACGCGCTCGACATTTCCGCCTTCGTGCTGGCCGACGGCCGCCGCGTGACCGTGAAGGACGGCTGGCGCGGCGTGCCGGAAGAGCAGGGCTTCCTGCGCGACGTGCAGGCAGGGGCCTGCGCGCATTTCACGACCGTGCTCGCGCCGGGCTCCAACGTCTTTCACTACGACCACATCCACGTCGATCTGATGCGCCGCCCGAGCCGTCGCCTGATCTGCCAGCCAGCCGCAGTGTCGGGCGACGAAGTTGCCTCGCGCGCGCAATCGCGCAGACCCTATGCCAACGCGCGCGATCCCTCCGTCACCGGTTCGCTCGGTGCGCGCAAGAGCACCGCGCACAGGCGCGAAGACGACGATTATATCGACGAATAGGCGGCGTCGCTCATGCGGGCTACAATCTGCGATCTACGCCTGCTTCGACGGCGCCAGCCCCATGCAGCGCTGTACCTCGGCCGGGACGTTGTAGGTGCGCATGATGTTGCGGCTGTCGCGCAGGCCCGTCGCCTCACGTTGAACCACGAACATCCAGAGCGCCTGGCCGGCGGCAACCACCAGCTTGTGCCTCGCCGGCTGCATTGAGGCGGGCGTCGCCGAGCCTGCATGGGCGGCATCGAACTCGCGCAAGCGCGCCAAGGCCTGTTCGAGTGCGCGGCCCATCCGGCCGAGCGCCGAGGCTTGTTCCTGGACGATCTCGTAGTGGAGAATGTCGACCGGCGGGCGAAGATCACGAGACATGGCCGCAATATAGTGCGGCCCCGTCTGCAGGCGCAACGCGCTGCTACTTCGCCTTGTACGCCGCCAGGAACATCCGCGTGGCGCTGGCGACCACCTCGGCCATGCGCTGTTCCGACGGCGCCGGTGCAGCCTGGAATACGAAGGGCAGGAACAGCGAAGCCTTGGCCAGTTCCATGAACTGGGAGGCGGCAAGATCGCAATCGTCGATAGCGAGATCGCCCGCGACCACACGCGCCCTGAGATAATCGGAGAGGCGGTTGATGCTCTTGTCCAACACGCGCGCATAATAGCGGCGGCCGACATCAGGCATGCGTTCGGCAATCGCCATGACGGTCCGGATCGCCGATCCGCCACCGGGCCGGCAGACAAGGTGAAGATAGGCGAGGCCGAACTCCCTCAGCGTAGCGTCGGCATCGCGGGCAGGATCGAAGCTGAACACCACCTGGCCATGCTGGAGCGCCTCCTCCTCGATGATGGCCTCGAATAGCGCGGATTTGTCGGCGAAGTAGACGTAGAGCGTGCCCTTGGAGACCTGCGCGGCGCGCGCGATCTCGCCCATGCTGGCGCCGTCGAAACCGAGGTCCATGAACACCTTGCGGGCACCGTCCAGGATCTGGCGGCGCTTGGAACTGTCCTCCTCCTGGACGACGGACCGGTCTTCGCTGGCGGCTACAACCATTGGTTTAGGCTCTCGGAAGGTTTTTCGATCGGGATCAACGCCATGAAACCCGAATAAGGACCGGCGCAGTACAATCGCGGCGAGATGTTTCTTTATATTGACCGAACCGTTCGGTCAATGATATTTGAGATCCGCGAGAGGAACTGGCTGCACCGCGGCCGCCCTCTGGTCGCGCTTTTTTTGTGGGAGGCCTTCATGGCCGTATCGAGAGACCAGACCGCTCGCATCCTTCGTCAGGA
>NZ_JAEMSD010000476.1 GCF_016462955.1 Bradyrhizobium sp. | reverse complement strand
CGGAACGTCCTTGTACTTGTCGTTCGCCTTGAACGTCCCATCGTCGCCGGCCCTGACGGTCGGCTCGTTGGGATTGTCGAGCTTCGGACGGAACGTCTCGTAATAGTCCGGCAGGCTCGCTGAGAAGATGGCGAGCCGCCGGCTCACGTCGATGCGGGCCGGATAACCTTCCGCGTCCGGCGCGGGATAGTTGGGAAATCCGGCCTTGTCGTAGACCCCGACGCGC
Organism: Bradyrhizobium sp.; assembly: GCF_016462955.1. GTDB lineage: Bacteria > Pseudomonadota > Alphaproteobacteria > Rhizobiales > Xanthobacteraceae > Bradyrhizobium. The sequence goes on along the minus strand of NZ_JAEMSD010000476.1, from coordinate 4,982 downwards.
TCGCGCAAGGGCACGTTGGGCACGGTGGCCATGTCATCGTTCACCGTGCCGACGAGGCTGTTGGGGTGATTGTGGTCCGCCAGCACCAGAATGAGGGTGTCGTCGCCGCGCGCCCGCGCCCATTCGCGCGTCTGGCGCACAGCGTTGTCGAGCATGATCGTGTCGTAGACGGCGCGCTCCATGTCGAGCAGATGCGCGTATTTGTCGATCAGTCCGGATTCGACCATCAGGAAGAACCCGTTCTCGTTCTTCGAAAGGATGTTCAGCGCCGCCTGCACCTGCTCGGTGAGATCGGGCTGCTCGGGGAATTTCCTGACGCCGCCACCCTTCAGGAACTTGCGGTCGAGCACGCCGTCCATGTTGCCCGTCGCAAACAGGCCGAGCAGCTTGCTCGTCTCCTGTTTGGCAGCGGCCGAGCCGAGTTCGCCCGCCGTGGTCGCCATCTGATAGCCGGCCTCGCGAAACTTCGCGATGAAGTCGGTCTCGTCCTTGCGTTTCGAGCCGGCGGCCGACTTCGGCAGAAAATTCGCGCTGCCGCCACCCATCAGCACATCCGGCTTCGCCGCAAAGAATTGCTCGACGATCTCGTCATAAGCGGCGCGCCGGCGGGTGTGCGCGACCATCGCGGCCGGCGTCGCGTCTTCGATCTCGGTATTGGTGACGATGCCGATCGCCATGCCGAGTCGCCGCTTGGCGAGACTGGTGATGGTTTCGACCCGGGGATCATCGAAAGCGCTTGCGGTGCGGTCCGCATAGACGCCGAGCGCGTTGACGGCGCTCTTGTGCCCGGTTGCATAGGCGCTGGCCGAGTTCGCGGAATCCGTGATGATCGAGTCCGAGCCGGCCGTTGCCACCAGCGCCATATGGGGCATGTCGTCGATGGCGAGCTTGCCGCGGCTCTTGCCCTCCGCGATTCCCTTGGAGAGGATTCGCGCGGCGACCCGATGCGCCGGCGACATGCCGTCGCCGATGAACAGGATGACGTTCTTCGCCTTGCGCGGGCCGGTGTCGTAGACCGTCCAGGTGACGCTGCGCTGGCGCGCGCCGTCGCTGACGTCCACAGTGACGGGGCCGGGCTTGGCCAGTGTAACGTCGCGCAGGATCAGGGCCGACTGCTCCTTGCCGTCCTCGCGCTCGATGAAGGTCCCGGCACGCCCGAAAGACGTCGCGTAGTCCACGCCATTCACCGTCACCTTCAACGTGGCGGGATCGGCCAGCCCGGGGAGCTCGACCTTGAAGTCGAACTTGGCGCCCGCCAGGATCTCGGCGCGATCGATCGGATAGACCGTCTGCGCCTGCGACGAGGTCCAGCAGAGGACGATGAGAGAGGCGAGTGCCGATTTCTTGATCATGCGCGATCCTCCGAAACCCATTCCGACAGAAACAGGAGCGTAGCGATCGAGAATGACAGCGTCATTAAGCTGTCATTGTGTGGGCCTGGAGTTTCAGCCCTTGTCGCTCTCGAGCCGGAAAATCTGCGAGCCTTCGCTGCCCGACAATAGGCCAGTGTCGCTGTAGAGCTTCAGCTTCGTCCGCGTATCGGCGATGTCGAGGTTGCGCATGGTGAGCTGGCCGATGCGGTCGGCCGGCGTGAAGGCGGCGTCCTCGACCTTCTCCATGCTGAGCCTTTCAGGCGCATAGGTGAGGTTCGGGCTCTCCGTGTTGAGGATCGAATAGTCGTTGCCGCGGCGCAGCTCCAGCGTCACCTCGCCGGTGACCGCGCGGGCGACCCAGCGTTGCGCGGTCTCGCGCAGCATCAAGGCCTGCGAATCGAACCAGCGGCCCTGATAGAGCAGGCGTCCCAAGCGCATGCCGCTGATGCGGTACTGCTCGATGGTGTCCTCGTTGTGGATGCCGGTGACGAGGCGCTCATAGGCGATGTGCAGGAGCGCCATGCCAGGGGCCTCGTAGATGCCGCGGCTCTTGGCCTCGATGATGCGGTTCTCGATCTGGTCGCTCATGCCGAGACCGTGGCGGCCGCCGATCGCGTTGGCTTCGAGGAACAGCGCGACGGGATCGGAGAAGGTCTGGCCGTTGAGCGCGGTCGGCTGCCCCTCCTCGAAGCGCACCACCACCGTCTCGGCCTTCACGGCGCAATCGTCGCGCCAGAACGGCACGCCCATGATCGGATTGACGATCTTGATGCCGCTGTCGAGGCTCTCGAGATCCTTGGCCTCGTGCGTGGCGCCGAGCAGATTGCTGTCGGTCGAATACGCCTTCTCGGCGCTCATCTTGTAGGCGAAACCCTGCGCCGTCATGAACGCCGACATTTCCGCGCGGCCGCCGAGTTCGTCGATGAACTGCTGGTCGAGCCAGGGCTTGTAGATCTTCAGGCCGGGATTGGTGAGCAGGCCGTAGCGGTAGAAGCGCTCGATGTCGTTGCCCTTGAAGGTCGAGCCGTCGCCCCAGATGTTGACGCCGTCTTCCTTCATCGCCGCGACCAGCATGGTGCCGGTCACCGCGCGCCCCAGCGGTGTGGTGTTGAAATAGGTGATGCCGCCGGTGGAGATATGGAAGGCGCCGGACTGGATTGCGGCGATGCCCTCGTGCACCAGCTGCGTGCGGCAATCGACGAGGCGCGCCTTCTCGGCGCCGAACTCCATCGCCTTGCGCGGGATCTCGTTGTAGTCGGCCTCGTCGGGCTGGCCGAGATTGGCGGTGTAGGCGTAGCAGCGCGCGCCCTTCTGCTTCATCCAGAGCAGCGCTGCAGAGGTGTCGAGACCGCCCGAAAACGCGATGCCGACTTTCTCACCCTTGGGCAGGCTTTTCAGGATCGTGGTCATGGCGCTTCCAATCGCGTGTCAAGGGGCTGGTGTCGGGGTGAAACTCGACCGCGCGAATATCAAATTTCGCACGCCTCGGCACCCCTTTAATGGGCTCAAACCGAGGGCTCGGGACCGGTCTTGCGGCCGAACAGGCGCTGGCGGAGCCGGTAGCCGGGCATGGCCAGCCGGGTCAGGGCGGCATCGACCGCCTCGTCCGAAAACAGCGTCCGCGGCCAGCGGTAGATCAGGGCGTAGGCGAACCAGATCACCATGAAAGTGACGAGGCCGGCGATCGCGACGTCGGTGAAGAAATGGCCGCCGAAGGCCATGCGCAGTCCGCTGGTGAGCGCGCCGAAGATGACCGCGCCGGCATAGGCGAGCGGCCGCCACGTCGGCGGCGCCAGCGACGCTGGCGCCAGCGTCCAGAAGGCGGTCGCGCCCTCGCCTGAGAAGAACGAGCAGTTGCGCGCACAGCCGCCGCGGGGATCCCACCACGGCACGAATTGCTGGTCGCCGGCAAACTCGGTCACCACCACCGGCCGCGGCCGGCCCCAATAGGTCTTGAAGGTCAGGTTCGTGAGAATGCCGGCCGACATGATCATGGTCACCAGCAGGAAGATGACCGTGCGCCCCCGCACAATGAGTGGCCGATCGGGCCGAATCATCTTCACAACAAGCGCCACGATCGACGGCAGCACGAACGCCCACGCGACCCACATCGCCGCGTCCCGCGCAAAGCTGGCCCAGCCGTTCAGCTTGAGCGGAAATGTTTTCGTCTCGGAGTCGAAGAAAAGCGACGCAAGCTTGAGATCCAGCTCGGGATAGACGCCGAAAACGACGCCGATCACGAGCCACAGCGCCAGGGCGATGAAGAGTCCAGTCCGGTTCATGGCGCGCGGTTTAGCGGAGTGGAGGGGGGATGAAAACCCTTGCCGGCGTCATTCCGGGATGGTCCGAAGGACCAGACCCGGAATCTCGAGATTCCGGATTCGGCTCTTCGAGCCGCCCCGGAATGACGTCGCAAACTAACGTGCATCCGGCCTCGAGTTCGACGGCAACGGCGGAGGCGGTTTGCGCGGAGGCGGCGGCTCGCGCCAGGCCCCGGCGTTGCGGCCGGCGATCAGCCAGTAGACGATTCCGGCAACGATGCCCGCGCCGGTCATGATCTCCAGATGCCGCCGCACGATGCCCTCGAACTGGAACGTGTCGGGATGGAACGGAACGAGGCCGAGATAGCAGGCGAGCCCGACAAGGCCGCCGCCGAGGGCATAAGCCAGCGCGCTGCGAATGTAGAGCGCTTCGGTGATCGCGACGATCACCGCCGCCGGCACCAGCGCGAAGCCCGAGACGAAGATGAAGCCGAAGCCGAGCAGGATGTCGATCGTGCCCTGGTCGACCGGACCGGCGCCGAGATCGGAAAATTCCGGAAACAGCAGCGCGACGACGATGATCATGCCGCCGACGAAGCAGGCGGCGAGGAAGCCGACGAAGATGACGAGGAGGCGGCCGATCAGGGACATCTGACGGACCCATTAAACATTGCTGTCATTCCGGGGCGCGCGAAGCGCGAACCCGGAATCTCGAGATTTCGGGTCGGTGCTATGCACCGCCCCGGAATGACCGGGCCATAAACGCAGATGGCCGGGTCAAGCCCGGCCATGACGAGCATCGAGGACGTCATCATCCATCAATCCGTCATCGCCATGGCGCGCAGTGCCTGGCGCTCGCGCGCCGAGAGCTTCTCGGTCTCCGACTTGAGCTGGCCGCAGGCTGCGAGGATGTCGCGGCCGCGCGGGGTGCGCACCGGCGAGGAATAGCCGGCGTTGAAGATGTATTCCGAGAACTTCTCGATCTGGTCCCAGTCCGAGCATTCATAGGCGGTGCCGGGCCACGGATTGAACGGGATCAAATTGATCTTGGCCGGAATGCCCTTGAGCATCTTCACCAGCAGTTTTGCGTCGTCGAGCGAATCGTTGACGCCCTTGAGCATCACATATTCGAAGGTGATGCGCCGCGCGTTCGAGGCGCCGGGATAGTCGCGGCAGGCCTGCAACAGCTCCTTGATCGGATATTTGCGGTTGAGCGGCACCAGCTCGTTGCGCAATTCGTCGCGCACCGCATGCAGCGAGATCGCGAGCATGACGCCGATCTCATCGCCAGCGCGCACGATGTTCGGCACCACGCCCGAGGTCGACAGCGTGATGCGGCGGCGGGAGA
>NZ_JAEMSD010000069.1:9645-19923 GCF_016462955.1 Bradyrhizobium sp. | reverse complement strand
TCGCTGGCGCTGGCCGAGGCCGAGCTCAATGGCCAGGTGCTCGGCCTGATCGGCAAGTTGGACCCGACCGCGGCACGCTTTGCCTTCGCCGAATATGGCCGATGGACGCGCGAACGCGACCGAAAATGCAATCTGGTCGGCAAGGAGAACGTGCCGCTGCAGGAGCTGGAATCGGCGGAGGATTGCCTCGCCGAGCATCTGAAGCGCAAGACCGACGACGTCCGCGCCGCGAAGGGCGATCCCAGGAAGGTGTTCGGCCGGCAGGTCACGGTCCGCATCCCCGACACCGACGCCGTCGACTTCTGCGCCGCGCGAATTCATGCGGCCAATTCATGCGGCAACTTTCTTCGCATCAACCGCGTCTATGCGCTCGACAGCCAGGTGACCGATCAGGAAGCGCAGGTCACGGGCGAGATCGAGATGGTCGTGCTGGCGCCCTTTACCCTGTGCAGCAAGGTGGCCACGACCTGCACCGGCACCTGCTGGGACGCGCGGACGGGTCGGCCGCAGCCAGGCGCCGGCAACAAGGAGCGCTCCGCGGACGCCTTCAACGTCACGCGCCGCCTGCGGATCCAGAGGACTTTCGCCTTCGTCAAGGCCGCCGACGGCTGGCGCTGCCGCGAGGACGAGCTGGCCCCGGTGAATTCGGGCACGGCGAGCGGGGGATCGTAGGGTTCTCTCCGTGGTGCACATCTTCCTTCTTCCCTTGTGGGAGAAGGTGGCGCGCAAGCGCGCCGGATGAGGGGTTCTTTCCACGCGCAAGACCGTTCGTGAGGATAGAGACCCCTCACCCGGCTCGCCGCTGCGCGGCGATCCACCCTCTCCCACAAGGGGAGAGGGTGCACCGGTCGCTCGCGAGAGATCAGAACATCAGATTGTCCTTCACCAGCACCCAGCGTCCGCCCTTGACCTGCTGCACCTGGGTGATGGTGTTGGCGAGGTGGTCGGTCTTGGAGAACTTGGTCGGCGGTGAGTTGAAGATGTCGAGGAACTTCTCGCCCGACTCGAGCGCATCCAGCATCTTCTGACCGGTGAGATCCTTGCCGGCCTTGTTCGCGTAGAACGCAAACGTCATCATCGCATTATAGCCGATGATCGCCTGCGTGTTGGCGTCCGCGTTGAACATCTTCTTGTAGTTGACGAGCCAGTCCTTCACCTTGCCCTTGGCGGTGTCCTCATAGGGAATCTCGAAGCCGCTGGCGGCATAGAGCCCCTCGACCGTTTCCTTGCCCAACGCAGGAACCTCCATCACGTTGGTGGGAGTGGCGCCGAGGAAGGTGACGTCCCAGCCCAGCTTCTTGGCTTCGCCCATCGCCCCGATGGTCTCGCGGAGCACGGTGCCGAGCACGACGAGGTCGCAGCCGTCGGACTTCATCTTGGCGATCTGCGCGCTGAAATCGGAGGCGCCACGCTTGTAGCTCGTGATCGAAGCCGGCTGCGCCTTCATGGCGCTGAGCTGCTGATTGAAGCCGTCGAGCACGTTCTTACCGTACTCGTCGTCCTGATGCATGATGCACGGCTTCTTGAAGCCCTTCCACTCTATCATGTACTTCACCGCGGCCCGCGTGCTCTCGACGTAGGGCAGCAGGTTGTTGAACTTCAATCGCTCCTGCGGCTTGGCCGGATCGAACTTGAAGGTAAACTCGGCCGCCGTCAGCGGGAAGAGCTGAAGCACGCCGGCATCGAACAGGATGTCCTGCGCGGCGAGCACAGTCGGCGACCCCATCGGCCCGACCATCGCGAAGATCTTGTCGCGCTCGATCAGCTTCTGCGAAGCCAGCACCGCCTTCTTCGGGTCATAGCCGCTGTCCTCGACGACCAGTCGAATCTTGCGGCCATGGATGCCGCCGGCGGCGTTGATCTCCTCGGCCGCCATCTTCAGGCCGTTTGCGACCGGAACGCCCCAGCCCTTGATCGGACCCGACAGATCCTGATGCGTGCCGATGACGATCTCGGTTGCCGAGATGCCCTCATTGGTGACCTTGGTTTGCGCTGCGGCCGGCAGACAGGTGAGCACCACGGCACTCACAGCAAGGCCGAATGCGCTGAACGATTTCGACATTGACGTCTCCTCTCCTAAAGGCCCGTGTTGGACGAAGGGCGGGGGCCACGGCTCCTTCGCTTTCTCGAATGCGACGTTTCCTTTTTGCGCATGCTCTTCCCGGAAAACCGGTTCCCACTTTCCCGGGCAAGCGCATGGTCACGCCACCGCACGCTCGCGATACATTGCTTCGATTTCGGCGGCGTAGCGCTTGTTCACGAAGCCGCGCTTCAGCTTCATGGTCGGCGTCAGCTCCTCGTCCTCAGGGGTGAGCTGGCGCTCGATCAGGTAAAACCTTTTGATGGTCTCGACGCGGGCGAAATTGCCGTTAACCTGCTCGATCTCGCGCCAGATCAGATCCTGAATCTCCCTCGCCCGGCACAGGCTGGCGTAGTTGGTGAAGGGAATGTCGCGATCCTGCGCGAACTTCTCGACGTTCTCCTGGTCAATCATCACGAGGCAGGTGAGATAGGGCCGCTTGTCGCCGATCACGACCGCGTCCGAGATGTAGGGCGAGAATTTGAGCTGGTTCTCGATCTCGGACGGCGTGATGTTCTTGCCGCCTGAGGTGATGATGATATCCTTCATCCGGTCGGTGATGCGCACGAAGCCTTCATTGTCGATGGTGCCGACGTCGCCGGTGTGCAGCCAGCCGCGGGAATCGATCGTCTCCGCGGTCTTCTCCGGCTGGTTCAAATAGCCCATGAACAGGAAGTCGCCCTTGACCAGGATCTCGCCCTCGGGCGACAGCGCGACCTCGCCCCAGGGCACCGCGGTGCCAACCGAGCCGAGCTTGATCCTGTCCGCGGGCATCATGGTGGCGACCCCGCAATTCTCGGTCTGGCCGTAGACCTCGTGCATGTCGATGCCGAGCGCCAGATACCAGCGGATCAGCTCCGGTGCGATCGGGGCTGCGCCGGTGAAGGCGATGCGGCAACGGTCGAGCCCGATCATGCGGCGAATGTTGCGGAACGCGACCAGATAGGCGATGCGGTCGGCGATGCGCAAGCCTAGCGGCGGCGCCCTGCCCTCGAGCCGGTACTCCACCATGCGGTAGCCGACAGCGATGGCCCGGCGATAGACCCATTGCTGTAGCGGCGTCGCGTCCTTCAGCGCGATGGTGATGGCGGAATAGAATTTTTCCCAGACCCGCGGCACCGCCAGAAAGGCGGTCGGCTGCACCTCGCGTAAGTTGTCCAGCACGGTTTCCTGGCTCTCGGCGAAATTCATCACCGAGCCGAGCGCGACGGAGATGTAATAGCCGCCGATGCGCTCCGCGACATGGCAGAGCGGCAGGAACACCAGCCGTTCCTCGTCCTCTTGCGCAGGGATGAAATCGCTGGCGTGCCGCATCTGGTGGGTGACGCTGCGGTTGGCGTGCATCGCGCCCTTGGGCGGACCTGTTGTGCCCGACGTATAGACCAGGATCGCAAGATCGTCAGCAACGCGGCTGTCGATCATCTCCTGCCACAGCCCTTCGCGGCCGACCATGTGGTTGCGACCGAGCGCACGAAACTCGTCGAGCGACATCACCATGTCGTCGGAGAAGCCGCGCAGTCCCTCCATGTCGAACACGATGATCTTCTGCAGGGAGGGGCAGCGCGCGCGGCAGGTGAGGATCTTGTCGAGCTGCTCCTCGTCCTCCGCGAAGATCGCTTTCGTGCGGGAATCGTTGACGAGATATTCGACCTGCGAGGAGGAATCGGTCGGATAGATTCCGCTGGAGACACCACCGGCGCACAAGATGCCCATATCGGCGTAAACCCACTCGGGCACCGCATTGGCGATGACGGAGGCGACGTCGCCGGGCATGAAGCCGATGGCGCGAAGCGCGTAGGCGATCTCTTTCGAGATCTCGAGCCACTGGCGCCAGCTCGTCGGCTGCCAGATGCCGAACTTCTTCTCGCGGATCGCCGGCCTGTCACCCCGCGTCTCGGCGGCGCGCAGAAAGCTCTTCGCGATCGTGTCAGCGACCGTCAGCACCGCCGGTCGGGCCATGCGTGTCTCCTCCTTGTCGCCTGCCTCCGCTGCCTGCCTTGCCGGCGGTCTCTAATTGCGGATGGCAAGCTCATCCTACTGCCAGCTCGTCCTCACCGCCACGTCTTCTTCTTTTTCCAGCGCCGCTCGCCTCGCGCACCCGCTTCCTTGGCGCCAAGGTAGAACTCCTGGATGTCCTGGGAATGCATCAAGCGGTCGCAGGTGTCGTTCATCACGATGCGGCCGATCTCCAGCACATAGCCGTAATGCGCCGTCTCCAGCGCCACCTTGGCGTTCTGCTCGACGAGCAGGATCGACATGCCCTGCTCCTCGTTGACCCGGCGGATGATGGTGAAGATCTCCTTCACCAGCAGCGGCGACAGGCCGAGCGAGGGCTCGTCGAGCAGGAGAAGCGTCGGCCGGTTCATCAGCGCCCGCCCGATCGCGAGCATCTGCTGCTCGCCGCCGGAAAGCTGTCCGGCCGGCTGGTTGATGCGCTCCTTCAGGCGCGGGAAATAGCCATAGACGCGCTCGATATCCTCCGCGACGCCGTCGCGGTCCTTGCGCGGATAGGCTCCCATCATCAGGTTCTCGCGCACGGAGAGGAACGGGAACACTTCGCGCCCCTCCGGCACGTGGCTGAGCCCGAGACGCACGATCCGGTCGGCTTCCATGCGCTGGATCGGCCTGCCCAGGAACTCGATCGTCCCCTTCTGCGGGTCGAGAATTCCCGAGATGGTCTTCAGCACCGTGGTCTTGCCGGCGCCGTTGGCGCCCAGCAGCGTGACGATGCGGCCGCGCGGCACCTCCAGCGAGATGCCGCGGATCGCCATGATCGGCCCGTAATAGCTCTCGATGTTCGAGAGCTTCAGGATTGTCTCGGGCGTCGCGGTCGCGTCCATCGCCTCAGGCTCCCAGATACGCAGCGACGACGTCGGGGTGCTGCTGCACCTCGGCCGGCGAACCCATCGCCAGCACCCGGCCGTAATTCAGCGCGATGACGCGGTCGGAGACGCGGTTGACCAGCGACATGTCGTGCTCGACCATCAGCACGGTGACGCCGAGCTCGTTCTTGAGGTCACGGATCCAGAACGACATGTCGTCGGTCTCCTCGACATTGAGACCGGAGGACGGTTCGTCGAGCAGGATCAGTTTCGGCTCCGAGCACAGCGCCCGCGCCAGCTCGATCACCTTGCGCACGCCGTAAGGCAGGCCCGAGATCAGCTTGTCGCGATAGGGCTCGAGATCGAGGAATTCGATGACCTGCTCGACCCGGCGGCGGTGCACCTTCTCGTTGGCCCGAACGCTAGGCAGGAACAAGAGCTCCTGCCAGAGCTGCGTGGTGGAATGGCGGTGACGGCCGACCAGGAGGTTCGACAGCACGGTCGCGTTCTCGAACAGCTCGATGTTCTGGAAGGTGCGGGCGATGCCGAGCTTGGCGATGTCGTAGGGCGCCTCCTCGGTGATGTCCTGGTCCTCGAAGAAGATGCGGCCGGAGGTCGGCCGGTAGATCCGCGAGATCAGGTTGAAGATCGAGCTCTTGCCGGCGCCGTTGGGCCCGATGATCGAGAGAATCTCGCCCTTCTCGACCGCGAACGAGACCGCGTCGACGGCCTTGAGGCCGCCGAAATGCAGCGAGAGGTTCTCGGCGCGAAAATAGCTCATCGGTTGCGCTCCGACTTCACGTAGATCTTCTGCCGCTTGAAGGTGGCACGCTTGTAGAGCGGGAACAGCTGGAAGAAGAGCTTGATCTTGAGCCAGCGGCCGTAGAGCCCGAGCGGCTCGAACAGCACGAACAACACGATGATGATGCCGTAGATCGCCCCCTTAAGGCCGTTGAGCGAGGCGAAGGCCGCAACGTTCGCCTGGATGTTGCCCGCAGTCGTCGTGCCGGCCCCGAATGCCGCGGCGATGCCGGCGATGATGCCGGGCATGTCGTCCTTCAGATAGGTCAGGAACGGGTCGATCATCACGATGAAGATCGCGCCGAGCACGGCGCCATGCAGGCTGAAAGTGCCGCCGATCAGGATCACGATGATGAACTCGATCGAGAGCTGGAGCGTGAACATCTCCGGCGAGATAAAGGAGAGCTTGTGCGCGAACAGCACCCCGGCAAAGCCGGTGATCGCCGCCGAGATCGCGAACGACTTCACCTTGTAGAGTGCGACGTTGACCCCCATGCTGCGCGCCGCGGTCTCGGAATCGCGGATCGCGACGAAGGCACGGCCGGTCGGCGAGCGTAACAGATTGAGCGTTCCGACGATGGTGAGAACCAGTACGGCAAGGCAGAGGTAATAGAAGGTCGGGCTGTCGCGCGGCACGGTGACCCCGAGCAGCGACAGCGCCTTGACCCGCATGCCTTCGTTGCCGTGGGTGACGCTCTCCCAACGCGCCAGGATCTCCTCGACGATCAGGGCAAAGGAGATGGTGGCGATGACGAGGTAGATGCCGGTGAGGCGCAGGGCGGGAAACCCGACCATCGCGCCGATGATTCCGGTCAGGAGCCCGGCGGCGAGGAAGTAAACCGGAAACGGCACGTTGTATTTCTGCAGATACGCGGCCGTGTAGGCCCCGATCGCGAGGAACGCGGCGTGCCCGAGCGAGGCCTGGCCGGTGAATCCGGTCAGGATCAGCAACGCCACGCCGACGATCGCGTAGATGCAGACGAAGACGAGCTGGCTCATCAGGTAGCTGGAGAGCACATGAGGTGCGATCAGCAGCAGCGCGAGCAGGACGCCGTAGGTGACGATGTAGCCCGAATGCGGGAACAGCTTGATGTCGTCCTCGTAGTCGGTCTTGAACATGAACCGCATGGCGTTCAGACCTTCTTGCGGACGTGGAGGCCGAACAGGCCTTCGGGCTTCAGGAGCAGCACGGCGAGCAGCACGAGGTAGGGCGCGACGTCCTTCCACCCTCGGGCAGGTAGAAGCCGGCCATGCTCTCGATGACGCCGATCAGGACGCCGCCGACCACTGCGCCCGGGATCGAGCCGAAACCGCCGAGCACGGCGGCGGGAAACGCCTTCAGGCCGAGCACGAGGCCGACATTGGAGTGGATGAAGGTGATCGGGGCCAGCAGCACGCCGGCACAGGTCGCGACCGCCGCGCTGATGGCCCAGACGACCGACACCACGCGCTTGACCGGAATGCCCATGTAGTAAGCAGCCAGCATGTTCTCGGAGCTGGCCCGCATCGCAGTGCCGAGCATGGTCTTGTTGAAGAACAGCCACAGCAGCGTGCACAGGATCATCGTCGCCGCGATCACCGAGAGCTTGTCGTAGGCCAGCACCAGCGAGCCCATGCGCAATACGCCCTGGCTGAACGGGGTATCGATCTTCAAATCGTCGGTGCCCCAGATCATGCCGGCGACCGAGCGAAGGAAATAGCCGAGGCCGATCGTGACCATGATGATGGAGAACTGGGGATAGCCGAGGATCGGCCGCACCACCACGCGCTCCGCCACCATGCCGAACAGCGCCATGGCGGCCACTGCGCCGGCAAAGCCGAGCCAGTAGTTCAATCCCATCATGCCGATGAAGGTGAAGGCAAAGAACCCGCCGAGCATCATCAGATCGCCCTGGGCGAAATTGACGACCTCGGTGGCCTTGTAGACGAGCACGAAGCCGAGCGCGATCAGGCCGTAAACGCAGCCGAGCGCAACACCGCTGACCAGCTGCTGAACGAAATCCAGCATCGCCGCGCATCCTCCCCGATGCAACCAACGGCTCTTTTTGGCCGCTCAACCGCATCTTGTGTCCAGTCGCTACGCAGTCGTTTCGCCGCGTTAGCTCCATTTGTCCGGAATCAATTCAGCCTGATCGCTCGCGCGCTGTCAACAAACGGTGACTTGTGGGCGTGGCCCGCCCTTAGCCAATCCGGATGACGGAATTTGCGGCAGTGCGATTCACGGCGCCTCAATATCTTCGGGGCATGGTCTCGGACGATGCGAAACCGTATGGTGTGGCCGTCATGAAGCCGGACAGCTCGGCGCTGGATGTTAAGGGGTTAACGAAGCGTTTTGACCGTCTGGCGGTGGACAGCCTCGATCTCACCATTCGCGCCGGAGAATTTTACGCGCTGGTCGGCCCCAACGGCGCCGGCAAGACCACGACCTTGCGCATGGTTGCAGGCCTGCTGCGCCCCGACGCCGGCGCTGTCTCGATCTTCGGCATCGACGCGCTGGCCGACCCTGTCGGCGCCAAGCAGGTGATGGCGTGGGTCTCCGACGAGCCGATGATCTACGACAAGCTGACGCCACTCGAATATCTCGAATTCGTCGCCGGGCTCTGGGGCATCGCTCCGGCGACCTCGGAGCCGGTGGCACAAGACCTGCTCGGCTCGCTCGGGCTCGAGGCGCACCGGCATGAGCGCTGCGAGGGGTTTTCCAAGGGCATGCGCCAGAAGGTCGCTCTCGCAGGGGCACTGGTGCACGATCCCCGCCTCATCATCCTCGACGAGCCGCTGACGGGGCTCGACGCCGTCTCCGCCCGCCACGTCAAGGGCCTGCTCAGCGCGCGCGTCCGCGCCGGCTGCACCGTCATCATGACGACCCACATTCTCGAGGTGGCCGAGCGCATGGCCGACCGCATCGGCGTCATCGCCTCCGGTCGCCTGGTCGCGGAAGGCACGCTGGCCGAGCTGCGCCAGCAGAACGGCCATGCCGACACCAGCCTGGAAGATCTCTTCATCGCGCTGGTGACGCTTCAGGCCGCGGCATGAGCTCGGCAACCGCGCTGTCTTGGTTTGCCCGTCACGAGCTGCGGCTCGCCTGGCGGGAATGGTTCGCCATGATGACGGGCGGCCGGCGCAAGCGGGCGCGCGTTGCCGTGGTCGGCCTGCTCTGCTTCGCCGCGCTGCTGCATTTGCCGGCCTGGGCGGTGATCGGGCGATTCGCCGACCTGCAATTGCCGCTCGACAAATCCTCGCTGATCGTGATCTCGGCGACGATCTTCCTGGCCTGGACCTTGATGCTGTCGCAGGCGATCGAATCGGTGACGCGGGTATTCTACGCCCGCGCCGATCTCGACCTGATCATGTCCTCGCCGGCGCGGCTCGCCAATCTGTTCTCGGTCCGAATCGCCTCAATCGCGCTGACCGTCACCGTGCTGGCGCTGCTGTTCTCGACGCCCTTCATCGACGTGCTGGTGATCGGCGGCGGCGCGCGCTGGCTCGCCGCCTTCGGCGTCGTCATTGCGATGGGCCTGTCGGCCGCGGCGATCGCGATCGCCATCACCATTCTCTTATTCCGGCTGATCGGCCCGGCGCGAACGCGCCTGATCGCCCAGATCCTCGCCGCGATCATTGGCGCAGGCTTCGTGATCGCGCTCCAGATCGCCGCGATCATGTCCTACGGCACGCTGGCACGCTTCACCATCCTGACCTCAGGCAGCCTTGCCGCCTATGCGCCCGACGTCGACAGCATCTGGTGGTGGCCGGCGCGGGCAGCGATGGGCGACCATGAGGCCCTGCTGCTGCTTCTCGCGCTGGCTCTGGTTCTGCTCGGCGGCGTCATGGCGATCTTCTCGCACCGCTTCGCCGACACCGCGATCGATGCAGCGGCGTATGGCGCATCCGGCCGCGTCCGCACCAGGGAGCGCCCGTTCCGCGGCGGTTCGCGCCAGCAGGCGCTACGTCGCAAGGAATTCATGCTGCTGTGGCGCGATCCGTGGCTGATCTCGCAGACCTTGATGCAGCTGCTCTACCTGGTGCCGCCGGCGCTCCTGCTCTGGCGCAATTTTGCCGATAGCTCCGCGGCGCTGACGCTGATCACGCCCGTCATCGTGATGGCGGCCGGACAGCTCGCCGGCGGGCTGGCCTGGCTGACGATCTCGGGCGAGGACGCTCCCGACCTGGTCGCAACGGCGCCGCTGATGCCATCCGGCGTCATTCGCGCCAAGATCGAGGTCGTGCTGATCGCCATTGCCGCGATCTTCGGCCCGCTGGTCGCTGCGCTGGCCTTTGCCTCGCCGTCCCAGGCCGCGATCAGCGCCGGCGCGATCATCGTCAGCGCGGCCTCCGCGACCGCGATCCAGCTCTGGTTCCGGGTGCAGGCAAGGCGCAGCCAATTCCGCCGCCGCCAGACCTCGTCGCGGCTGGCGACCTTCGCCGAGGCGTTCTCCTCGATCGGCTGGGCCGCGACGGCGGCCCTGCTGCTCGCCCTGCCCTTGGCCGGACTCATCAGCGGCCTGATCACCGCGTGCCTGGTCGCCATCACCTGGAGGTTCAGCCCGAGGCGCGCGTGAGAGCGTACCGAGATCCTCC
>NZ_JAEMSD010000069.1:7280-9635 GCF_016462955.1 Bradyrhizobium sp. | reverse complement strand
GGCTAAATTGCCTTACTTGTGTCGCAGCAAGGGGTGGAGGCTCCGATGAGTACGTTGACGGTCACGGCAAAGGGGCAGGTTACGCTCCGGAAGGATCTTCTGGAACACCTCGGTGTCCACCCGGGCGACAAGATCTCGATAGAGAAGCTTCCCGGGGGACGGGTCGAGGTGAAGGCCGCTCCGCCCGCCGGAAAGATCTCGGATACCTTCGGGTTCCTGAAAGGAAAAACGAACAGTCGAGCGCTGTCGATCGAGGAAATGAACGACGTCATTGCTGACGGCTGGGCCGGCAAGCGGTGAAGATAACGCCCGATACCAACGTCCTGGTGCGGGTTCTGGTCGGAGATCATGCCGAACAGAGCAAGGTGGCTGAAGCCATCCTCAAGAAGGCTGACCTCATAGCTATTTCGATTCCGGCGTTGTGTGAGCTGACCTGGGTTCTCTCTCGCGGCTACAAGGCTTCGACCGCCGACATCGCGGCTTCGATCCGGCACTTGATCAATGCCTCCAGTACGGTTGTCGACCGGCCCGCAGCCGAGGCCGGACTGGCCTTCCTCGATGCCGGAGGTGATTTCGCCGATGGCGTCATCGCCCACGAGGGTCACTGGCTCGGAGGCGATACCTTCGTTTCTTTCGACAAGAGGGCTGTGAGACTGGTCGAGGCAAGCGGCGGATTGGCGCGGCTGGCTAGCGGCACATGACGCAGAGACAATTCGTCGATACACTCGAAAGGTCGTTCATGAGCGGCGGACGGTTCTTGATGTCTCGACTCTTGCTGACAGCGCTGGCGTGCCTCGGATGGATGTTCGCCCCTGCCCTCGCGCAGCAGCCACTGCGCAGCGAATGCCTGGCGATGGCCGATGCCGCGCCGCGGGTCATGTCCGTCGCGTACCGGAAAGCGGCCGGTTCGCCCGAGGTCGAGATCACCTATGCCGGCCATTCCACCTATTTCATCGACACGCCCGGCGGCCTGCGCATCGCGACGGATTATAGCGGCGCATACCAGGTGGGACGGCTGCCCGACGTCGTCACCATGAACCGGGCGCACAGCACGCACTATTCCCTGTATCCGGACAAGCGAATCCCCCACGTGCTGCATGGCTGGAGCGACGATGGCAAGCCGGCGATCGTGTCGCAGCGCATCAGTGACACCATCATCCGCAACGTCACGACGGACATCCGCCGCTATTTCTCCGACGATCTCGGCAGCGACATGCTCCGCGACGGCAATTCCATCTTCATCTTCGAGGCCGCCGGCCTCTGCATCGGCCATCTTGGCCACCTCCATCACAAGCTGGACGACAGCCATTTTGCCCAGATCGGACGGCTCGACATCGTGATGGTGCCGATCGACGGCACTTATACCATGTCGCTCGACGGCATCTCCGAGATCACCAAGCGGCTGCGCGCCTCGGTGGTGCTGCCGATGCACCGCTTCGCCACCCCGCTCGACGACTTCATGCGGCGGATCGGCCAGCAGTTCGAGATCGACCGCCGCATCGAGCGCTCGTTCCGGATGTCGCGGGATGCGCTGCCGCCAAAGCCGACCGTGATCATCCTCGACGGCGTCTGAGGCGCAATTTTCTCCAAGCCGGCCGGCGGATGGTCATGCTGATCTCCTCGCGACAGGAGATCAGCATGAGCGATTTTGCCCGATTGTTGCACGCCGACGCAGCCAACCCCGAGCATGCCGAGGCACTCCAGCTCTATGGCCGCTTCGTCGGCGACTGGGACGCCGAGATCACGGCCCATGGAGTGGACGGAACGAAGCACACCGCCCCTGGCGAAATCCATTTCGGCTGGGTGCTCGAAGGGCGCGCCGTGCAGGACGTCTGGATCATCCCCCGGCCCGCAGGCGGGCCGGCGTTTCCGATCGCCGGCAACTGGTACGGCACCACGCTACGAGTCTATGATCCCGCCCTGTCCGCGTGGCGTATCTGCTGGTTCGATCCCGCGCGCTGCGTGTTCCGCCAGCAGATCGGCCGTCCGCGCGGCAGCGACATCGTGCAGGAAGGCACAACCGAATCCGGCGAACTGACGCGCTGGAGCTTCACCGGGATCACGGACGGCTCGTTCCATTGGCTCGGCGAGGCCAGGTCCGCAGCAGCGAAGGACTGGCGGCTGATGGTGGAGGTCAAAGCGCGACGGCGCAGGCCATGAGCATCGGCCAGCCATGATACCGAAACGAGAAGAGGGGCCGGGATGTCGATCCCGGCCCCTCTTCGTCGTGGCCGCTGGGAAGCGTCCTTGAAGCCTTATTGTCCCGTCAGCCGGCACCCATCAGCGAGGCCGGACGGGGCGCGCCTGTGGAAACGAACATCCTCTTAAGCTTGTTGACGACGCGGATCAGGAAAC
>NZ_JAEMSD010000069.1:1609-7270 GCF_016462955.1 Bradyrhizobium sp. | reverse complement strand
GGAAACCGATCATCACCGGATTGGTCTTGCGGCAGAAGGCGATCTTCTTGACGTGCCCTTCGACGTGCCATTTCGCATGCGCGCCGTCGCGGAAGAAGATGACGTCGCCGGGGCCGTAGCGCTTGGGCGGCATGCCGTCGCTCTCGAGCACGATCGATCCCTCCATGATCATGATCGTCTCGTCGATGTCGTAGTACCAGTTGAAGCGCCCCTCGGTGCAGTGCCAGACGATGGTCTGGGCGGTGCGGTCTTCGCTGGTGGACAGGACGCGCGAGCGCGCGACCGGATGACCCTCGATGATCCAGGAGGGCTCGATCGGACTCGGCTCGAGGTCCACATTGAAACTGCCGACTTCAATCAATGCCATTTGCTTCCTCGGAAATGATATTTTGCGGCCGGCTCCGGCCGGGAGTGTCTCGAAAGATGCACGGACGCTAGTCGCCCGTTTCTAATTCTTTCTTACATCGATTTCGAGAATCCGCCGGAAGCAACACGTGCAGACGGTTAACGTCACTTTTCCGTGCAAATCCGCGGACATGACCAGGTGAGTCCCGGGTGCGACAAAGTGCGCGGTGGTATTAAAATGAAGCCGCGAGGCCGTTGCGGTCGATGTTATGGAGGCCGTCGGCGCGGCTCGTCCGCGACCGAGGAGAGTTACCGCGGGCTACTTCGCCCACTCGCCCTTGCGGAAGACAGGGACCTTGCTGCCGTCGGCCAAAATGCCGTCGATGTCGGTCTCGGCCGAGCCGATCATCCAGTCGATGTGGATCAGGCTCTGGTTGCCGCCTTGCGCCGCGATCTGCTGCGGCGTCAGCTGGGCGCCGTTGACGAAGCACTTTGAATAGCACTGGCCGAGCGCGATGTGCGAGGCCGCGTTCTCGTCGAACAGCGTGTTGTAGAACAACAATCCGCTCTGCGAGATCGGCGAGGAATGCGGCACCAGCGCCACCTCGCCGAGGCGCCGCGCGCCCTCGTCGGTGTCGAGCACCTTGTTCAGCACTTCGGCGCCGCGCGAGGCTTTGGCGTCGACGATCTTGCCGTCCTCGAAGCGCACCGCGATGTTGTCGATCAGCGTGCCCTGGTAGGACAACGGCTTCGAGCTCACGACATGGCCGTAGACGCGGCGGCAATGCGGCGTGGTGAACACCTCCTCGGTCGGAATGTTCGCGTTGCAGCTGATGCCGTTCTTGGAGAGCGAGGCCCCGCCCTCCCATTCGTGACCGTCGGCAAGGCCGATGGTGAGATCGGTGCCGGGACCCGAGTATTGCAGCGCGCGGAAGCGCTGGCCGTTGAGCCAGTTGGTACGCTCGCGCAGCACCGCATTGTGGGCCGCCCAATTGCCCATCGCGTCCTCGCGATCGACGCGGGACGCGGCGAAAATCGCATCGGCGAGCTTGCCGACGGCGACGTCCTCGGGATCACCAGGAAACACCAGCTTCGCCCAGGACGCGCTCGGATAGGCGATGATGTTCCAGTTGGTGTCGAAATTGACGATCTTCTCCAGCGCGGGCTGATAGGCCATCGAATTCGCCTTGCTGGCGCGCGCCACCTTGGAAGCATCCTCGCTCGACAGCAGCATCGGATTGTCACCGACGATGGCGAGCCGTGCAGTGTTGTTGGAGAACGCCTTGGCCATGCCCTCGTAGAGCCAGCCGGCGGCACGATCGAAGCTGTCGTCGTGGCCGTTGCGGTAGCGTGCCAGCGTGATCTCCTCGTCCGACAGGATCGGCGTCACGAGGCCCGCGCCGGCCTTGTAGGCGTGCACGGCGATCCGCCGCACCAGCGGCAGCGCGATCGCGGGCGCCGTGAGAAGCAGATCCTGTCCCGGCCGCAAGCCCAGGCCCACCTTCACCGCCACCTCGGCCAGCCGGTCGAGCTTCGCCGGATCGATGGGAGTGGAGATATTGCGTTGGTCAGTCATGCCGGGCCCTCTGCCGAAAGTCGCTCACTCAATCTAAGCCTAGCATCACGAGACACAAGTATGCGAGCGCCTTGCGACACATGAAAGATACGCGGTTTCACGCATTTTGGTTTTCAACGCGTTGCCGATTTCAGCACCCGGTCGACCATGGCGGGCGCGAGCCCGAGGTAATTTCTTGGTGAGGTGAGCGCCTCGATTGTGGCGCGATCGATCCGGCTCGATATCCGTGTGTCTGCGGAGAGCGAATCGGCAAGGCTCATTCCCGTCTCGTTGGCCTGACGGCAGGCATCATAGACCACGTCATGCGCCTCCTGCCGCCCGATCTGCGGCGCAAGCCCCATCATGACCGCCTCCGCCACGATCAGGCCGCGGCTGATTGCGAGATTGTCGTTCATCTTGGCGTCGTCCACGATCAGGCCCGCCAGCGCGAACTTCGCCTGGTGCAACGCTCCGGCGGTCAGCACGAAGCTTTCGGGGATCGCCATCCATTCGGCGTGCCAGGGGCCGGTGGCACGCTCGAGATCCTGCACCATGGCATCGAGCATCAGGCCGGCGTGCTGACGCACCGCCTTGGACGCCGCCAGCATCAGCTCCGCCGAAATCGGGTTGCGCTTCTGCGGCATGGTGGAGGAGGCGCCGCGGCCCTTGACGAAGGGTTCGTAGACCTCGGCGAACTCCGTCGAGGCCATGATCATGATATCGAGCGCGATCTTGCCGAGCGAGCCGGTGACGAGGGCCAGGAAATTCACCGCCTCGGCAAAGCCGTCGCGCGCGACGTGCCAGGTCGAGACGGGGATGCCGAGCTTCAGCTCGGCGCAGAGCGCCTCCTGCACCTCGAAGCCCTTGTCGCCGAGCGAAGCCAGCGTCCCGGCAGCACCCGCGAACTGGCCGACCAGCACGCGCGGCTTCAGCTGCACCAGCCGCTCGGCGTGGCGGTCGAACATCGCGAGCCAGATCGCGGTCTTGTAGCCGAAGGTCACCGGCAACGCCTGCTGCAGATGGGTACGGCCCGCCATCGCCGTGTCGCGATGGCGCTTCGACAGATCGGCGAGAATCCCGCGCAGCTCGGCGATGTCTCGCTCGACGATCTCGAGCGCGGCGCGCAGCTGGAGCACCACCGCGGTGTCCATGATGTCCTGCGTGGTGGCGCCCCAATGCACGTAGCGGCCGGCCTCGCCGCACTGCTTCACCATCTGATGCACCAGGGGAAGGATCGGATAGCCGACGATGTCGGTCTCCTGCCTGAGCAGATCGAAGTCGAGCCCGGCGACATTCGTTCGCGCCGCGATCTGGTCGGCGGCGTCCTTCGGGATCACGCCGCATCTGGCCTCCGCCTTCGCCAGCGCCACCTCGACCTCGGCATAGCGCGAGATGGTCGCGACGTCCGAGAACACCTCGCGCATCTCAGGCGTGCCGAAGGCGTCGCGAAACAGCATGGAATCGAGCACGGTGGTGGAGGCGTGGAAAGCGGGCATGGGCGTTTCTTCGTGGTTCGTGTTTTGTGTGACGGCACCTTACGCAGGCGGCGGTGTTCGGCAATGGACAAACTCCGATAGTCTCGCCGCTCCGGGCTCGCGCCAAAGTGGCGCGTTCCTGGAATGAGGACGCCCACAGATCGCTCTAAGGCCACCAAATCCCGTCCTGGATGTATTCCATCCGTGGGCGGCATGGCTGCCATCACGCAATCGCGATGAACCAAGCGCCCCCTTCGGCAGACACATGGTTTTCGACCCAAATTTCATTTTGTCTTTTCATTCGACCGATTTCGCAATGAGGCCTGAGTTTTCGACGTGCAGTTTCTGTTCCGGGACCACCTTCTGGATACCGA
Source organism: Bradyrhizobium sp. (assembly GCF_016462955.1). Lineage (GTDB taxonomy): Bacteria > Pseudomonadota > Alphaproteobacteria > Rhizobiales > Xanthobacteraceae > Bradyrhizobium. The sequence goes on along the minus strand of NZ_JAEMSD010000069.1, from coordinate 3,521 downwards.
CCGGCGCGAGCTGAGCCGCGAGCAGGTTCCCATTGCCGTGGAGCCCCAGGTTTTCGACCTCGTCGTCCACCTCATGCAGAACCGCGACCGGGTGGTCAGCAAGGACGAGCTGATTGACAAGATCTGGCACGGGCGCAGCGTCTCCGAATCCACCCTGACCAGCCGGATCAACGCCGCGCGCAAGGCGATCGGCGACAATGGCGCGAGCCAGGCGCTGATCCGCACCATCACCCGCAAGGGTTTTCGCTTCGTAGGCGACGTCCAGACGCAACTCGGCACCGTCGCGCCGGAGCCGGTCCGCATCGCCGCGCCTCAGGCAGCCTTCGCGCTGGCCGAGCGGCCTGCGATCGCGGTGCTGCCTTTCAGCAATATGAGCGGCGAAGCCGAGCAGGATTATTTCTCCGACGGCATCAGCGAGGACATCATCACCGCGCTGTCCAAGCTGCGCTGGTTCTTCGTCGTCGCGCGCAACTCCTCCTTCGTCTACAAGGGCCGCGCCGTGCACATCCACGAGGTCGCGCGCGAGCTCGGGGTGCGCTACGTGGTCGAGGGCAGCGTGAGGCGGAGCGGAGAGCGGGTCCGCATCTCCGCCCAGCTCAACGACGTTTCGACCGGCAGCCACCTCTGGGCCGAACGCTACGACCGCGAACTTGCCGACATCTTCGCCGTCCAGGACGAGATCACCGAGGCGATTGTCGCCGCCATCGAGCCGCAGCTCTATGCCGCCGAGAGCTTTCGTGCCCAGCAGAAGCCGCCGGGCAGTCTCGATGCATGGGACCTCGTCATGCGCGCGCTGTCGCATTACTGGCGCAGCACGCGCGAGGACAATGCCGCCGCGCAGAGGTTATTGGAGCAGGCCGTCGCAATCGATCCCGCCTACGGCAAGGCGCTGGGCCTGCTCGCGACCAGCCATATGTTCGGCGCCCATATGGGGTGGGCCGACATGGCGGCGGCCGTACCTGTCGCCGAACGCGCGGCCCTCGCGGCGGTGGAAGCCGATCGCGAGGATGCCTGGGCCCATCACGGCCTGGCCTACACCTATCTGTTCCGCCGCCGCTTCGAAGATGCTCTGGCAGAATTCGAATTGGCCTTGAGGCTCAATCCGAATTTCGCGATGGCGCACGCCTTCCATGGCGTGACGCTGTGCTATGCCGGACGATGGCAGGACGGCGATGCTGCCGCCCGGCGCGCGCTGCGGCTGAGCCCGCGCGATCCGCTCGCTGCGATCTATTGCGGCGTTGCGGCCTATGCCCGCTTCGTCGGCCGCGACTACCAGGGCGCCGTCCAGATGGCGCGGGAATCGCTGCGCCAGCGCGGCGATTTCGTCGGCGCGCACCGCGTGCTGACGGCCGCCGCCGGCATGCTCGGCGATCCCGTGCTCGCGGCCTCCGCCCTGGAAAGCCTGCGCCGCGCCCAGCCGGAAGTCTCTCTTGACTGGATCACCCGCGAGCTGCCGATGCTGCGGGACGAAGACCGTGCGCATTATCTCGAAGGCCTGCGGCGCGCGGGCATCAAGTAGCGATGGCGCGATGCGGATCGCGGACGTCTGCCCGGTGCACGGCCGCAGCGGTCTAGACGCTAATCCTCGTCAGCCCCGAACAGTCTGATTTGCGGAACGCCGCTGCGCGGACGGCCGGCGTAGTCGCGCGACTCGGAATCTTCGCGGATGTTGCGCGCGACGTCGTCCCAATCGGTGCGGTCGCGCATGCCGCGCGGCTCGCGGGACTCGGAAGAATAGCGGCGCTCGGTCCATCGCTCACGACGCTCGGCTCGGCGTCGTTCGGTCGCCGCGCGCCTCACGTCCGACTCCCTGGCCTTGGCGTAAGCGTTGTTCAACGCCGGCGACGGCTCGGTCGACGCCACTTGCTCGGCCGGCTTTGCGGGCTGCGGCGGTGACGATGCAGGGGCGGGC
>NZ_JAEMSD010000069.1:0-1599 GCF_016462955.1 Bradyrhizobium sp. | reverse complement strand
GCACGGGCGCAGCGCCCATCGCGCCGAAGACCTGCGAGCCTTTGAGATAGTTCACCCGCTCGGACGGCGCATTGGTGATCGCCGTCACCGGCGTTTCCGTACGTTGTGCCAGCTTGCTGGTGTCCGGGCCCTGCTTGGGCGTAACCGGGTTCATGATGTTGCCGGCGACGATGCCGCCGCCGAGACCGATGGCGATGGCCGCGACGATGGTTCCGGCACCGACAAAATAGGCTGTCGAGGCGCGCATTGATCCACTCCCTCTATGAGGCGAGCAACGCACGTTGATTGCCGGATGTTCCTGGTACCCGAAGCAGTTCCCGAAGGAACTTGCGCGTCAGATCTGCTGCGCGACCTTTTCCAGCCCGATGATGCGGGCGAGCTTGCGGACTTCTTCCTTCTGGTCGTCACGCAACTGGAACAGGAGCGGCATTGCCGCCGACTTCAACTGCTGGACCTCGTCGCAATTCGGATCGATCGGCACGCCCGGCGCATTCGGGTTGGAGAGCTTGTTGGCCGAAATCTTGCGGACGACGTTGCGGAGCGCGGTCTCGACCGATGGCCAATAATATTCCTGCGACGACGAGAGCTTCAGGCGATCCCTGATGCCCGAGATCTGTGCGTCGGACAGCAGCGTATAGTTCCTCTGCGGCGGCGGCTTGACCGCCACCTTCGGCTTGGCCGCGGGGACCTCGACGGTGGGAACCTCCGCCGCGGCGGGCGCCTCGTGCAGGCTCGGTTTCGGCATCGGGAAGTCGGAGGGCGTGGCAGCGGCAAAGGCCTGGCGCAGCGGCTCGGCCAGGACCGGAGCCTGGGCGAGCTTGTCGGCGGCGACCTGGACCGGCTCGAATGCGGCCGAGGCCAGTGCCAAAGTCGGAATCAGACGGTCGGCCTTGGCGGCGCGATTGGTGGCGAGCGGCTTGGCCGCAGGCGGCTCCGAAATCATCTCCGCGCTGACACTGGGTACGCTGTCGCGGCCGAGAATGGCGGTCGTCGCTGCGCCGAGGACGAGAAAGCAGGTCAACACGGTGATGGTGATGGCTTTGGACAAACGTCTCTCCGGGAGCGACCGCTTCACGACTTTGTTAACGTTGCCGGGAAAAAGGGCACGAATTATGGCTTGAGTGTGCCTTCGTTGCGACAATCGCTGTGCCGCCGGCGACACACTCCAAAAGTGCCAACGAAATCAGGCAGCTGCTGCCAGATCGTAGGCATCCTGGATGTCGGCGACGATTTCCGAGGCTTCCCAGACCGCACGCGGCTCGACCGATTGCAGCGTCACCGTCCAATTGCCGCCGCGGCGGGTCCGGGGAACGCTGACGACGTCGAAGCGGACGTTGCGGCACAGCGGGTGACGGGCCAGCGCATGGGCCACCCGGACGCGGATTTCATCCAGCGTCGCGGCTGTCTTGCTGTTGAGATAGTCAAAATCCATCGCCTGTCCCCCTCTCGTCCTGATTGGCGGCCGTGAAGGGATTCTTGGCGGGCGATGGTTAATCTGCCGTTAAATGGGCGAGACCGGAGAGCGCGGAATTAACCGTGATCGGGAGATGGCGGCTGGTCACGCACGGCCTGCCGTCCCCCCGCCTCACGATATTCGGC
>NZ_JAEMSD010000475.1:4164-5229 GCF_016462955.1 Bradyrhizobium sp. | reverse complement strand
CCGCTGTCGCTCGACGAGATCATCGCCGAGATCGCCGCGGCGCATGCGGCGGGCAAGGACGTCGCGCGGCTGCATTCCGGCGATCTCTCGATCTGGTCGGCGATGGGCGAGCAGCTCCGCCGCCTGCGCGCGCTCGGCATTCCCTATACTGTGACGCCGGGCGTGCCGTCCTTCTCGGCTGCTGCCGCTGCGCTGGAGGCGGAGCTGACGTTGCCCGGTCTTGCCCAGACGGTCGTGCTGACGCGCACGCCGGGCCGGGCCAGTGCCATGCCTGACGGCGAGAAGCTCGCGGCGTTCGCCGCCACCGGCGCGGTGCTCGCGATCCATCTGTCGATCCATCTGCTCGATCAGGTCGTCGCCGAGCTGACGCCGCATTACGGCGCGGATTGTCCGGTCGCGATCGTTTGGCGAGCGAGCTGGCCGGAGCAGCACATCGTGCGCGCGACGCTGGCAACGCTCGACGTCGCCGTGGGCGGCGAGATGGAGCGCACCGCGCTGATCCTGGTCGGCAAGACGCTGGGGGCCGCGGATTTCGACGAAAGTCGTCTCTACGCCGGCGACTACGATCGACGCTATCGGCCTGTCGGGACCGAGCCGCGCTTTCCGGAGGCGTCGTGATGGCGGCCGGCCTCGTCATCTCCGCACCCGCGTCCGGCGTCGGCAAGACCACGCTGACGCTGGCGCTCGCACGCGCCTGGCGCAACCGCGGCCTGACCGTGCAGTGCTTCAAGAGCGGACCCGACTATATCGATCCCGCCTTCCACGCCGCCGCCACCGGGCGCGCCTCCGTCAATGTCGATAGCTGGGCGATGGATAGTGCGACGATCGCACATCTCGTCAGCCGCGGTGTTGACGCCGACATCGTCCTCGCCGAGGGCTCGATGGGCCTGTTCGACGGCGTTGCCGCGCGCGGTGTCTGCGGCACCGGCGCGACCGCCGATATTGCGGAGATGCTGGGCTGGCCGGTGGTGCTGGTCATCGATCCCTCCGGCCAGGCGCAGACTGCGGCTGCGATCGCCGCAGGCCTTCGCGACTACCGCGCCGGCGTGCGCCTCGCGGGCGTCG
>NZ_JAEMSD010000475.1:0-4154 GCF_016462955.1 Bradyrhizobium sp. | reverse complement strand
CTCGCGTCGCCAGCCCTCGTCACGAAGACCTCGTGCGGCGTGCGCTGAACGATGCCGGCATCAACGTGTTCGGCGCACTGCCGCGCCATGCCGAGATCAGCCTGCCGAAGCGGCATCTCGGCCTGGTGCAGGCCGAGGAGCAGGCGGAGATCGGCAAGCTGATCGACGAGGCTGCGCGCTTCATCGCCGAGCATGTCGATCTCGACGCGGTGCTGCAATCGGCAGCAAGCTGGTCGGTGCAAGGCATGGCGAACGGCCTGAACGTGACGCCGCCGGGCCAGCGCATCGCGCTCGCCCGCGATGCCGCGTTCTCCTTTGTCTATCCGCACATGCTGGAGGCCTGGCGCGCGGCCGGCGCGGAGATCGTGCCGTTCTCGCCGCTGGCCGATGAAGCGCCCGATGCGAGCGCCGACATCTGCTGGCTGCCCGGCGGATATCCCGAGCTTCATGCGGGAAAAATCGCAGCCAATGCCCGGTTTGGCCGCAGCCTGCGCGCTTTCGCCGAGACGCGGCCCGTGCATGGTGAATGCGGAGGCTATATGGTGCTGGGCGCCGGCCTCACCGACGCCGACGGTATCCGCCATGAGATGACGGGCCTGCTCGGTCTCGAGACCAGCTTTGCCAAGCGCCGCATGCATCTCGGCTATCGTCTTGCCGAACTCGCCGCGCCGATGCCGGGGCATCGGCCTGGCGCGCGCCTGCGGGGCCACGAGTTCCATTATTCGACTATCCTCGCGCAGCCCGATACGCCGCTCGCGGTCGTGCACGACGCGACTGGCGCGGTCATTGCCGAGACCGGCTCGCGGCGAGGGCTGGCTACCGGCACGTTCTTCCATCTGATCGCGGAGGACCGGTGAGCGGTTTCGTCTCGTTCGTCTCCGCCGGCCCCGGCGATCCCGAGCTCCTGACGCTGAAGGGCGCCGCGCGGCTGCGCGAGGCAGACGTCGTGCTCTACGACGACCTTGCCTCCGGTGCGATCCTGGATCTCGTCCGGCCCGGCGCCAACCTCGTCGCCGTGGGAAAGCGGGCGGGGCGGCCGTCGACCAGGCAGCACCACGTCAACCGTCTCCTGGTGGACTATGCCGCAACTGGTGTGCGCGTCGTGCGGCTGAAGTCCGGCGATGCCGGCATTTTCGGCCGGCTCGAGGAGGAGCTGGATACGTTGCGCGAAGCCGGGATCAGCTACGAAATCATTCCCGGCGTCACATCGGCCTGTGTCGCCGCTGCCCAAGCCGGCATTCCCCTGACCCGCCGGCATACCTCCCGCCGGGTGCAGTTCATCACGGGTGCCGATGTCACCGGCGAGCTGCCGCCGCATCTGAATTGGGCGGCGCTGGCCGATCCCGAGGCCACGACCGTGGTCTATATGGGCCGGCGTACCTTTCCGGCGCTTGCCGCAAAATTGATGGCGCACGGCCTCGCCCCAACCACCCCGGCATTGGTTGCCGAATCTCTCGGCCGTGCGGACGAGCGGCTGGTCCGCACCACCATCGCCGAACTCGCCGAGCAGCTTGCGCGTGGCGGCGCGCCCTCGACCGCCGCCGTCATCCTGTTCGGCGCGCTGGCGGGGGATTATCCGTCATGATGGCCGCGCCCGCTCTTCGCCCCTTGACGCAGGCTCGGCGAAAGGGGCACACAGGTAAGGCATGGTGCTCGACGCGGCGCAAAACGCCGGAGCATAATCGGGAATGGGGATGGGCGGACCCAGTTGCGGCGCTCGAAACCCCAGCCGCCCCCGCGACTGTAAGCGGTGAGGGGCTCCGAACCGCCACTGGATCGCAAGGTCCGGGAAGGCCGGAGACCCCAGTGAACCGCGAGCCAGGAGACCGGCCGTGCACGTATTGAGGCCAAGGCCGTCGGGTGTGACGGCAGGAAGGAACTGAGCCATGCATATCGAACCAGGAGTGGTCACGGGCGCCAAGCTCGTGCTGAGTTACGCAACCGGCATCGCCGCGGGCGGCGTTGCGCTGAAGCTGGCGGTCGAGACCGTGCGCGAGCAGGGCATCGGCTCGTTCGCCGCGCGCACGCTGGCCACCACCGCTCTCGTCTTCGTCTTCTTCGAGATCCTGCCGCACTTCCCGGTCGGGGTATCGGAGGTTCACTTCATCCTCGGCTCGACCTTGTTCCTGCTGTTCGGCGCTGCGCCTGCGGCCTTCGGCCTCGCGTTCGGCCTGCTGCTTCAGGGCGTGCTGCTGGAGCCGGTCGACCTGCCGCAATACGGCATGAACGTCACCACGCTGCTGGTGCCGCTGTTCGCGATCCAGGCCATCGCCTCGCGGATCATCGCCCGCAACGCCGCCTATGTCGATCTGAAGTACGGCCAGGCGCTGGCGCTGTCGACCACTTATCAGGCCGGCGTGATCGCCTGGGTGGCGTTCTGGGCGCTCTATGGTTCCGGCTTTGCGATGAGCAACCTCGCCAGCATCGCGACGTTCGCCGCTTCCTATGCGCTGGTCATCGTGATCGAGCCGCTGGCCGATCTCGCCGTGCTGGCGCTGGCGAAGTCGCTGCGCGGCGTCACCGCGTCCGGCCTCGTCACCCCGCGCCTGCACAACGCGGCGTAAGAGATCGGCGATGGGCGGCCGGTGTGGCCGCCCGTCGCGCTCCCCATGCTCACGCTCTCCCTGATCGGCATCGGTTGCGGCGATCCCGCGCAGCTCACGCGCGCCGCCATTGAGGCCATCAACGCCGCCGATCTGATCCTGATCCCGCGCAAGGGCACGGCAAAATCCGATCTCGCCGATCTCAGGCGGACGATCTGCGCGGATGTTCTGACCAACGGCAAGACCGTCGTCGCCGAGTTCGATCTTCCTGTGCGTGACGCCGATGAAGTCGACTACCGCAAAGGCGTCGACGATTGGCACGATGCGGTCGCCGCCACCTGGTCCGAGACGATCGCTGGGCATCTCGAAGGTGAGGGCAAGGTTGCGCTGCTGATCTGGGGCGATCCCTCTCTCTACGATTCATCGCTGCGCATTGCGCGGCGATTGAATCCGTTGCCGGCGATCGAGGTCGTGCCCGGCATCACCTCGATCCAGGCACTGTGCGCGGCGCATGCGCTGCCGCTCAACGACATCGGCGAGCCGTTCCTGGTCACGACGGGACGGCGCTTGCGCGACGGCGGCTGGCCGGAAGGCGTCGATACCGTGGTCGTGATGCTCGACGGGGGGACGGCGTTCCAGTCGCTCGATTCAGACGGCCTGCAAATCTGGTGGGGTGCCTATCTTGGCATGCCCGATCAGATCATCCTGTCCGGCGCGCTGGCCGAGGTCGGACCGAACATCGTGATGGCGCGGCAGCAAGCACGCGAGCGGCACGGCTGGATCATGGACAGCTATATTCTCAAACGCAGGCGTTGAGCAGCATGCTTCCCGAATGGGTCACCCAAAAATGTCCCGATGTCTCCGCGGTCCATCGCGAGGCCGCCATTGCGCGGCAGGCGCAACTGACAAAACCGACCGGTGCGCTCGGCCGGCTCGAGCAGTTCGCGATCGAGCTTGCCGGCCTGCAGGCGACCGAGCAGCCCCGTGCCGCGCGCGTGCCGATCATCGTCTTCGCCGGTGATCACGGCATCGTCGCGCAGGGCGTGTCGGCCTATCCGCAAGCCGTCACCATCGCCATGATGGCGAATTTCGCCTCCGGCGGCGCCGCGATCTCGGTGCTGGCGCGTGAGCTGGGTTCCAGCCTCGAGGTCGTCGACGCCGGCACGCTGGCACAGGAGACGATGCCCGATATCGTCACCGACAAGCCGCGCTGCGGCACGCGCGATTTCAGCGCCGAGGCTGCGCTCACGCCCGCGGAGCTGGCGTTCGCCTTCGAGGCCGGCCAGCGCGCGGTCGCGCGCGCGGCGAACGACCAGCCCGATCTCCTGATCTTCGGCGAGATGGGCATCGGCAACACCACGGCATCGGCGGCGATCGCCGCGAGCCTGCTCGGCGTGAGCGCCGAGGAGATCGCGGGCAGCGGCACCGGCGTCGATGCAGCCGGCCGCGCGCACAAGGCGCGTGTGATCGACGCGGCGATCGCGCATCACGGCGTCGCGGGCGCTTCGGCGGAAAAAATCCTGTGCGCCGTCGGCGGCCTCGAGATCGCGGCGATCTCGGGCGCGATCATTGCGGCCGCGCAAGCCCGCATCCCCGTGCTGATCGACGGCT
>NZ_JAEMSD010000474.1:3321-5231 GCF_016462955.1 Bradyrhizobium sp. | reverse complement strand
CCTCTCGATCGCGCAGCTGATGGCGCGCGCGCGCCGGCTCAAGCGCCAGAAGGGCCTCGACCTCCTGGTGATCGACTACATCCAGCTGCTCTCAGGCTCCGGCAAGCGCGCCAGCGACAGCCGCGTGCAGGAGATCACGGAAATCACGACCAGCCTGAAGGCGCTGGCCAAGGAGCTCAACGTTCCCGTGATCGCGCTGTCGCAGCTCTCGCGCCAGGTCGAATCGCGCGACGACAAGCGGCCGCAGCTCTCGGACTTGCGTGAATCCGGCTCGATCGAGCAGGACGCCGACGTCGTGCTGTTCGTGTTCCGCGAGGAATATTACCTCGCCATGAAGGAGCCGCGTCCCGGCACCGAGGAGCACGCCAAATGGCAGGCCGACATGGAGCGCACCGTCGGCCGCGCCGAAGTCATCATCGGCAAGCAGCGTCATGGTCCGACGGGCACGGTCGAGCTGCACTTCGACGCCTCGGTCACGCGCTTCGGCGACCTCGCGCATGACGGACAGCTGCCGGATCGCAGCGACTACTAGATTGTTCCGCGGGTTGAACCGCGCCGGCCTCTTGCGTAAAACGGCGCAATGACAATGGCGTCCGCCCCGAAGACAATCACCTCGCCCGGCCCTCTCTCCGCGGAGGCCAATCAGGCTGCCGCGCTCGCCGCCTTCGGCGGCGTGCTGACCGTCGATCTCGACGCGATCATCGCCAATTGGCGCAAGCTCGAGAAGACGGCGGTGCCGGCCGAATGCTCCGCGGTAATCAAGGCGGACGCCTATGGCTGCGGCGCCGAGCAGGTGTCGCGCGCCCTGAGCAAGGCCGGCTGCAAGACCTTCTTCGTTGCCACCATCGAGGAAGCCCGCAAGGTGCGCGCCGCCGTTCCCGAGCCCACCATCTACGTGCTCGGCGGCTATTTCCAAAACACCGGCGAGCACTACGCCAAGATCAACTGCCGGCCGGTGATCGGAGATCTCAACGAACTGGCCGAATGGGACGTGTTCTGCCGCCGCACCGGCTGGAACGGCGGCGCCGCAATCCACATCGACACCGGCATGAACCGGCTCGGGCTGACGCTGTCGGAGGCGCAGGCCATCATCCCCCGCATCAATGCCGGCGATCACGGCATCACGCTCGTTATGAGCCATCTGGTCGCGGCCGAGCAGCTCAACAGCCCGATCAATGCGCGGCAGCTCGCGGCCTTCCGCAGCATTGCCAGCGAGTTCTCGGGCGTGCCGGCCGCGCTCGCCAACTCCTCCGGCATCTTCCTGGGGGCGCCCTTCCAGTTCGACCTGGTGCGGCCGGGCGCGGCCCTCTACGGCGTCAACCCGACGCCGGAAGCCGACAATCCGATGCAGCAGGTGGTCGACCTCAAGGCGCGCATCGTGCAGATCCGCAGCATCGATCGTGGGGAGACCGTCGGCTATGGCGGCACCTGGAGCGCACGGCGGCCGACCAAGCTCGCCATCATCGCCGTCGGCTATGCCGACGGTTATTTCCGCGCCGCCAGCTCCAATGACGGCACGCGCGGTGCCGAGATCATCGTGGCCGGCAAGCGCTGCCCTGTCGCGGGCCGGATCTCCATGGATCTGATCGCGGTCGACATCACCGACCTGCCGCCGAACGCGGCGCGGCGCGGCCACATGGTGACCTTGCTCGGCGAAGGCATCACCGTGGACGAGCTCGCACATCATTTCGGCACGATCGGCTACGAGGTGCTGACCAGCCTCGGCCGCCGCTACGCCCGCCTCTACAAGGGCGGCAATGTGGAGGAGCCGCTGGCAAGGCCGGAGCCGGCGTCGAGTGCCGGGCAGTCGCCTTCCTCACCGCCGATCGAGCAGCCGGCGGCCTCGCCGCCGCTGTCGAGTTAAGCCACCCGCACCTACTTCTTCTTCCGGCTGTCGAGTGCCGCCTTGC
>NZ_JAEMSD010000474.1:1610-3311 GCF_016462955.1 Bradyrhizobium sp. | reverse complement strand
CGCCTCTACAAGGGCGGCAATGTGGAGGAGCCGCTGGCAAGGCCGGAGCCGGCGCAGGCGGCCGCACCTCCTCCCTCTCCACCGCCGACCGAGCCGCCGCTGTCGCGTTAAGCCAGCTGCACCTACTTCTTCTTCCGGCTGTCGAGCGCCGCCTTGCAGGTCGCGCTGAGCTGGTCGCGTTTGGCATTGAGGCATGCGACGATGCCGCCGCCCGGCGCGAGGCCGGCGCAGAACTTGTCGTAGTCCGCCTTGCAAGCGCCGCGCTGATCGGACGATTGTGCCGATGCGCCTCCGGAGAACGCGAGGGCGAGCGCGATGGCAACAAAGCTGGACTTGGACATTGTATCTCCGGTGACGGACGGCAGGAGCCGGTAGCTCTACATGAAGATCGCGACGTTCAACATCAACAACGTCAACCGCCGCCTGCCCAATCTGTTGGCATGGATGCGCGTGGCGAAGCCCGATGTCGTCGCGCTTCAGGAGTTGAAGGCAAGTGATGGCGAATTTCCGGCAGCCGCGATCGAAAAGGCCGGCTACGGCGCGGTGTGGTGTGGACAAAGGACGTGGAACGGCGTCGCCATCCTCGCCCGCGGCGCTGATCCCATTCTCACCCGCGACCGCCTGCCGGGAAAGCCCGGCGATCTCGAAGCCCGCTACATCGAGGCTGCCGTGCGCGGCATCATCGTCACCAGCATCTATCTTCCCAACGGCAATCCGCAACCGGGACCCAAATTCGACTACAAGCTCGACTGGTTCGCGCGGCTGAGGCGCCACGCCAAAACCTTCATCAAGCAGGACCTGCCGGTGGTGCTCGCCGGCGACTACAATGTCGCGCCAACCGAGATCGACATCTATCCGACGCGGTCATGGGACAAGGATGCGCTGGTCCAGCCCAGGAGCCGCGCCGCCTACGCCGCGCTGGTCAAGCAGGGCTGGTGTGACGCGATCCGCGAGCTGCACCCGCAAAAGCGCATCTACACGTTCTGGGACTACAAGCGGAACCGCTGGCCGCGCGATGCAGGCCTGCGGCTCGACCATCTCCTGCTCAGCCCTGCTCTCGCACCGCGCCTGGCCAAGGCCGGCGTCGACAAGAACATCCGAGGCGAGGACGGCGCCAGCGACCACGCGCCGGCCTGGGTGGTGCTACGGTGATGCTCACCAGCCGCCGCGCGACAAAAACTTGAAAAACAACCCCATGCACAGTAGCCGACCCCTTGTGCCCTCAATGACTTACGGGTAACCCGAAATCATGGTTGATCCGTCGGGCAAAACACCGGCATGACGTCACCATCGACGGCGTCCAAATCGCCGCGCCGAGGGCTCTTCAGATCGCCCCTTCATCGGGAATATTGAGGACGGTGCCGCAGGCCTTGCAATGCACCGCGTCGGCATCGTGCCTCTGGAGCCCGCAGGTCGGGCATGGAAACCGCACCTTGTGGGGACTGAGCAGCGCGCGGGCGAGATTGAAGAACAGGGTAACGCCGAAAATCATGATCACGACGGTGATCAGGCGACCGAACGTACCCTTCAGGGTAATGTCGCCAAAGCCGGTCGTCGTCAGCGCCGTGACGGTGAAATAGAGGGCATCGGCATAATTCCGGATATCGTCGTTGCGAAACTTCTGGGTCTCGTAAACGAGACCGGTCATGACGAAGATGAAAACAGCGAGGTTCGTGACGGCGAAGATGACGTCTTCGTTGC
>NZ_JAEMSD010000474.1:0-1600 GCF_016462955.1 Bradyrhizobium sp. | reverse complement strand
TCGTTGCGTCGGAAGAACGGAGAATCGATGCGCAACCGCACCAGCATCTGGTAGTCGCGCAGCAGCCCCAACGTCCGCAGGATCCGGAGAAAGCCGCCCGGCTCGCCGGCAAGCGGCGCCAGGAAGGATACGATCGCAACCATGTCAGCCCAGGTCGCAAGCTTGGTGAATTTTTGCAACGGATGCCGATCGACCAGGAGCCGGGCCGAGAAGTCGACAAGCAATATCATGCCGAACACGACGTCGAGCGTCTCGACGATGTCATTGGGCGGCAGGAACGAGGTCGCGATGATGAACAACACCGTCACGACATCGAAGGCGAGCAGCCCATAGCGGAAGCGCACGCCGTCCGGCGTTGTGCCCTCGTAAAGGCGGCGGACATTGCTTCTCAGGGACGCGAAGGTCACGGCATCATGATCACGGTTTGCATGGACGATGGCAAGTTCGATGGGGTTCCCTCGCCTGGGATCGATCGCCATAGGCCTCCTTACGGCTAAACTCTCTCGATTCGTGGAGATTGTGTTGGCCTTTCTCTTCGTCCTCAGCGTCGGCCTCGTCGCCGGCACCATCTCAGGCATCGTCGGCACCGGCTCGTCGATCATGCTGATGCCGGTGCTGGTCTATGCCTATGGCCCGAAGGAAGCCGTGCCGATCATGGCGGTGGCCTCCGTCATGGCGAACTTCTCGCGGATCCTGGCGTGGTGGCGCGAGGTCGACTGGCGGGCTTGCGCGGCCTATTCGGTCACGGGCATTCCGGCCGCGGCGCTCGGCGCCCGGACCCTGCTCGCCTTGCCCTCGCACGCGGTCGATCTTGCCATCGGCCTGTTCCTGATCGCGATGGTGCCAGTGCGGCACATCCTGGCGCGGCACGACCTCAAGGCCAACCTCTGGCACCTCGCCGTCGGCGGTGCGGTGATCGGCTATCTCACCGGCATCGTGGTCTCGACGGGCCCGCTCAGCGTGCCGCTGTTCCTGTTCTATGGCCTGTCCAAGGGCGCCTTCCTCGCCACCGAGGCGGCCTCGTCGCTGGGGCTTTACCTCAGCAAATCGGTGACGTTCGAACGATTCGGGGCGCTGACCGCCGACGTCGCCCTGAAGGGATTGATCGCGGGCTCGTCGCTGATGCTTGGCGCCTTCATCGCCAAGCGATTCGTGCTGCACTTGAAGCCGGAGGTGTTTCGGCTGCTGATGGACGGCATCATGCTGGCGGCAGGCTTGACGATGCTGTTCAATGCGTTCTGATGCGGCCCTCCGCAACATCCGCCCGGTAAAGGACCTCTGCATGCGCACCGTTGCCATGATCGCCGCCACCGGCATCGCCCTGTTCGCGATGCAGCCGGCATTCGGCGCGCAGCCGTTCGACGGCCTGTGGGCCTCGACCAAGAAGGATTGCCGCGACAGTGACGGCCCGGACAGCAAGACGATGATCGACCTCGACAACGTCATCAAAGGCAAGCCGGCCCCGCTGGTCGATCGCTACGAGAACCATTGCCGCATTGACCGCCAGACGCCGGCCGGCGACGGCCTCGTGCTGTCCGCCACCTGTTTCGAGTTCTGGGACGACTACAACAAGGGCACGAACGGCAGCAAGGTCACGATC
>NZ_JAEMSD010000473.1 GCF_016462955.1 Bradyrhizobium sp. | reverse complement strand
ACAACACGCCCGAGGTGACCGTGCCGGCCGGCCATTTGTTCGTGCTCGGCGACAACCGCGACAATTCCGCCGACAGCCGCGTGCCGCTGCGCTCCGGGGGTGTCGGCCTGCTGCCGATCGACAATCTGATCGGCCGTGCGGATGCGGTGGTCGGCTCCTGGGATCTCGGCATGCGCAGCCAGCCGGTCTACACGTGGCTCTCCGGTTTCCGGCTCGGACGGTTCTTCACCGCCGTGCATTGAGTCTCCTCATCGCGCGATGAACCGTGACGAATTCCTGGCTCTCGCTCTGCGCAATCCGGTCAACGCAGCGATCGTCGACGAACTTCGTCGCCTCGCGCTGCCGGACGCCTGGCTGGTCGCAGGCTGCCTGGTGCAGACGGTGTGGAACGTGCTCACCAGCCGCGCCGTCGATCACGGCATCGCCGACTACGACGTGTTCTATTTCGATCCCGATACGTCCTGGGAGGCGGAGGATGCGGTGATCCGCAAGCTGCATGCGCGGCTGGAGAACCTTGGCGCCAAGGTCGAGATCCGCAATCAGGCGCGCGTACATCTGTGGTATCCCGACAAGCACGGCCTGCCCTATCCGCCATTGATGCGCTCGACGGACGGCATAGATCGCTTCCTCACCGAGAACACGCAAGTCGGGGTGAGGCGCGCCGGCAATGGCCATGAGATCTATGCACCGCACGGGTTGGACGACATTGCAGCGCTGATCGTGCGGCCCAACCGGGCGCTCAATTTCTCAGTGGCGAATTACGCGGCGAAGGCGGCGCGATGGAAGATGCTTTGGCCGGAGATCACGGTGATTGCGGCCGAGTGAGAATCTCGTAGGGTAGGCAAAGCGTAGTGTGCCCACGCGCTTGTCGCCGCATCGGAAGATCGTGGGCACGGCGCAAGGCGCCTTTGCCCACCCCTACCGCACCACGCCCGATGTAAACCCCGCCTTTCTTCGCGGCGGCTTGATTTCCTTTTTCAGGTAGCAGCGCGCCTCGCGGCCGGTGTAGCCCGGGCGGGCATAGGTGAAGGCGCGGCATTTGTTGTCGGCGGTGCAGGCGGCCTTGCAGGCCTCCACGCCTTCCCCCTCCTTCAGTTCGAAATTGCGCAAATCACCACCGGGGCGGTCGATCGAAGTCTCGACCCCCTCCACGCGCGGCTCGATCACGCCGGCGCCGCGCACCCCGGAGATACAGCAACTCCCCGGCACGCGTGACGGCACGGTGTTCTTCAGCCAGCAGACCGCCGAGCCGCCCTCGACGTCGGGATAGCTGAAGCTCCAGGAGCGGCAGCGGCGGTCGCGCTCGCACAGCAGCGCGCAGTCCTCCGGATCGCCCGATGCGACCGGCGCGCTGAAATAATCGCCGCCGGGCCGGTCGAATGCGGTCTGGGCGCGCGCCGGCACGCTCGCAAGTGCGAGCGAAAGCAGCGTGGCACATGCCAAGACGCTTGCCAGGACCTTTGCCAGGGCCTCTGCCATGACGGCCCCGGACAGGCGGCACTTCCCCATCGGAACAGCTTTCGAGTTATTGACGGCGCTCAGGTTTTGTCAGCCGGTCATTTGATCGCCGCAAACCTGTATGGGCGATGAACGGCTCAAATGCCCGATCGGCTTACCGATCTAGAATGCGTATTCCACGTAGGCCGGTTCCACCGAGCCCTTCCAGGGACCATTGAATTTTTCGAGCATCTCCTCGGCCGGGGTCCGACCGGAATCGATGATGCGGTCGAGCGCCTCGAGGTGCCGGGTCTCGTCGCGGCCGAGCTGATCGATCCGGCCGCGCCGGCGCAGGCCGGCATGTGCCAGGACCAGGCACTCCTTCGCGATCTCGAACAGATAGCGGTCCTTGATTCGGGCCTTGAAGCCGAGGCGCGGCACGTCATCGCGCAAGGCCTGACGCTCATGCGCCGTCCAGTGCTTCACGAGGTCCCAGGCGGCGTCGAGCGAAGCATCGTCATAGAGCAGACCGACCCAGAACGCCGGCAGCGCCGGCAAGCGCCCCCACGGGCCGCCGTCGGAGCCGCGCATCTCCAGATAGCGCTTGAGCCGCACTTCCGGGAAGATCGTCGAGAGATGATTGGCCCAGTCCGACAGCGTCGGACGCTCGCCGGGGAGGTTATTGTTGCGGCCGTCGAAGAAGGCACGGAACGAAGAGCCCGACACGTCGATGTAATCCTCGCCGCGCTTGACGAAATACATGGGCACGTCGAGCGCGTAGTCGACATAGCGCTCGAATCCCATACCGTCCTCGAACGCCCAGGGCATCATGCCCGAACGGGCATTGTCGGTGTCGCGCCATATTTCGGACCGGAAGGAGAGAAAGCCGTTCGGCCTGCCCTCGGTGAACGGCGAATTGGCAAACAGCGCGGTCGCGACCGGCTGCAGCGCGAGCGAGACGCGCAGCTTCTTGACCATGTCGGCTTCGGAGGAGAAGTCGAGATTGGTCTGCACCGTGCAGGTCCGGTACATCATGTCGAGGCCGTATTGGCCGACCTTCGGCATGTAATTGGTCATGATCTTGTAGCGGCCCTTGGGCATCATCGGGATGTCGGCGCGCGACCAGGACGGCGTCATGCCGAGGCCGAGGAAGCCGATGCCGAGCGGGGTCGCGATCTCGCGCACCTGGGCAAGATGCGCCATCAGCTCGCTCTGGGTCTGATGCACGTTCTCGACCGGCGCGCCGGACAGCTCGAACTGTCCGCCGGGCTCGAGCGAGATCGCGCCCCCGCCGGTGACGTCGTGAAGGCCGATGATGTTGCCCTTCTCCATGATCGGTTCCCAGCCGAGCAGGAGCTTCATGCCTTCGAGCAGCGCGCCGATGCCGCGTGCGCCCTCGTAAGGCACCGGACGGTGGCCTTCGAGCGTTAACGGCGTCTTCTCGTGCTCGGTGCCCATGCGGAATTCGGACGGGTCCTTGCAGCCGGCCTCGAACCACGCGACGAGCTCGTCGCGTGACTGCAGCGGCGTCATATCGATCTGGTCTCGCGCCATATCAAACTCTAATCAAAAGCGCTTCGACCGAACGCGCGGGTGACAGGGACGGCCCGCGAACCGACCGGTTGCGGGACGAAGGGGGTTTGCCGCGCGATCATCGCGACGGCATGCTTTCGCTCGCGGCCGCCGGCGGCAGTTTCATCTCGCCGCACGAGCAGCCCAGGCGGTCCAGCAGGCCGCAGAGCTTGACGGCGTCGGCATCCGACAGTTTCGAACCGACATATTTCTCGATCGCGGCCGAATAGGCGCCCCACATACGCTTCTGCAGCTCGCGGCCGGCTTCCGTGATCTCGACGAACTGGCCGC
Source organism: Bradyrhizobium sp. (assembly GCF_016462955.1). Lineage (GTDB taxonomy): Bacteria > Pseudomonadota > Alphaproteobacteria > Rhizobiales > Xanthobacteraceae > Bradyrhizobium. Next base: position 1,935 of record NZ_JAEMSD010000473.1, on the reverse strand, counting down.
GCTTGTCGATCTTGCATTCACGCCGCGATGCGAGGCCCTCGTCGACTAGGCGGTCGATCAGCCGCGAGGTGGAATATTGCGGGATCAGCATCTGCCGCTCGAGCTCGACCGGCCGCAGCTCGCCCGACGGCGCGCGCGACAATTCCAGCAACGCGTCATACCAGGCCAGCGGCGGGAAGCCCGCCTTCTTCAAATCCTGCTCGACGCAATCGAGCACCCGGCTCTGCACCCGCATCAGGCGGATCCAGGCGGCTGTTGCCTCGGTCGATGGTTTGCGTTTCATGGTCCCGCTCAAGCTCGTCGCCCGTCTCTTACCTCATTTGATGCAGGTGCATCAATCTTGACTATTTCAAGCAGGTGCATGTAGTCGTTCTTTCGGCCGAACCAAGCGTCAGGCGAAGGATATTCCCCGAAACGGTACGGTTTGCCCGGTGCCCTCCCATCGTGCTCTTGGAGGCCAGTCTGCCCTATGAGCTTGGTCAAGATCGATATCCGGGGCCAAGAAGCTCGAAAAGGGTGAGGATGATCTGAAGCTCAGGCCCGAGGGGCAGGACCCCGCGATGGGCCCCGACAGCCCGAGATCGTGACCGAAGGCCCGGTGATTGTCCAGACGATCGCCGACCAGGCTTCACGCAAGGCGCCCGCTCCGGCCCGCGGCGGTTCCGAGCGCTACATGCGTTGGAGCGGCTGAATTTCTCACCTCCGAGCTGCACAAGAGTTTTGCCCCTGTGCGCGCCGGCTTGAATGACGAAGCTCAGGCCTTCTCGGGGATCGCATCCACGATTGCCGCCGGCGATCTCTTCACGACGACGACCTAGAGTGACGGCATGAAGTTCGACCTCTCGGCGATCCCGAACCTTGCCGCCGACAAGGCCCGCGTCGCGCCGTGGCCGCAGGTGCGGGAGGCGTTGATCCGGGAACGCTCTAACGCAACGAACAATTTTAGAAGCATTGTCCGGATTAACAATAACTCCGCCTTGGCAGGTCCGCGGACGTCACCATCCTTGTGAGAACAATCCAGTTGCCTCAACCTCGGTCGCGGAATGCTGAATTGGGAAGTCACCGTGACCACCGCACTACTCCTCTTTCTCGCAAGCGGAATCGCCGGACTGACGACGGGGCTCTTCTTGAGGGTGTGGGCCATGGCGCTCGTTTCGCCGATCACCGCGATCCTGGCAGCAATCGTTCTGCAGACCGCGGACTTCGGATCTTGGACGGGCATTTCGATCGTGGTCGGCTGCCTGGTGCTCGGCCAGATCGCTTACGTGGCGGGGGCGTTCTACATGCAGCGCGGTGGCTTCTCAGTGCAGGATGACGTCGACGGCAAGCCAGGCGAGCACGGCTAGCGCGATATCGGCTACGAAAACGAGTAGCGCCACACCAACCCACGAGGGAATCTTTCTGCGCCGCCGGAGGACCTTGCGACGCGGCCACCGACGACCGAGCAGCAACAGCGGAGAATGTCTCAACGCAACACCGGCTGCGCCATCTTGAAACATCGTGCGGATCATCACAGGACACCTTCATTGCTAATGATTGCCTTCACGAACTGATCAGCAAGAGGGGTGCCATGCGGAGTGATCGTGCCCGCAACGCCGACGAGGACCGCGCTGGCGTGGCACGGACATCAACAGACGCGACAGGCCGCAACGGACGCTTATCGCCTCGCGTTGAACGCCACGAAAAAAGGCCGGATCGACGATCCGGCCTCTCCTGTTGTCGGGCGGTCCGAATGGATGCCGCTAAGCCGCCGCCTTCTTCGGCGCGAAGCGGCCGTAGAAGGTCTCGCCCTTCGCAGCCATCTCCTCCAGCAGCTTCGGCGGCGTGAAGCGCGAGCCGTACTTGGCTTCGAGCTTGCGGCAGAGCTCGACGAACTTCTTCGTGCCCATGAAGTCGATGTAGGACAGCGTGCCGCCGGTGAACGGCGCGAAGCCG
>NZ_JAEMSD010000472.1 GCF_016462955.1 Bradyrhizobium sp. | reverse complement strand
CTCAGCCACCGCTTCATGGACATCCTCGGTCGCTTCTCGCCGCTGGTCGAGGCACTGAGCGTCGACGAGGCCTTCGTCGACGTCACCGGCAGCCGACTCCTGCACGGCGACGGCCCCGACATCGCGCGCGCCATCCGCGCAGCAACCAGCGCGGAGCTTGGGCTCACCGTCAGCGTGGGCGTGGGCCCCAACAAGTTCGTGGCGAAGCTCGCGAGCGACATGGACAAGCCGGACGGCCTGACCGTGGCACCCGATGCACCGGACGCCCTCGCCGCCTGGCTCCAGCCCCTCGGCATCGAGCGCATGTGGGGCGTGGGGCCCAAGTCATTGCCGCACTTCCACGCCGCCGGCATCCGCACGTTCGGCGACCTGCAGCGCATGGATCCCGGCAAGCTCCGCACGGCGCTCGGCGATCACGCGCTCGGCATGCGCGAACGCGCCTTCGGCCGCGACGATCGCCCGGTGGAGACCGAGCACGAGCGCAAGGGCGTCGGGCACGAGACCACCTTCGACGAGGACGTCGCCGATCCCGAGGCCGTCATCGACATGCTGCACGGCCTCACCGAGAGCGCATGCCGGCGCCTCCGTGCCTCGGGCGGCACCACGCGGCGCATCGCCATCAAGATCCGCTTCGGCGACTTCGAGACCATCACCCGCAGCTGCACGCTGGACGCGGAGACCGACAGCACGCTCGCCGTGCTTGCGGCCGCCAAGGACCTGTTCCGCCGCTGGGCTGCGCGCGACTTCGTGCCCGTGCGCCTCATCGGCGTGCGCCTGGAGCGCACCGAGGCCGGCGAGGAGGCGCCGGCCTCGACGCGGCGGCGGAGCAGCGGCGTCAGGCGGTCGATCGCGGCAATCTGCTCGTCGAGGATCTGGATGCGCCGCTGCGCGCCGAGCACGCCGAGGAAGGCGATCGCGGTCTCCGACAGCACTTCCAGCCGGACGGCCTGGCGCTGGATCGCCGCCACTTCGACCCCGGCTACGCCGGCGGCAATCCTGGCATCGCGCTTGCCGAACAGCTCGAAGGCCTGGCTGATCTGGAGCGTGGTCTCGGCCGACCGCGTCCCGCGATATCTGCCGGAGCCGAATGAATCGTCCTGCTCGTAGGTCAGCTCCGGATTGAGTAGGGCGCCTGCCTGGATGCGCTGGCCGGTGGCGATGCCGATGTCGCGCTCGGCTGCCGTGAGCCGCGGGCTCGCGGCCAGCGCGCGCGACAGCGCGCTGCGCATGCTCAAAGTCTGCGCGTGCGACGGCGCCAGCGCCGATCCTGCAATCAGACATGCCACCGCGCACGCCAGGCGCGCGGCCACTCTCCTGCAAAACATGAAAACCGACCTCTGAAGGATAAAACCTTATGGGCGCGGAACGCCCGACCGATCCGTTCAGGCAATGGGCTTAGGAGGAGGCGAGTCGGTGTCGGGGATGATGCCGGCAAGCCGGGGCGCAAGTTGCGGACGCGTCGCCGACATCAGCGCGATTGCCCCGGTCGATGGCGCAGACTGTGATACCGCCAGCGAGAAGCAGCCATGGCAATGATGTCCGCCGATGGCCTTGTGGTCGCTGTGGCCTGTGGCCCCGTCGAGCACCGCGGCGATTTCCGAACCGCCGGCGGGCGTGGTGACGTCGATGTCGTGGGCGCCGTGCAGCGCGCCTGCGAGCAGATAGACGACCGCAATCAGCACGGACAGCAGCCCACGCCAATGGCGTGGACGGCAGGTTTCCGAGGTCTGGCGATGGGTGGGCACGAGGTCACTCTGGCTGCGGTCTGCCCGGCCTAGCATGGCGGCGGGAACAGTGTCGACCCGCAACATTGTTACGTCCCTGGAACAATTGCCGCATCAGTGGATATGCCGCGAGCGCCTCTCACTGGCGGACAATCGCGCGGCGAAGTGGCGCCACGGTTTCGATCGTCGGGGCCGGAGCTTCGCTGCCATCGTCAGCTTCCAAGGCGACCACCGCGCGGCAGCTCGCTTCCATCGCGCGCTCCAGCCATTTGATGGCCTCGTCGATCCATTCGTCGTGGTGCTCGGGATCGGCGAGGGCCTTCTCCCGGAATGCATCGGCCTGATGCAGGCACGCTGTTCTGCGATCCACGCGCCGCTCCAAATCTGGAAGTCTCTCCCCGATCGCATCCTTGATGATCCGGGCTCGCGCGTCGCTAACATATGACAGGCGCGGGCAACGGAAAGGCCCCAGCCAGACGAACCGGCTGAGGCCTCATGGGCTCACGATCTTTATCCCTAGGACTTGAGCGGGTAACCCGCATCTTCCAGGTTCGTTCCAGGCGATCCGCCTAATTTGGAACGTTCCTCATTCGTCGCGATTAGCGAGCTGAAGAAACTGAGGAGGACGGACTATGGACGGACTGATTTATCTGATCGGCTTGATCGTCGTCATCATGGCGATCCTGTCGTTCTTCGGCCTGCGCTGAGAGCGGCGCGATGACCGTTGAAACGCTCATGCGAGAAGAGGTTCTGGAAGACGAGTTCCTGGAGGAGCCCGCTCGGACCATTCAGTGGAGCTCGGTGTTCGCAGGTGCACTCGCGGCGGGCGCAATGTCGTTCATCCTGATCGGCTTTGGCGTCGCCGTCGGCCTCGGTGTCAGTTCGGCCTCGCCGACCTGGCGTGATGCATCGGCTGCGCTGGCGCTCCTCTCCGGGCTTTATCTGATCATCCAGGCGATCGTCAGCTTCGGCTTTGGCGGCTACGTCGCCGGCCGGACAACCCGGCCGGCGCCCGAGCTTGCAACAGTCGAGGATGACGGCGAGCGGCGGGACGGACTACACGGGCTGATTGCCTGGGCCCTGGCCGTACTGGCCGGCGCGGCAATGCTCGCGCTTCTCGGGGCTGCCGCGATCGACCGTTCGCCGCTGCGCAGCTCGGCCAGCAACACGTCGGCGGCGGAGCCCTTGTTGAGCTACGAGCTCGACAAGCTGTTCCGCGCACCGCGCCGCGCGCCGAACACGGATCTCAGGGAGGTGCGCGCCGAAGCCGGGCGGATTCTCCTGACGTCGTCCAGCCACAGCGGCGTCAGCGCCGATGATCGAACCTATCTCGTGCAGCAGGTTGCGGCCGTGACGGGCCTTGCGGCACCGGATGCCGAACGGCGAGTCACTGCTTCGATAGCAGACGCCAAGACGGCCATCGACCGCGCGCGGCGCAATTCCATCATCGTGGCGTTCTCGATCGCAGCCGCCACCCTGATCGGCGCCGCGGTAGCCTGGGCCGCCGCCGTCGCCGGCGGGCGCCATCGTGATGGCGCGCCGTTGCCGAACTGGATGGCGAGTTCCAACAGGTTCCATCGCACCCAGCGCGCGATGCCGTTGCCGTAGGTCCCAAGCAAATGGCCGGGCGCAAGCCCGGCCATCATGCTCGACCGGCCCGTTCTGCGGGCCGCTCTACGCCTTCTCTTCCCAGATCATCGCGAGGTGCACGATGGTCTGCACCGCCTTTTCCATATCCTGCCGGCTGACCCATTCGAGCCGCGAATGAAAGGCGTGCTCGCCGGCGAAGATGTTGGGGCAGGGCAGGCCCATGAAGGACAGGCGCGAGCCGTCGGTGCCGCCGCGGATCGCGGTGCGCATCGGGCGCAGGCCGGCCCGGCGGATCGCCTCGATGGCGTATTCGAGCACGTGCGGGTGACGGTCGATCACCTGCTTCATGTTGCGATACTGCTCCTTCACCTCGAACGTGTAGGCCGAGCGCGGATAGTCCTTCATCACGTCCTTGACGATGTCCTCGAGCAGCGCCTCCTTCTCGTTCAGCCCTTCCTCGGTGAAGTCGCGAACGATGAAGGACAGCGTCGCCTGTTCCAGCGCCCCCTCGATGCCGATCGGATGCAGGAAGCCCTGCTTGCCCGAGGTGGTCTCGGGCGAGCAGCCCTCCTTCGGCAGGCGCTCGACGATGGCGGCGGCGATCTTGATCGCGTGCTCCATCTTGCCCTTGGCGTAGCCGGGATGGGCGCTGACACCGGTGATGGTGATGGTGGCGCCGTCGGCCGAGAAGGTCTCGTCCTCGACGCAGCCGGCGCTCTCGCCGTCCATGGTGTAGGCGAAATCGGCGCCAAGCTTCTTCAGGTCGACATTGTCGACGCCGCGGCCGATCTCCTCGTCCGGTGTGAACAGGATCTTGATGGTGCCGTGCTTCACGTCGGGATTGTTGATGAAGAAATACGCGGCATCCATGATCTCGGCGACGCCCGCCTTGTTGTCGGCCCCCAAGAGCGTCGTGCCGTCGGTGGTGATGATGTCGTTGCCGATCTGGTTCTTCAGCGCGGGGTGCTCGGCAAAGCGGATCACCTGGCTGGTGTCGCCCGGCAGCGTGATGTCGCCGCCGCGATAGTTCTTCCAGACCTGCGGCTTGACGTCCTTGCCGGTGACGTCGGGCGAGGTGTCCATATGCGAGCAGAAGCAGATCACCGGCACCTTCTTGTCGGTATTGCCTGGGATCGTGCCGTAGACATAGCCGTACTCGTCGAGATGCGCGTCCTCGACGCCCATGGCCTTCAGCTCGGCGGCGAGCACGCGGCCGAGATCCTTCTGCTTCTCGGTCGAAGGCGAGCGGGGAGAGTCCGGATCGGACTGGGTGTCGATGGTGACGTAGCGCAGGAAGCGCTCGGTCACGGTGTGCGAAAAGGTGAGGGAGGACATTTCTGGTCAAACCGCCGGGTCTTTGGGAAGCACGCGGTATATCAGAAAAGCGGGCCGTGATGCGGCCGTAACGGGGTGGATCAGGCTTAACGAAACGTGAGTTTTAGATCGCGTCCTTCAGCTCCTTGACCGGGCGAAAGGCGACCTTCCTGCTGGCCTTGATGTGGATCGCCTCGCCGGTGGCAGGATTGCGGCCGGTGCGGGCGGCACGCTTGCGGACCTGGAGGATGCCGAGGCCGACGATGCGCACACGGTCGCCCTTCTTCAGGTGCTTGGTGATCAGCTCGACCATGTCGGTCAGGACGGCCTCGGCGCGCTTCTTGGACAGGTCCTGGCTCTCGGCGATGTCGGCGGCGAGGTGCTTGAGCGTGATCGTGGCGGGAGCGGCTGCCTTCTTTGCCGAATCCTTCTTGGCCAAATCCTTCTTGGCCGAATCTTTCTTACCCATGTCTGGCCTCCTCAATGACCAGGAAGTCCCCGGAAATGCCGGAAAGCGTGGGGATCCCTCTAAGTCCCGGGAGACGTAGACGATTCGGGCGCGGGCTGACTATGCCGGGGGTTCCCGGCCACTGCGGCAAGGCGCGCAAAGGCGTCGGCAAGCTCAGGCCAACACAGTTCAGGCTAACAC
>NZ_JAEMSD010000471.1 GCF_016462955.1 Bradyrhizobium sp. | reverse complement strand
ACTTGATCCTGCGCAATTCGCCACTCTGCCTTGGCTCTTACTGTCGCAATCATGGCAGCGGCGCAGTGCTTGCTGCCGGGCAAGGTGAGCCGGATGCGAGTCATTCCAAATCTATCGATCTCGCCGGAGAAGGTCTTCTTCGTCATCTCGAAATCGCGCCGCTCCGACAGCGAAGCCGCCGGGAGCGGTGTGGCCCTGGATTTCGGCGACGACGACATGGGCTATGGCCGCGGCGGACGCGGCGAAATCACCGACCGTGCCGAGCTTGCAGGCTTCATCCGCGATCTCAATGTCGACGAGCAGATTGGCCGCGGCGACGGTGATCTCTCGGACTGGCGACAACTGCGCGTGCAGGCCGCGCAGGCACACAACCAGCGCACCGCGTCCTACCTGATCGGCACGCCGATGCTCGCCGACTATCTGGAGGAGGCCATGGAGCAGTTCGGCAAGTCCTCAGAGGAATTCGAAGAACAGCTTTGATGCCGGACTCGGCGTCAACGCGTGTGAAGGAGAAGATGCAAATGGACAAGATGAGAATCGAAAAGGGCGACTGGCTGGTCGTGTGCGACGGGCGCAAGGCGCTGATTCTGGAAAATCTCGGCGACGGGATGTTTCCGAACCTTCACACCAAGGAGGTGCACGAGCAGCCCAATCCATCGACCAGCGCGCAAGGAAGCGATGCGCCGGGCCGGCTGCATACCGCTGCCGGCGGCGCCCGCAGCTCGGTCGAGCAGACCGATTGGCACGACGAAGCCGAGCGTGCTTTCCTGCGCAGCCTGGCCGGGCGGCTCGACGCTGCCGTCAACTCCGGCGAGACCACGGCGATGACCATGGTGGCCTCACCGCGCGCGCTCGGTATGATCCGCGCCGACTATTCGGAGGGTGTGCGCAAGGCGCTTCAGGGGGAGATCGGCAAGGACCTCGTCAAGCTGCCGGTCTACGAGATCGAGAAGCAATTGCTGCGGTCGGGGGCTGCCAAATAACGGCGCCGCAGGGCCGGGCGCTCCTCAGTAGCAGGGGTGCCGCCGGCCGTCCTGGCCGATATAGGCGGCCGCGCTGCGGTAGCAACGATTGGTCGCCGGGCCGTCGTAATAGGCGAAAGTGCCGGGGGTGATACCGGGTCCGTAATTGTGCAGATAGCTGATCGGGTAGGGCAGCGGGTTGGCGTAAGAGCGGTGATACCGGTGGCGCCCGTGCGCCTCTGCGAGGCCAGGGGCCAGGATTGCTGCCGTCAGGGCCGCAACCGCGGTGACACGCGCCAACTTGCTCATCTCGATTCTCCGGAACCCGCTCGAATAGGTCAGCCGTTTATAGCAATTTCGGGCGCTCAGGCATTGCTCCAAAGGCTCGAAATCATGGCCGATCCCGCGGATTTTCAGCGGGGTGTGACAGAATTGCCGGCTAGGCGGTCGGAAGTTGCCCATTTTTGGCCTTTTCGGGATGCTTAACGAATTCCCCACTCAAGTATGACCAAGTATTTAGTTCAGGAATCCTGTCGCCGGCCTTTGGGGGCTCCTTCGAGGCCGGTGCACGTCTGAAGGCTGTCGCCGCCACTCGCCATGCGCATCACGCTTTTGAGCCTGTTGTTGCTCTGCTTCGCCGCCGCCACCCCGGCGCGCGCCGAGCTGCGTATCACCCGTGACCATGGCGGCTATGTCGAGGAATACAAGGCCAAGTACAAGCGCGTGCGCGAGAAGGGCGAGCGCGTCATCATCGACGGCATCTGCAATTCGGCGTGCACGCTCGTGCTCGGCATCGTGCCCATGAACAAGATCTGCGTGACGCCGCGCGCGAGCCTCGGCTTCCACCAAGCCTATTACGACAAGGCGTTCACCTTCGGCATCAAGGTCACCAGCGCCGAAGGCACCTCCGATCTCATGTCCTACTACCCCGACGCCGTGAAGGATTGGATTCGCCGCAATGGCGGGCTCACCACGGACATGAAGAAGATCAAGAACGGCGTCGACCTCTGGAAAATCGTCAACCCCTGTCCGGAAGAATGGTGAGCGGCTGAGCTGGACCGCCGCCGGTCCGTCGCAGCGCAGCAATCATGAGGACGAAATTCGCATTGCCGCATGGCGTCCGCTCGGGCAATGAGGGCGGCAATGAACCATAATCAAGAAGCCCTGAGCGCCCGCGCCGCGCCGATCCTGTTCGTCCTGCTCTGGAGCACCGGATTCATCGGCACCAAATACGTCGTCGAGAACGCCGATCCCCTGACGTACCTCGCCATCCGCATGGCGATCGTGGTCGCCCTGATGGCGATCATCGTCGCAATTGCGCGGCCGAAATGGCCTGATGGCATCGGCATCGCGCACAGCGCCGTCGCGGGTATCCTGGTTCACGGTTTCTATCTCGGTGGTACCGCAATTGCGATCGCGCACTCGATTCCGGCCGGGCTCTCTGCGCTGATCCCGGGCCTGCAGCCGATCCTGACCTCGACCATTGCCAATCGCTGGCTCGGCGAGAGGGTGACGCCGTTGCAATGGGCCGGGCTCGTGCTCGGCCTCGGCGGTGTCGTTCTGATCCTGCACAACCGGCCGATGACCGGCGAAGCCGGGCTCGGCTGGCTGGCGTCGGTGGTTTCGCTGATCAGCATCACGCTCGGCACGCTCTATCAGCGCCGCTACTGCAACCAGATCGACTGGCGCGCCGGCAATCTCGTGCAGTATGTCGCCGTCACCATCTTCTTCGCGATCGGGGCTTTCCTGTTCGAGGACCGCGTAGTGCACTGGACACGGGAGTTCGTGCTCGCGCTCGCCTGGCTCGCGGTGGCGCTCTCGATCGGTTCGATCGGGCTATTGTATTGGCTGATCCGCCACGCGGCGGCGACCTCGGTCGCGAGCCTGTTCTATCTGGTTCCGGCCGTGACCGCCCTGATGGCCTATTTGCTGTTCGACGAGAAGCTCGATGCGCTGGCGATCGCGGGCATGGCGATGTGCGCGGCCGCGGTGTTCGTCGTCAACTGGCGAGCCTAAGCGGCCGGGGCCGGGAGATAGTGAGTCGCGGGACTGGTCTCCGGACACGCGCGCATCCGGAGAACCTAGCCAGAGCGCACCGATCAGCGCTTCGCCTTCTTGGCTTTCTTCTTTGCAGCTTTCTTTCCAGCTTTCTTCGGTGATTTCTTGGCGGCCTTCTTCGCGCTCTTCTTGGCCGTTTTCTTCGTCGTCTTCTTCGCAGCCTTCTTGGCCTTCTTCTTGGTGGCCTTCTTCGGCGCGACCTTCTTCGCGACCTTCTTGGCGGCTTTCTTCACCTGCTTGACGGCGGTGACCGCGGCGTCCTTGGTCGCTTCGACGGCGCTGGTGATCGTGTCCATCGCCTGTTCGGTAATCGGCTTTTCGTCGTCCATATCGTCCCCCACGGTTTGTATGGCGCGATCACGATAGCGGGTTTCGAAATTGTGTCAAAGCAACGCTCAACCTTTGCGGATCTTTGCGTACGCGGCGAGTGCGCGCTCGCGTCCCCTGGCGTGATCGACGATCGGCGGCGGATAGGTCTTGCCTATCGTGATGCCGGCGCTTGCGAGTTCGATCGGCGTTGCCTGCCAGGGTCGGTGGATCAGCTTGGCCGGCATGTCCTTCAGTTCCGGGACCCAGCGTCGAACATAGGCTCCGTCAGGATCGAACTTCTCGCCCTGGAGCTGCGGATTGAACACGCGGAAATAGGGCGCAGCGTCCGCGCCGCAGCCGGCGACCCACTGCCAGTTGGCGGGATTGCTGCCGGCGTCCGCGTCGACCAGCGTGTCCCAGAACCAGGCTTCCCCTTCGCGCCAGTCGATCAGGAGGTGCTTGACCAGGAAGGACGCCACCACCATCCGGACGCGGTTGTGCATCACGCCCGTGTGCCAGAGCTCGCGTAGCCCGGCATCGACGATGGGATATCCGGTGCGGCCGCGTTGCCACGCGGAGAGCGCCTTGCCGTCGGGCGCCCAGGGGAAGCCGTCGAAGTTCGTTTGCAGATTCGCGGTGGCAAGGTCGGGGTGATCGTGAAGGAGGTGGCGGCAGAATTCGCGCCACCCGAGCTCGCTCAGGAACTTTTCGACGCCGGGCACGAGGGTCGGATCTTCCGCCGCGGCAAACCGGGCGGCGTGCCAGACCTGGCGCGGGCTGAGCTCGCCGAACCGCAGATGCGGCGACAACCGCGACGTGCCGTCCCGATCGGGGCGGTCGCGGTCGGCGACATAGTCGCGGACTCCTTGCTCGAGGAAGGTGCGCAGGCGCGCTCGGGCAGAGGCTTCGCCCGGTGTCCAGCTCTCGCGCAAGCCGCCCGCCCAATCAGGAGTGCGCGGCTCGAGTTCCCAGCTCTCCAGCCGATCGCTGGCGATCCCCGGCGAAGGGCGCAGCTCTTTGGGCGCGGGCAAGGGCGTCGGCGGATCGCCGAGCGACAGCACGCGTCGCCAGAACGGCGTGAACACGCGCAAGCCGCGGCCCTCCTTGTTGCGTATCGCCGAGGGGGGCACCAGGAGATCGCCAGGGAAGCTTTGCGAGTCGATGCCGAGCTTCGATAGCGTTGCCGAGAGCTGGCTCTCAAGGGCCTGGTGAGGCGCCTGCGCGATTGCGTTCCAGTAGACGGCGCGTGCGCCACTCTCGCGCACCACCTCGGGGATCACCTTGGCCGCAGGTCCTCTGCGCAGGACCAGCGACCCGCCGCGTGCGGCGATCCCGGCCCCGAGCGCCCGCAGCGACTGCGCCAGCCACCAGCGCGCCGCGCCGCCGGGTGCGCGTCCCACGGATTCATCGAACACATAGAGGCAGACCACCGGCTGGCCCGTCTTCGCGGCGGCGTGGAGGGCAGGGTGATCGGTCAGGCGGAGATCGTCGCGAAACCAGACGATGATGGACGGCGGACTTGGCGGGGTCAGGGAGGCCTCGTTTACCAATTGGAAACCATGCCACGAGCGGTGTTGGGGAACCACCGTTAATGCGGCCGTAAGCCGCTTGCACTATTATGCAGGAATTACGGGGGTCATTCCATCCATGTTCAAAGCTTCGCTTGGGAAGTTCTTGCCGCAGTTCAAGCTCGGCACCAAGGCCGTGCTGTGCGCGGTGCTGCTGATCGCAATGAATACGGCATTGGTGGTCGGCGCCGGCTATTGGTCGCTGACATCCGCCTTCAATGATCGCGCGCTGCGGGACATCGAGGTCAATCTTCGTACCCTGGCGCTGGCCTTCAGCGAGACCGTTCCGGCCGCCAAGATCACGGTGCGGGACGGCGCGGTGGTGCGTGCCGAGATCCCGAAAATGCCCGAGCTGAAGGACCATGCCATCGTCGACCGGGCGGTGTCC
>NZ_JAEMSD010000470.1 GCF_016462955.1 Bradyrhizobium sp. | reverse complement strand
TTGCTGTCGCGGTCGGCTTCGACCTCGGCGCGGGTCTTGTGCCATTCGCGGGCGCGGGTATCGACCGCCATCGGCGTGTTCATCAGGCCGGGCAGGATGACGTTGGCGCGAATGCCGTATTCGGCGTTCTGGTAGGCGAGCTGCTCGGTGAAGGCGATCATCGCCGACTTCGTCGCCTTGTAGGCGACGTAGGGATAGGTGGTGATGGCCGCCATCGAGGAGATGTTGATGATGGCGCCGCTGCGTTGCGTGCGCATGATCGGGATCACCTCTTTTGCGGCGAGAATGCAGCTCTTCAGGTTGATGGCGACGACGCGGTCGAACGCCTCTTCGGTCAGCTGCAGCAGTTCGGCATCGCCGCCGCCGAGGCTGACGCCGACATTGTTGTGCAGCACGTCGATCCGGCCCCAGCGCGATTGCGCGTCCTTGACCATTGCTTCGATATCGGCAGCCTTGGTCACGTCGGCCTTGAAGGCCGCGGCGGTGCCTTGTGCGGCGGCGATCATCGCGACCGTTTCCTGCGCCGAGTCCGGATGATGGTCGACGCACAGGACCTTGGCGCCCTCACGCGCGAAAGTGAGCGCTGTCGCGCGGCCATTGCCGATGCCTTCGCCGGGGCTCTGCCCGGCACCGACGACGATCGCAACCTTGTCCTTCAGGCGCATCTCGGTTCACTCCCCAATATTTTCGTGCAAACTAGCAATCGTCCCGGCCGTTGAGAAGGCGGCGCTCTCTGCGTTCATGTCATTGACATCACACGGAAATGCATGTCGTGGCCGCCCCTTCTTGTATCGCTACTCGCGGCACTCCAGGAACCGTCCCGGTACGCCAGCGTTTGTGGCGGAGCCTTTCCCGCGCTAGGCTCAGTCTAGGGGCTTCCCAACCGCCAGTGGCTTGCCGATGAATTTGCTCGATCCGCAAGGGCCCGTGGCCGCGGGCAACAGCACCATCCTGATCGATTCCGTCTTCATCATGCTCGTGATCGTGGTGCCCACCATCATTGCGATCCTGGGCTTCGCGTTCTGGTTTCGCGCCTCGAATCCCAGAGCGCGCTACCGGCCCGACTTCGTCTATTCCGGCCGCGTCGAAATGGTGGTGTGGTCGATTCCGGCGCTCACCGTGATCCTGCTCGGCGGCGTCGCCTGGATCGGCTCGCATCAGCTCGATCCGGCCGCGCCCGTTCCCGGCACCGGCAGCCCGGTGCGGATCCAGGCCGTCTCGCTCGACTGGAAATGGCTGTTCATCTATCCCGACCAGCGTATCGCCACCGTCAACACGCTGACGGTGCCCGTCGGCGCCGAGCTGAATTTCCACCTGACGTCGTCGAGCGTGATGAACACGTTCTTCATCCCGCAGCTCGGCAGCATGATCTACACCATGAACGGCATGGTGACGCGGCTGAACCTGCGCGCCGACAATGAAGGCAAGCTGCAGGGACTGTCGGCGCACTTCTCCGGCGACGGTTTCCCAGACATGATGTTCGACGTCAACGTGGTCTCGCCGCTCGCCTTTCCGGAGTGGGTCACGGCCACCGCGAAAACCGATGCAGTGCTGAACGCGGACAGCTACAAGAAGCTGATGCAGCAGGGCATCGAGAAGGGCCGGCCGGTCTACCGTCTCGAAGACCCGCGCCTGTTCGAGCTGATCGCTACTCAGCAGATTCCGCCAGGTCCAGGACCGGAGCTCGTGTCCGGAGCGGGCCGCCCGCACGGTGGAGGCCACCATGCTCGGTAAGCTCGACTGGTCGGCCATCCCGCTCGATCAGCCGATACCGCTCGTGGCCGGCGGGGTGGTGCTGGTCGCGATCTTCGGCGTGCTGACCTGGGTCGTGGTGAAAGGCCATCTGCCCTATCTCTGGCGCGAATGGATCACCAGCGTCGATCACAAGCGCATCGGCGTCATGTACATCTTGCTGGCCTCGGTGATGCTGCTGCGCGGCGGCAGCGACGCCATCATGATGCGGATCCAGCAGGCCGTGGCCTACCAGTCGCCCGGTTACCTGCCGCCCGAGCACTACAACCAGATCTTCTCGGCGCACGGCACTATCATGATCTTCTTCGTGGCGATGCCGTTCGTGATCGGGCTGATGAACCTCATCGTGCCGCTCCAGCTCGGCGTGCGCGATGTTGCCTTCCCGACGCTGAATTCGGTCGGCTTCTGGCTGACCGCGACCGGCGCGCTGCTGGTCAATATCTCACTCGTGGTCGGCGAGTTCGCGCGCACCGGCTGGCTCGCCTTTCCGCCGCTGTCGGAATTGTCCTACTCGCCGGGCGTCGGCGTCGACTATTACGCCTGGTCGCTCCAGATATCAGGCATCGGGACGCTGGTCGCCGGCATCAATCTGGTCACGACGGTGCTGAAGCTGCGCACCAAGGGCATGAACTACCTGCGCATGCCGATGTTCTGCTGGACCACGCTGGCCTCGAACCTTCTCATCGTCGCTGCCTTCCCGATCCTCACCGCGACGCTCGCGATGCTGCTGCTCGACCGTTACCTCGGCTTTCACTTTTTCACCAACGAGGCCGGCGGCAACGTCATGATGTTCATGAACCTGATCTGGGCCTGGGGCCATCCGGAGGTCTACATCCTGGTGCTGCCGGCCTTCGGCATCTTCTCCGAGGTGGTCTCCACTTTCTCCGGCAAGGCGCTGTTCGGCTATCGCTCCATGGTGCTGGCGACCATGGCGATCTGCGTCGTCTCCTTCATGGTCTGGCTGCACCACTTCTTCACGATGGGCGCAGGTCCCAACGTCAACGCCATCTTCGGCATCGCCAGCATGATCATTGCGATACCGACCGGCGTGAAGATCTACAACTGGCTGTTCACGATGTATGGCGGCCGCATCCGCTTCGCGACGCCGATGTTGTGGTCGATCGGCTTCATGGTGACGTTCATCATCGGCGGACTAACAGGCGTGCTGCTCGCGGTGCCGCCGGCCGACTTCATCCTCCACAACAGCATGTTCCTGGTGGCGCACTTCCACAACGTGATCATCGGCGGCGTGCTGTTCGGCGTCTTCGCCGGCTTCGAGTACTGGTTCCCGAAGGCGTTCGGCTTCCGTCTCGACGAACGCTGGGGTAAGGCCGCGTTCTGGTTCACCTTCATCGGCTTCTTCATCACCTTCATGCCGCTCTACATCGTCGGCTTGCTCGGCATGACCAGGCGCATGCAGCACTACGACGTCGCGGCCTGGCGGCCCTGGATGATGGTTGCGGTCATCGGCGTGGCGGTGCTGACGATCGGGGTGATATGCCAGATCGTGCAGATCGTGGTCAGCGTCCGCAACCGCGAGGCCTTGCGCGACCGGACCGGCGATCCCTGGGACGGGCGCTCGCTGGAATGGTCGACCTCGTCGCCGCCGCCGGTGTTCAATTTCGCTTTCAATCCGGATGTGCGGGGCGAGGACGCCTATTGGGATATGAAGGCCCGCGCGAAGCAGCAGATGCTCGATGCCGACGGGCCGCAATATCGGGACATCGAGATGCCCCGGAACTCTCCGACAGGATTCGTTTGCGCGTTCTTCGCCACCATCATGGGATTCGCGCTGATCTGGCACATCTGGTGGATGGTGATCCTGGGCGGATTGGGCGCGTGGGCAACCTTCGTCGTGTTCGCCTGGCGGGACCATGACGAATACGTCATTCCGGCTGCGGAGGTCGCGGCGATAGACCGCCTCAATCTCCAGCAGCGGCGCGGCCTCGTCAGCACGGCGGGAGAAGCCTGATGGCGATGACCGCGACCGCCGGCCGTGCGCACGCCGATCCCCACCACGTCGGCTCGGTCATCGAGCATTCGGGACCGGCGCCGAAGCGGATCGTGACCGCCTACGGTTTCTGGATCTTCCTGCTTTCCGACATCGTGATGTTCTCCTGCTTCTTCGCAGCCTATGCGGTGCTGTCAGGCCAGACCGCGGATGGCCCGAAGGGCTCGGAGATCTTCGAGCAGAAGACCGTTGCGATCGAGACGGTCTGCCTGCTGCTGTCGAGCTTCACCTGCGGTATGGCCAGCATCGCCGCCGACGTCCGCAACAGGCTGTGGTTCTATGTCTCCATGGCAATCACATGCGCGCTCGGGTTGACATTCCTCGTGCTCGAGTTCCGCGAATTCGCCGATCTCATCGCGCGCGGCTATGGTCCCTCGCGCAGCGCGTTCCTCACCGCTTTCTTCTCGCTGGTCGGATGCCATGGTCTGCACGTCTCCGCCGGCATCCTGTGGCTACTCACCATGATGGCCCAAGTGTATGCAAAAGGCTTTCGGGCCGACATATTACGCCGGATGACGTGCTTTGCGCTGTTCTGGCACGCCCTCGACATCGTCTGGGTCGCCGTGTTCTCCGTCGTTTACCTGCTCGGGAGTGCGCCATGAGTGAGCAGACGCATGACGTGGCCGAACACGACCTCGCGCCGGGCGAGGAAGAGGAACACAGCGTTGGCGCTCGCGTGCTTAGCTACGTCGTCGGGCTCGTGCTTGCGCTGCTGCTCACGGCGACGTCGTTCTTCATCGCCGGCACGGATCTGGTCTGGCAGCCTTCGATTCCCGTTGCGCTGATCGTGCTCGCGATCGCGCAGATGGGCGTGCACCTCGTGTTCTTCCTGCACATCACCACCGGCCCCGACAATACCAACAACGTGCTGGCGCTCGCCTTCGGCCTTATGGTCGTCTTACTCGTGATCGGAGGCAGCATCTGGATCATGGCAAATTTGAACGCCAACATGATGCCGATGGATCACATCATGCGGATGCAATGAAGGACCCACAGAAAAAAGAAGAGCCGCTTGTGGTGACAAGCGGCCCAAGTCTAGGGAGGAAACGCCCAAGCAAGGACAATCGGGCCGGAGCCGGATTGCTGCCAAGGAAACGCTCGCGCAAGGCGCTTGCGTCAGCACTACAAATGCTGCAACTGCCGCTGAAGTTCAATTCCGGATCAATACGGTCCCGGACTGCCACTCACGGCTGCGGGAAGCACGCGCTCACTTCGGCCGGCGGCAATTATAGGCCTTGCGGAAGCCGGCCGCCTGAGCGTCGTCCTCGGAGCAGAACCAGCGGTCCGGATTGGTGATGGCGGGATAGCTTGGGCAGCCCCGCAGATGATAGATGCCGACATTGCCCGTGACGCGCGCGCGCGCCGCGAGCTTGCCCTTGATGCTGCAACTCGGCGGCATGACCAGCTCTTCCGGGAACAGCACGGCGCGGATCTCCTTGTCGCGGTCGGGCCGGCAGGCCGCGCCCAGAAGCGCGCCGTCCTTCTTGCCGCGGGAGAGCTCTGCAAGGACGGCTGCCGCACTCT
>NZ_JAEMSD010000068.1 GCF_016462955.1 Bradyrhizobium sp. | reverse complement strand
CGCCCGCCCTCTTTGACACCCCCGAGCCTGACGTGCTGAACTGGCGAGCGTTGAGCCGGTGACGACGTTTCTTCATGAAGGTGGAGGGCATCCGATGAACGAGAACGAGATCCGCAATCTGGTCGCAGAGGTGAAGCAAGGCACGCTGTCGCGGCGCTCGTTCATCAGGACGATGGCGGCGGTCGGGATCGCGGCGCCGATCGCGAGCCAGATCCTGGCCTGGCACGACGTGGCGATGGCAAACGCTACGCTCTCCTACAAGCCGACCAAGGCCGGCGGCGGCGGCACGCTCAAGATCCTGCTCTGGCAGGCCCCCACTTTGCTCAATCCGCATTTCGCGCTCGGCACCAAGGACCAGATCGCCGCGCGCATCTTCTTCGAGCCGCTCGCCGGCTGGGACAAGGAGGGCAACCTGATCCCCTGCCTCGCCGCCGAGGCTCCGACCAAGGCCAACGGCGGCCTTGCCGCCGACGGCCTGAGCGTGATCTGGAAGCTGAAGCGGGGCGTGACATGGCATGACGGCAAGCCGTTCACGGCCGACGACGTCGTCTTCACCTGGCAATACGCCGCCGATCTCGCGACCGCGGCCTATACGACCGGCTCCTACAAGGACATCAAGGTCGAGAAGATCGACGACCATACGGTCAAGGTCAACTTCAAGGCGCCGACGCCGTTCTGGGCCGATCCGTTCGTCGGCTCGGTCGGGATGATCCTGCCGAAGCATCATTTCGGCGACTATGTCGGCGCGAAGTCGCGCGAGGCGCCCGGCAATCTGAAGCCGGTCGGCACCGGCCCGTACAAGTTCGTCGAGTTCAAGCCGGGCGACATGATACGCGCCGAGCGCAATCCCGACTATCACATCAAGAACCAGCCGCATTTCGACACGGTCGAGGTCAAGGGCGGCGGCGACGCGGTGTCCGCGGCGCGCGCGGTGCTGCAGACCGGCGAATACGACTTTGCCTGGAACATGCAGGTGGAGGAGGAGGTCCTCAAGCGCATGGAGGCGGGCGGCAAGGGCAAGCTCGACATCACGCCGTCGGGCAATGTCGAGTTCATCATCCTCAACACGACGGACCCCTGGACCGAGGTCGACGGCGAGCGCTCCAGCGTCAAGTCCAAGCACCCTACGCTGTCCGACCCCGCCGTTCGCCGCGCGATCAACCTGTTGATCGACCGCGATTCGATCCAGAAGTTCATCTACGGCCGCGGCGCGGTTGCGACCGGGAGCTTCGTCAACGCGCCCAAGCAGTTCAAGTCGCCCAAGCTCAAATACGAGTTCGACATCGACCAGGCCAACAAGATCCTCGACGAGGCCGGCTGGACCAAGGGCGCGGACGGCGTCCGCGAGAAGGACGGCAAGAGGCTCAAATACGTGTTCCAGACCTCGACCAACGCCCCGCGGCAGAAGACCCAGGCCATCATCAAGCAGGCCTGCCAGAAGGCCGGCATCGAGATCGAGATCAAGGCGGTCACCGCCTCGGTGTTCTTCTCCTCCGACGTCGGCAATCCCGACACCTATTCGAAATTCTATGCCGACATGGAGATGTACAATACGACGCAGCCGCAGCCCGATCCGGAGCGCCTGCTGAACCAGTGCGTGTCCTGGGAGATCGCCACCAAGGACAACAAATGGCTGGGCCGCAACAACTCGCGCTATTCAGATCCAGAAGCCGACAAGGCCTACAAGGCCGCCCAGAACGAGCTCGATCCGGCCAAGCGCGCCGCGCTGCTGATGAAGGTGGACGAGATCTTCTGCGGGGCCAACGTGTTCCTGCCGCTGCTCTCGCGCCACATCGTCAACGCCAGCGTCAACAATTTGATGATCGACATTTCGGGCTGGGACACCATCACGTGGAATGTGGCGGCGTGGTATCGAACCTGAGGGGAGCTCGGCTAGGACTCGCAGCTCCCAGGCACCCTACAATGCGCCGAAGGACGACGTGATCGTAGGTCGCACAAGTTCAGTTGCGGCCAGTAATTCCTCCACTGTGTGCGCCAGATCACAGCAGAATCGAGTAGCATGCCCTACAAAGATGGGGCATGGCCGCAAACAAGGTAACGGCGGTACGCACGAGGCTGGGAAGACGATCAACAGCTATGGACTTTGAGAAGCCGCCACGGTGAAGAACCCGGCGGCTTTTCCTTTTGCAGGCCACGCTTAGTGCCAGGTCGTGTCCGCTTCCACGATCACCACCCTGACTTCAGGGTCTTCCGCCGCGTTGCAGGCGCAGGGCATGCCCTCGCCGCAGCGGCAGCCGCCGAGCTTGTCGCTCCAGACCCGGAGCGGATGGTTTTCGCAGACCCATCCGAGACCCTGGCAGAACGGGCAGGTCCTTTCGGTCACAGCGTATCCGGGGTCCGCAGCGTGTTCGACCCATCCTCGTTGCGCAGCTCCTGCTCGGCGGCGTGCCAGAATTCCTCCTCGCGCCCTTCCGGCTTGCCGGCCTGCTCCCACAGGCGATGCGCGCGTTCTCTGATGTCTTGTTCGGTCGGCTCGGACAATTGCACCTCCTGTTGGAAGCACGGCCCCACCCTGGGGGGTATGGGGGGCTTGGAGGCGGGGCCGTGCAGGCCAGCATCGGCGGCGACGCTGACCCGCGGATTCAAGCGTCGACCATGGGCAAGAGTTCCTTCGCGCCTCTGAGGACCTGCAAGAGGTCACGCCCTTGTCAGAGCCGACCGTCAGAAGTGAAGCGGTCGCGACCTCATGCGACGACCCGGACCCAGGCCGGCGTCAGTTCCCCTTCCGTGACGGCATAAGACGTTGCAGCAGCAAGTCGTTCGACTGGGCCGGTAAGGTGGGCAACCGCCGCTTCAGTTCGGCAAAGGCGCGATCGGTGATGTCGAGCGTATTGTCGATGTCCCCCGCCGTCATGGCGGCGTTGAAGAACATGTTGTGATAGGGGTGAAGATAGGCGCCCGATCGCACCGCAAAGCCGGTCCAGAAGTAACCCTTCCGCATGTCGGGATCGTCCTCGAACAGGATCTGCGGCATCTGCGAAGGACCGGTCTGCCGAACCGGAATGCCGTGCGCGGAGGACTGGGCTGCGATGCCCGCCCGCAACCGGGTGGAGTTGGCGATGATCCGTTCGAGATAATCGGTCGTTCTGATCTCGCGAAGGGTTGCGATGGCTGCCGCCATCGGCACGGCAGAGAACCAGAAAGAGCCGGTCACGAAAATGCTGGATGCGGCGCCGCGCACCTTCTCCGAGCCGACAAGTGCCGAGATCGGATAACCGTTGGCGAGCACCTTTCCCCATGCGCTGAGATCCGGCTGCACGCCATGGACGGACCAGCTGCAATCGCGCGAGAGGCGGAAGCCGGTACGCACCTCGTCCAGGATCAGCAACGCGTCGGCATCATCACAAAGCTTTCTCAGCCCGACCGCATATTCGGTCGACGGCGTGTACTGGTCGGCGAATGTCTCGTGGCGAAACGGCGTCGCGAACACGCCGGCGACATCGCCGTCCGCCTTGCGGAACGCGTCCGCCGCGCTGTCGAGATCATTGTAGTCGAAATAGACGATGTGGGCTCTGTCTTCCGGGGTAATGCCCTTCATGTTGGGCGTGTTCCAGGGCGCCGCGCCATGATAGGTGCCCCTGGCCACCAGGATCTTGTTGCGACCCCGATATGCCCTTGCCGTGACCATCGCCATCGACGTCGCGTCGCTGCCGTTCTTGCAGAACATGGCCCAGGCGGCGTGGCCGATCATGGCCACGAGATCCTCGGCCAGCACGACCATGGCCTCGGACGGCCCGGTCATCGTGTCCCCCATCGCGGCCTGGGCCTGCGCGGCTTCTTCGATGACGCCGTGCCGATAGCCCAGCAGATTGGGACCGAAGGCACACATGTAGTCGACATAGCGATTGCCATCGCAATCCCAGAGATAGGCTCCTTGCGCCCGCGAGAAGAACTGGGGGAACTCTTCCGGCAGCAAGGCAACGGACTCATGTCCATACATCCCCTTGGGGATGACCTGCCGGGCACGTTCGCGCAGTTCGGTATCCTTGGAGTTTCTCTTCATGAATGTCCCCGTGAGATTGGAGGGGCCCGCGCCTCGTCGTGACCGACGTCGTGGTCTCTAGCTCGCATTCGCGATCGCGGGACGTAGCTGTCTCCACGGCCTCGCCGCCTCGAAGGCGGCTGCGGCCTGCAGGACGCCGAGATCGTCGAAGCGCCGGCCGACGATCTGCAGACCCACCGGCAGACCTGCGCGGGTCATCCCGCAGGGCACACTCGCCGCAGGGTGGCTCGACATGTTGAAGGGGTAAAGGAATTCGGACCATTCGAGCCAATCCCAATCGTGCTCGGGCCAATGCTCCGGCCTGACGCGTTCCACCGGGAACGCCGCAACGGAGGCCACAGGCGTAACGAGATAGTCCCGGTCCTCCAGGAAGGTCGATATCTGCGCGACGTAGGCGAATTTGCGCTCACGCATGTTGATAAAGTCGGTTGCTGAGTAGTCGGCTCCCGCGCGAATGCAGGCGACGAGATCGCTGCCCATCCGGCTCTCCCACTCCGGCAGCAGCCCGGCCCGCCTTCCCCAGAGAACCTTCCAGAAGAAACGCCCCAGTTCCGGGCCGAGCGGCCCCCACGATGGGGTCACGTTCTCCACCTCTGCCTGAAGCTCCCCGGCAAAAACCTTGAGCGCAGATTCGACAATCTCCGCGATCTCGTCGTCAACGCGGGCGTGACCGAGATCCGGACTGAAGGCGATGCGCTTGCCCTTCATCGAGGCCCTGAGCTTGGCGCGGTAGGCATCGGGCCCAGCTTCGCAGGACGTGTGGTCGAGCGGATGCGGACCGGCCATGACCTCCAGCATCAGCGCGGCGTCGGACACCGTTCTCGTCATCGGTCCGATATAGGTGGCGTAGTCGTTGTTGGAGACGGGCGCGTAGGGCACCCGTCCATAGGTCGGCTTCAACCCGAAGACGCCGCAGAAATGGGACGGCATTCGAATCGAGCCGGCGCCGTCCGAGCCGAGATGCAGCGGTCCAAAGCCGGCTGCGGCCGCAGCGCCCGCGCCGGCCGATGAGGCGCCGGCGTTGAATCCGCGTTTCCATGGATTGTGCGTCACGCCCGTCACCGGATTGCGGCTGATGCCGGACCAGGCGAGCTCCGACATTGTGGTCTTGCCCAGGATGACCGCCCCTGCCTCGCGCAGCCGCGCGACGACGACATTATCGCCGGCCGCAACCGCGCCCTTCAGTGCGTGCGAACAGGTCGCGGTCTCGTAGCCGGCCACATCGAAGGCATCCTTGATCGTGACCGGCACCCCTTCGAGAGGACGTGCCTCGCCGTCGCGCAGGCGCCGCTCCGAGTCCTTGGCTGCGGCCAAGGCGTCGTCGCGCATGACGACGGAGAACGCGTTGATGGCCGGATCGAGCGCCTCGATCCGTTGCAGGATAGCCGAGACGGTCTCTACCGGGGAGAGTTCGCGGCGATCGTAACGATCCTTCAATTCCAGGGCTGTCGCGTAGCCCATCTCGGCATGCAAGTCGTTCATGTCGTCAGCCGTCCTATGTCTGCGTCGGCCGCCGTCGCAACGCTTCAGCAGCTTCGAAAATCAAGCCTTCTTCACACCATAGAACTGCGAGAAGCCCGAGGGAATGTCACTGAGCTTTTGCGAATATGCCGCCGGCTGCGCGAAGTACCCCAGCGGCAGGTAAGGGGTGTCCTGCATCGCCTGCGTCTGGATGTCGCGTACGAGGCGCATTCTGTCCTCGCCATGGGCCGACAGGAACGCCAGGCGCAGCGCCTCGATCTTCTCGCTGCGCGGCCAGCCGAACGTGCCGGCCCGCCCGATCCCCCTCAGATAGGAGTGTGCCGCAGGATTGATCGCCGACGCGCCGGGCACGTAGTTGCACCATGCGCTCCAGCCACCCTGATCGAGGGGGCGCTGCGAAGCGATGCGCTGCAGGACGGTGCCCCAATCGGAGACCTGATAGTCGACCTCGAGCCCGATCTTTCGGAACATGTCGGCAGCGACGAGGCTCATGGAATTGAGCGCATGCAGGTCGGTCGGAACGACGAAGACAATACGCTCGCCCTTGTAGCCGGCTGCCTCGAGGTCACGCTTTGCCTTGGCGTAGTTCGGCGCTCCAGCAAAAGCGTCCATGCCGGCATCGTTGGCGTAAGGCGAGCCGGGCAGGAAGAAGCCGACATTGTCCTTCCAATAATCCGTATTGGTGCCCATCACCGCGGTCATGAACTCGGACTGGCTTATGGCGGACAGAATGGCGCGCCGGATCGCGGGATTGTCGAACGGAGGCACGAGATGATTCAGCCTGATCATCCCGAGATAACCCCCGGTATCCTTGACCTCGACCTTGAGGTGGCGCCGCTTGGCAAGCAGCGGCAGCAAATCTGGCGTCGGCTGCTCCCACCAGTCGACTTCACCGACCTGGAGGGCTGCCGCGGCCGTGGCCGCATCCGGCAGAACGCGCCAGATCACGCGGTCCACATGCACGACCTTGGGTCCGGCCATGAAGCTGGCAGCGCCAGAAAATCGCGGCACATATCCGCCGAAGCGCCTGTACACGACCTGAGATCCGACGACGCGTTCGTCGGCCACGAACTGGAAGGGCCCGCTGCCGATCATCTGCTTGACCTGTTCGGTGCCCGGCGTGAGCGCCAGGCGTTCGGGCATGACGGGGCACACGCTCGACGGCTTGCCGAGCGCATAGGGCAGCAGGGGAAACGGCTTCTTCAGCTCGAACACGATCTTGTCGTCGGAAACCGCGGTGAGCTCGGCCGTCGCCTCGCGCAGGTCTCCGCCGAAAACGTCGCGGCTCCACCAGCGCTTGATGCTGGCTACGGCGTCTCGCGCCAGAACCGGCTCTCCATCGTGGAACTTCAGGCCGTCGCGCAGCGTCAACGTCCAGCGCAGCCCGTCGCGGTCGATCTGGTGACCGGCCACCATCTGCGGCTGCGCCTCGAAATGCTCGTCGACGCCATAAAGCGTATCGAACACCATCAGCGCGTGGTTGCGGGTGACGAGGCCGGTCGTCTGCACGGGATCGAGCAAGGTCAGATCGGATTGCGGAACGAAGGTCACGACCTTCTCGCCCGCCGCCGAGGCCAGATTGGGCGCGGCCATCGAGGCAGCGGCCGAACTTGCGACCTTCAGAAAGTCTCGTCGGTTCATGGCACCCTCTCTAAGCGACGGATCCACGCAGGGATCGACCTCGCCCGAACGATAGTGATAATAATTTCGATTAACAAGTTGGGTTTTTGAGCAGGATCGCCCAAGCCGGAATCGCAGCAATTTCATCCAGATAATCCAATCACCGCGAAATCAGCTGAATAAATCATCAGAGTGACGCCCAGATCAACGGCAGCCTCCATAACGGGGGCGCCGAGCTGGTTGATAATTAATCGAATAAAATATCAATATTTGGAGCCATCTCGGGGCATTGCCTGGTGGGATCGGCTCAGGTCGCCCTCCCCTCCGCCGGAGACGAAGCACCATCACTGAGAGCGAGGTCGCAGACAGTCCTGATGGAAGGCGCGTCGCTCACGGCCGGCGCCGCTCGACGATTTCCGGCAAGTAGCACCGCAGATAGACGGTGGCGCATCTGATCGATTCCGAGAGATACTCAGGTGTGATGGAGCGATGCAGGCTGTACGACAGCGCCCAGATTCCATCGACGAGCGCGATCGACACCGCCACCCACTTCTCGAGATCCGGTAGGTTGGGCATGTCGAAGGTCGCGCGCAGATAGGCCGTTCGTTGCCTTGCGAGGTCGGCGTTGCCGCTCAGATCGGTATTCCTGACCTCCACGCTGACGCCTGCCCCCATGAACAGGCGCAAGGCGGCGGGATTGCGATTCAAATGCGCGGCGCCAGCTCTCTGGCTGTTGGCGATGAACTCCTGCCAGCTCGAAGGCGGAGGATGAAGGGGCGTCCGCGCGCGCTCGGCGATGTCTGCATGATAGCGCTGCGCCAGAGCGACGAAGGCTGCATTCCGATTTGGAAAGAAGTGATAGACCGAGGCGAGAGGCACGCCGGATTTCTCCGCGAT
The DNA here is from genome assembly GCF_016462955.1 of Bradyrhizobium sp. Classification (GTDB taxonomy): domain Bacteria; phylum Pseudomonadota; class Alphaproteobacteria; order Rhizobiales; family Xanthobacteraceae; genus Bradyrhizobium. Next base: position 12,220 of record NZ_JAEMSD010000068.1, on the reverse strand, counting down.
CTGGGCCAGGCTGATATCCTCGTCTAGCCTCTCGGCAAGCAATTCGGCCGTGGCGTCGAGTAGGAGTTGAAGCCGTTCGCGGCCACGCTTGCGCATGGGCGACCGTTGCCCATCAGCCACTCCTTTGCCAGTACCGGAATTATTCGTCATCACGCACGGAGATTCGGACGATGCTCCCTGGACCCTCAACGTAGTAGCGCCGACCCAGGACCAAGGATGCCTGGAACTTTAGTTAGCATCATCCAAATCAGGGGATCAACAACAGCCCATAGGCTGCAGCGATCAAGCAGGGCTTGCTTGCCGCAAAAAGCCGGGCGCATCGACGAAAGCGGGCGCGGTCTGGATCGCATCGAGCTCGTTGCGCCCGATGCGGCGGCGAACACCTCGATGCGTCCTTCGTCGGTGTCGAATTGAAACGATGTCCTCTGCCGCGCCGCCGGGGCACTTTCAGGATGTCGCGGGGACTGACCGCGGCCGCAAGCGCTGCGGCCGCGTCCTCCGGCGTCTTGCAGGATTGCTGTGCCTGGGCCGCGGAGCCAAGCAGCGCATCACCTCGTCGCCCGGAAAAGCTGGCGCGGCGGCCTCATGCGACCTTCAACGCGGCCTCGCTGTCGGCGTCGAGAAATCCCGTCAGCCGTTGCCTGATCAGCCGCTCGGCATCCGCCATGATGCGGTCGATCAGTTCCTTGACCGTCGGAATGTCGTGAATGAGCCCGACGACCATCCCGCAGCTCCAGGCACCCGCATCCATCTCGCCGTCGACCATCACCTTGGGATAGACGCCGGCGACCTGATCATGGATGTCCTCGATCTTGAGGCTCTTGCCCTTCTCGCGCTCGATCTCGAGCAGATGCTCGACGCCCTTGTTGTTCAACACCCGCTCGGTATTGCGGAGCGAGCGCATGACGAGGCGGGTGTCGAGCTCGGATGCGGCGACCAGCGCCTTTTTGACGTTCTCGTGCACCGGCGCCTCCTTGGTGGCGATGAAGCGCGTGCCCATGTTCATTCCGGAAGCCCCCATCGCCAGCGCCGCAACCAGGCTGCGCGCATCGGCCATGCCGCCGGACGCAATGAAGGGGATCTTCAGTTCATCGGCAGCTCGCGGCAGCAGGATCATGTTCGGAATGTCGTCCTCGCCGGGATGACCGCCGCACTCGAAGCCGTCGACGCTGACGGCATCGCAGCCGATCTGCTCGGCTTTCAGCGAATGCCGGACCGAGGTGCATTTGTGGATCACCTTGATGCCGCCCGCCTTCAGCGCGGGCATGTACTGCTCGGGGCTGCGTCCGGCGGTCTCGACGATCCTGACGCCGCCCTCCCTGATGGCGGCGATGTATTCCGGATAGGGCGGCGCGCTGAAGGTTGGCAGGAACGTCAGGTTGACGCCGAACGGCTTGTCCGTCATGTCGCGGCAGCGCGCGATCTCCTTGGCCAGCAGCTCCGGTGTGCGCTGCGTCAGGCCCGTGATCAGGCCGAGCCCGCCCGCGTTCGACACCGCGGCCGCCATCTCGGCGAAACCGACATAGTGCATGCCGCCTTGGACGATCGGATGCTCGATGCCGAACAGTTCAGTGACCGCTGTCTTCACGAATGACCTCCCCGCGTTTCCGCTCAGTGAATGATTTCGAATAGACCGGCGGCGCCCATGCCGCCGCCGATGCACATGGTGACGACCCCGTACTTCGCCTTGCGCCGCCGGCCCTCGATCAGAAGGTGGCCGGTGAGCCGCGAACCCGTCATGCCGTAGGGGTGGCCGATCGCGATCGAGCCGCCGTTGACGTTGAGCTTGTCCGGATCGATGCCGAGCTTGTCGCGGCAATAGATCACCTGCACCGCATAGGCTTCGTTGAGCTCCCAGAGGTCGATGTCGTCGATCTTCAAATTGTGGCGCTTGAGCAGGCGAGGGATTGCGGCCACCGGACCGACGCCCATCTCGTCCGGCTCGACGCCGGCGGCGACGAAGCCGCGGAAAATGGCGAGCGGCTTGAGGCCCTTCCTGGCTGCGATCTTGTCGCTCATGATCACGCAGGCCGAAGCGCCGTCCGACAGCTGGCTGGCATTGCCCGCACTGATGGTCTTGCCCTCGAACACCGGCTTGATCCTGGCGAGGCCCTCCGCGGTGGTTTCCGGTCTCGGGCCTTCGTCCTTGGTGAGCGTCACCTGCTCATAAGTGACCTCCTTGGTGTCCTTGTTGACGAGCGCCATCTTCGTCGTGAACGGCACGATCTCGTCGTTGAACCGGCCCGCCTGCAGCGCAGCGCCGACACGGCGCTGGCACTCGAGGCTGTATTCGTCCTGCTTGTCGCGGCCGATATTGTAGCGCTCGGCCACGACCTCGGCGGTGTCGAGCATCGACATGTACATTTCAGGCTTCATCGCCATCAGCTCGTCGTCGACAGCGTGGAACCTGTTCATGTGCTGGTTCTGTACGAGGCTGATCGACTCGATGCCGCCGCCGATCGCGACCTCGACCCCGTCGAGCATGACCGAGCGCGCGGCCACGGCGATGGCCTGCAGGCCCGATGCGCATTGCCGGTCGATGGTGGTGCCGGCGACCGTGACGGGCAGGCCCGCCCGGATCGCGCCCTTGCGCGCCACGTTCATCACCATGGTGCCCTGCTGCATCGCGCAGCCCATCACCACGTCCTCGACCTCGCCGGGCGCGATGCCTGCCCGCTTCACCGCTTCGGCCATCACATGCCCGGCCATGGTCGGGCCATCGGTGTTGTTGAGCGCGCCGCGATACGCCTTGCCGACGGCGGTCCTGGCGGTGGAAACGATGACTGCTTCGGTGATCATGCTGGCCTCTTCTCTTTATGCGGCCGCGTCCAGCTGCGCGTAGCGCAGCACGTGGAAGGCGGGATCGCCGAACTGGATGTTGATGGAGGAGATACGCTTGAAATAGTGCCCGACGTTGAGCTCGTCGGTCATGCCCATGCCGCCGTGAAGCTGCACCGCCTGGTCGGCGACGAACTTGCCGGCATAACCGATCTTCGACTTCGCGCCGGAGGCAAGCCGCGACAGCTCGGCATCGCCGGAGTTCAGGCTGAGGGTCAGATGCTGCATCAGCGAGAGTGCCTCCTGATGCGCGATGAACATGTCGACCATGCGGTGCTGGAGAACCTGGAAGGAGCCGATCGTCGTGCCGAACTGCTTGCGGGTCTTGGAATAGTCCAGCGTCGCCGAATTCAGCTCACCGATGGCGCCGACGGCTTCGGCGCACAGCGCGCCGATGACGCGGTCGCGGCAGGCCTCCAGCGCACCGACGCCCTCTCCTTCCCTGCCCAGCAACTGCGCGCGAACCCCGCGCAGGCTGATCTCGGCGGCGCGCCGGCCGTCGATGGTCTTGAAGCTCTGGAGATCAACGCCCGCGGCATGGCGGTCGACCACGAACAGGCCGACACCGCCGCGGTCGCGCTGGCCCCCGCTGGTCCGGGCCGAGACGATCAGATGATCCGCCCAGGGCGCCGCCACCACCATGGTCTTTTCGCCGCTCAGGACATAGTCGCTTCCCTCGCGCCGCGCCTGGGTGGCGACGTTGGCGAGATCGAATCGGGAAGCCTTCTCCGTCCAGGCCAACGCCCAGAGCTGGCTGCCGTCGACGATGCCTGGAATGAGATCCTGCTTCTGCTCCGGCGTACCCAGATGCTCGATCAATCCGCCCGCCAGCACAACCGTCTCGACGAAGGGCTCGACGACGAGGTGACGGCCGAACTCATGCATGATGATCATGGTCGACAACGGACCGCCGCCGAGACCGCCCGCTTCTTCTGAAAACGGTGCCGCGAGCAGGCCGAGCTCCGCGAAGGCCTGCCATTGCGTCCGGCTGAAGCCCTCCTCGCTCGCCACGATCCTGCGCCGCGCCTCGAAATCGTATTGATCCCGCAGCAGCCGCTGCACGCTGGAGCGCAGCAACTCCTGCTCTTCCGTGAACTGGATATCCATCCGATCCTCCCGATGCGCCGCGGCTAGAGGCCGAGCACGGCCTTGGCGATGATGTTGCGCTGGATCTCGTTGGATCCGCCGTAGATGCTGAGCTTGCGCGCGTTCAGATACTTCTCCGACGCGGTATGAGCGTGCTCAGGCCCCGGCATGAAATGGTTGGCGCCCGCCGGGTGCTCGCGGATGGCAAGGCCGTAATTGCCGATCGCGCGATGGGTGAGCTCGGTGATGTCCTGGAAGATCTCGGTGCCGCGGATCTTGAACAGCGAGGCCGCCGGGCCCGGATCGATGCCGCGCGCCATTTGGGCGACAACGCGCAGTTCCGTGGCTTCCAGCGCCAGCACATCAAGCTCGACGCGGGCGATGTCCCGCAAAAACTCGAGATGCGCCGGATCGTCGGCCGGTATCTCGGCCTTCACGATCTGCTTCAGCTTGCTGATGTAGCGGGTGGAGCGGCCGATGCCGGCCATGCTGGTGCGCTCGTTGCCGAGCAGGAATTTGGCGTAGGTCCAGCCCTTGTTCTCCTCGCCGACCAGATTCTCCACCGGCACGCGAACGTTTTCGAGGAAGACGTCGTTGACCTCGTGGCTGCCGTCGATCGTGATGATCGGCCGCACGGTGACGCCCGGCGATTTCATGTCGATCAGCAGGAAGGAGATTCCCGATTGCGGCTTCGCGTTCGGATCGGTCCGGACCAGGCAGAAGATCCAGTCCGCGTGCTGCGCCAGCGTGGTCCAGGTCTTGTGGCCGTTGACGATGTAATGGTCGCCCTCGCGTACCGCCTTGGTCCTGACGGTCGCGAGGTCCGAGCCGGAGCCGGGCTCCGAATAGCCCTGACACCACCAATCCTCGCCCGACAGGATGCGCGGCAAGAAGCGCTTCTTCTGTGCCTCGTTGCCGAACGTATAGATGACGGGGCCGACCATGGTGACGCTGAACGCCAGCGGCGGCAGCGTTCCGGCCCGTGATGTCTCCTGTTCGAAGATGAAGCGCTGCGTGATCGACCAGCCGGGGCCGCCATACTCCTTGGGCCAAAGGGGCGCGATCCAGCCCTTCTTGTAGAGAATCCGGTGCCAGAGCAGCGACTGCTCCTTGGTCAGATCGGTCTCGGGGTTGGGGACGCGCATCTCATCCGGATAGTTCTCCGCAATGAATGTGCGAACCTCGTCGCGGAATGCAGCGTCCTCAGGGGAAAGCTTGAGCTCCATCGCGCTGCTACCACTTCTCACCGAAGGGGCGGATCTCCAGCTCGAAGGTCCAGGCGCTGCGTGGCTGCTGATAGAGCTGCCAGTAGGATTCCGCGACGGAAGACGGCGGCATCAGGAGGTCGGGATTGTCGAGCGCGTTCGGACCGAGCGCTTCGAGCCGGCGCTGGCGCACCCATTCGGTGTCGACGCCGGAATCGATGATGAGATGCGCCACGTGAATGTTCTTCGGACCCAACTCCCGCGCCATCGCCTGCGCCACCGCCCGCAGGCCGAACTTGGCGCTGGCAAAGGCGGCATAACCGATGCCGCCGCGCAAGCTCGCCGTCGCGCCGGTGAAGAAAATGTTGCCCTTGCCGTGCGGCAGCATCAGCCGCGCCGCTTCGCGGCCGGCCAGGAAGCCGGAATAGCAGGCCATCTCCCAGACCTTGCGGAAGACGCGCTCGGTCGTATCGAGAATCGGAAAATTGACGTTGGCGCCGATGTTGAAGATGCAGACGTCCAGCGGCGCATGCTTGTCGGCATCATTGAGGAAGGAGATGACCTCCTCCTCCTTCCGCGCGTCGAGCGAGCGTGCATGGATCTCGCCTCCGGCCGCCTCGATCTCCTTGACCAGCGGCTCGAGCTTCGCGCCGTTCCTGCGACCGGCAAAGACGGTGAAGCCCTCCGAAGCGAACTTCTTGGCAATCTCGCCGCCGATGTAGTCGCCGGCACCAATCACGGCCACGGTCGCGTTTCTCTTCTGCACGGGTCGTCTCCCGGTTGGGTTGAACGTTTCGAAGCTGTTCTGCGGATGGCGGCCGGCGGCGCTATGCCGTCCTGGCGACCGGCTGCCTGGTCTGCTCGAGGATGGACTCCTCGACGTCGCGAAGCTGATCCTTGCCGAAGAACATCTCCTTGCCAACGAAGAAGGTCGGCGAGCCGAACGCTCCCCGGCTGACGGCGTCGTTGGTCAGATCGATGAGCCTCTTCTTGACGTCGTCCTGCTGCGCACGCGCGATCAGCTTATCGATATCGATGCCGGAGGAGATGAAGGCACTCCTGAAGATTTCGGGATCGTCCATCTTCTTCGGCTCTTCCCACATATGGTGGTAAGCCGCCCGGAAATAGGCCTCGAACACGCCTTCGAATTGGGCCGCGACGGCGCCGCGCATCAGCATCAGCGTATTGACCGGGAAGAACGGGTTCTGGCGGAATTTCGTGACCTTGTGGCGGCGGATGAACCGCTGGGTCTCGAGCGCCTGGTACTCCGGCTTGTTCTTGATCCCGCGCAGGGAATCGAATGGCGACATGTTGCCGGTGGCCTTGTAGATGCCGCCGAGCAAGACAGGGACGTAGTCGAACCGGACGCCGGTGCGCTGCTCGATGCCCGGGATGGCCAGCTCCGCCAGATAGGCGTTGGGGCTGCCGAAATCGAACTGGAATTCAACTTTCAGGGTCATGTCGCCTTCCTCCGGGAGCGTGGGCAGCTGCCGGCGTCGCAGCAGCGCCGGCCTATTTTTCATCAGCATATAGTTCTAAAATAGAACTGTCAATTGTCAGGCGGGTCGCCGAGCACGTAACGGCCCCGACTCTATTGTTTGGAGTTCAGTACCAATCTAGAATGCAAAGAAGGCTACACTGGCCTCCGGGACGATTCGAGGCCCGCATGCGGGTTGCTGGAGTGTTTGAATGAAGTGGAAAGAACTCGAGGAAGAGCCGTGTTCGATGGCCCGGACCATCGGCGTGATCGGCGACCGCTGGACGCTCCTGATCCTGCGCGAATGCTTCCTGCGTACCCGCCGCTTCGAAGGCTTCCAGTCGGCGCTCGGAATCACCAGGCATTTGCTGGCCGAACGGCTGAAGAAGCTGGTGCGGCAGGGCATCCTGCGGCGCATTCCCTACCAGGAATCGCCCAAGCGCCATGAATACATCCTGACCCAGAAGGGGCTCGATCTGTATCCGATCATGATGGCGATCGTGCATTGGGGCGATACCCACATGGTCGACGAGCGCGGCAGGCCGTTGCTGCACCAGCACCGCAAATGCGGCAAGGACTTCGATCCGGTCATGGTGTGCTCCGAATGCGGCGAGCCGCTTTCGGCCAAGGAGGTTCATACGCATCCGGGGCCGGGCGCCCGCAGCACCCCGGCGGACCCGGCGCCGGCAACCGCGAAGACGAAGGCGCGCTCCCGCGCCGCCTAGGCATTCTTGGCTCCCGCCGGCCGCCGGCGTCACTCCCATATCCGGATCACGTCGCCTGCCGTCTCGCGTGCATAGAGACGTTCGACCTGCTCCGCGCGGACTTTCAACACGGCGCGCTGATTGACATAGGCCTTGTCGGTGATCTCTCCTGCCGCCATTGACGGCGGATCCTTCAGAAGCATGAAGGAGCAGATCTTTTCACTGCTTCCGACCCCCTCGTTGTAGCTCCGGAAGCGATCCTTCAGGAACTGGATGACGAGAGGATCGGAGGTCAGGTCGCCCCCTGGAGCTGCCGCGAGCCTGGCCGCCTCGGTCGGGTTCAGCCAGCAGAGCAGCGCGCACGCCTCGCGATTTTCACCGGCAACGACGATGTCCAGCAGGACCCCGCCGGTTGCGGCGAGGACGGCCGCGCGCATGTTTCCGACCGGGACCCAAGTGCCGTTCGCGAGCTTGAAATTCTCCGAGATGCGGCCGGTGAAGCGCAGCCCCCGCTCCGGTTTCTCCGGGTCCAGAAACGAGACGGTATCGCCGATCCGGTAGAAGCCTTCTTCATCGAAGGCCTTGTCGGTGAGGTCAGGCCGGCCGAGATAACCCGGCGTGACATTGGGTCCCTTCACCCTGGCCTCGTAGGAATCGGAGACCGGGAGCAATTTGAGCTGGAGCCCCGGCGCCGGAAGCCCGATCTCGCCGGGCCGGTCCGTCGCCCAATGCGTCGTGCTTATGGTCGGCGCGGTCTCCGTCGTGCCGTAGCCCGCCATCACCGGAATCCGCCGTCCCGTGATCGAGGAGGTCAACCGATACAGCTTCTCCAGCGTACCTTGCGAGATGGCAGCGCCCGCGTAGGTCATGCGGTCCATCCGCTTGAACACGCCGGCGCCGAGCTCGGAATCCTGCTCGATGGCGTCGCAAAGCAGATTGTAGCCGGCGGGGACGTTGAACATGGCGGTCGGCGAGATCTCCTTGAGGTTGGCGAGCGTCTTGTGAAACAGCTGCGGGACCGGCCGGCCGTCATCGATGTAGAGCGTCCCGCCGTTCTTGAGGATGCCGTGGAGGATGACGTTGCTGCCCATGGTGTGGTGCCAGGGTAACCACTCCACCTGGACCGGCGCCGTCGGCGGCGACACCAGCAGGCTGCTCATCTGCAGCGAGCTCGCCATCATGCGGTGGGTGTTGAGCACGCCTTTCGGAGAGCCCGTCGAGCCCGACGTGAAGAGAATCTTGGCGATATCGTCGCAAGCAACGGCGCGGCAGGCACGGTCAAATTCCTCGTGACCGGATCGGTCAGTCAGCACGCGGAAGGGTACCGTGTCCGGCGCGCCGTCGACGCTGATCCATGTCGCCTCGGCCAGTTCGGGGATGGAGCGGCCGGCGGAGAAGTCGCGCCCGCTTTGCACGAACACGACATTCGGCCGCAGCACTTCCGCGACCTCCTTGAGCCGCGCAAGCCCGCCGGGCATCAGCGTGTAGTTCGGCGAGATCGGCGCCAGGATGATTCCGACCGCCATCGCCGCAAACGACATCACGGCGTTCTCGATCGAGTTTCCCGACAGGATCGCCAGCTTGGCGCCCGGCCTGGCGCCCATCTCGATCAGGCTTTGGCCGACCGCCTGGACCTGCGACCACGCCTCGCGATAGGTGATTTCGTCCCATCCACCTTTCGCATTGCGCTGCGCGAGGAAGACCCGGTCCGGAGCCGCCTCCGCCCAGCTCGGCAGAAAATCGGTGATGCGCCAATCACAGGGCGTCCACGCGAGGGGCGAGCTCAGGACCAGCGTGCCGTCGGAGCGGCGCTCGATGTGCAGCTCCCTCGGCGCAAACTTCAGTGCCGTCGTCATCAACATGATCTCCTGGCTTGCCGGAAGCCGGCTCCGCGCCCCGTTACGAGTCCCGCCGCACGCTCATTCGGACCTGGCGTCCAGCACGTCTCCGAAGGCTTCCCAGGTGGCGCCGTTCCATCGCTGCAGGCGCATCTGGGTCCAGATCATGTTCTCGGTTTCGCTGGTGTTGACCTTGATTCCCGGCAGCGCCGTCGGGACGACGAAATCCCGCAAGTTCTTGGCCTGGGCGACGATGTTCTTGCGGGAGAGATCATTCCCGCATTGCTTGAGGATCTGCTCGAGCAGGATGCCCTGCTGATAGCCGGTCAAATAACTGCCGTTGGTGACGTCGACGCCCGGCAGGTATTTGTCGAGGAAGGCGCGGTACGCCTGCATGCCGGGATCGTCTTTCCAGGCGGGATCCAGCAGGTCCTTGTTGATGGTCCCGACGATCACGCCGACCGACTTGTCGAGACCGGCGGGCGTGAGCGTGCCGCCGACCGAGCTGGAGGGGAAGTTGATGATGACGGTCGCCTTCCAGCCGATCAGGGAGGCCTGCCGGATCGCCTGCGCGGCGAATTTCGGCGTGCCCGCGATCACCAGGGCCTCGGCACCGGAGCTCTTCAGATTGGTGATCTGTGAATCGATGGTGGGCTCGGACACCTCATAGGAGGCGGCGACGACCTTGCGATCGAAATCCTTGCCGAGGAACGTTTTGAAGGCATTGAGATAGTCTTTGCCGAGATCGTCGTTCTGATAGAGGACCGCGTATTTGGCGTTCGGCAGCGTCCGCGTCAGATATTTGGCGTAGATCTTTCCTTCGGTGTCGTAGCTGACGAGGCCCGTCGTGGTCAGCGGGTGGCTGGCGATTTCGGTGAACTTGGACGATCCGCTGACGATCGCGATGCTGGGTACGTTCTTCGCCTTCAGATATTTTGCCGTCGCCGAAATGCCGGGCGTGCCGAGTTGGCCGAACATGAAGGCAATTTCGTCGCTCTCGACGAGCTTGCGGGCCTGCTCCACCGCCTTGGGCGGGCTGTAGGCATCGTCGTAGGCGATATAGTTGATCTTGCGTCCGTTGATGCCGCCGCGATCGTTCACGGACTGGATGTAGGCGACCAGGCCCTTGCCCACGACGCCGATCGATGAGGCAGGTCCACTGAACGGAAACACCCCGCCGATCTTGATCTCCGTCGCCGTAACACCCGGCTCGTCCGAGGCGAATGCCGGGCTGCTCAACAGCAACGCCAGAACAGCAAGGCTCTTCCATTTCGTCAGCATGACCCGTCCTCCCTTGTTGCTCACCCGCGCGGAGCGTCGATGCGGTTCGAAACCGCTGCGCACCCGACCGAGCTCGCGGCCGTTGAACCCGGCCGTCTCGCGGCAACATACAGTTCTTTTTTTGAACTCGTCAAGTGGAGGGCGTGGTCATCGTGAAACGGCGACAGGCCTGCGTCGGCGATCGCAGGCTGCACATTCGTCATTTTTGCGAGCACTATAGGCCGTTTTCAGCAGCTTTCCCGGACTGAACGACGGCCTGACAGGGGCCGGTCTATTCATTCCATTATGATACTGATGGAGGCGCGAAAGGACCGGACGCGCGCTGCGTAAATAGCCCTGCTCGAAAAAGCAATTCGGCTTCCCGCAACAAGTCGGCTGGTTTGCGCGTGAATCGCGAGACACGAAGCAAGGGCGCGCCATGTTCGCCAGCCTCGAATCCCTCTGGTAGACTTCGACCTGCGCGACCGCAGTTGCGCAGCTGATGGCGCCGACGTGCCTGGTGCAGGCGCCGGCGATCGTGACATTCGCAACGGAGAAGATCATGGCATCGCATGACGGAACGAGGATGTTGGCCGGCCAGGTGGCGCTGGTGACAGGCGCAGGGCGAGGGCTCGGCCGCGCCTTTGCGGAGAAGCTCGCCGCGCTCGGCGCCGGCGTTGCGATCCACGGCATGCGCGAGAACGGGCCGGCGGAATATGGCGAAGGCACCACGCTGACCGCGGTGGCCGCGGAGATCGGCCGGGACTACGGCGTGCGCACGCAGCGCGTGCTCGGCGACCTCACCAGGAGCGAGGATATCGCACGCGTCATCGCCGAGACCGAAGCCGCGCTCGGGCCGATCGACATCCTCGTGCACAATGCCGGCGGCGACATCGCGGCCGCCGGCGGCAAGCCCGATCCGAACGACGCGGTGAACATCACCGAGCCCGACGTGCGCGCGGTGCTGGAGCGCAATCTGCTCTCGACCATCCTGACCTGCCAGGCGGTCGCGAAGGGCATGATGGAGCGGCGCCGCGGCCGCATCGTCACGCTCGGCTCGGTCGCAGCCTTCAAGGGCCGCACCAACGGCGCGATCTATGCGGTGTCGAAGGCCGGCGTGACGCACTATACGCGCTGCCTCGCCGACCAGCTTCGCCCCTTCGACGTCGCGGTCAACTGCATCGCGCCCGGCGACACCCGCACCGGCCGCTTCCTCGGCACCCGCGCCGTCGATCCCGACCGCATGGTCGAGACCGGCACGCTCGACCGCATCGCCACCGTCGACGAGGTCGCGCGCGTGGTCGAGTTCTTTGCCGGCCCGATGGGCGCGTTCGTCTCGGGCCAGGTGCTGCGCATCGACGGCGGCGGACAGGCGTGGCCGGCGTGAGCGTTGCGGCGGAGAGGGACCGGATGCGACGGGGCAAGAGCGGAATGTGCCGCAAGCTTCCTCCACATCATCATTGCGATGCTCCAGTACACATCCCAGCGGCGGTGCCGTAGGGTAGGCAAAGGCGCGTAGCGCCGTGCCCACCAACTGCTCGATACGGGCACAGGAGCGTGGGCACGCTGCGCTTTGCCCACCCTACGAGATCGCGCTCGTTGCACGCAGCTCAGCGCAGACACGCCTCCACATCCTCGCGGCGCAATTCGCCCGAGCTTTGCTTCATCCTTTGTCCCTCTAAACCAAGAGGGCGCAGGGAAGGCCGGGTGCTGACAACGCACCCGCGGTCTGCTGCGCAATAGGCACACGCAGAAGAACCGCACAGCAGCATACAGGTGGTGCCGATCACTCGGCCTTCCCTGCGCGATGGT